>NZ_CBCUCO010000001.1:0-393407 GCF_965152625.1 Candidatus Nitrospira salsa
TTGTCCGTCGGCGCCGGAGCCACATTCGACGTGAATGACCTGAATGCCACCGTTGGCTCCTTGGCGGGCGCCGGCACGGTCGACCTCGGCAGCGGTACTCTCTCCGCCGGCGATGCCACCAATACCACCTTCTCGGGGCTCTTGAGTGGCACCGGCGGCTTGACCAAGCTCGGCAACGGCACCATGACGCTTAGAGGCGCCAACACATACACTGGCGCCACGACGGTCAATGCAGGGATATTAGAAGTCACTGGTGCGATAGCAGGAAATACAACGGTCGCCTCTGGAGGGACGTTGTCTGGATCAGGTCAAACGGGGAATATCATTAATCAAGGGACCCTTTCCCCTGGAAGTGGAATTGGCACGCTTACAGTGAATGGGAACTATACCAATAATCCCAATAGCACTCTCGCGATCGATATAAATGGAGACGGGACTGGGGATTTGGTTGATGTCTCTGGAGCTGTAACCATCAATGGAGGAACCGTGCAGGTCGAACCCGCACCTGGCGCTTATCACCGTGAAGAGGAATATACGCTGATCACCGGTGATGGTGGAGTTGCCGGGAGTTTTGACTCAGTGTCGATGAATCATCCAAATTTCACACCCAATCTTAGCCAAAATGGAAATGATGTGATCCTCACATTAAATCGTACCAGCACAAGTTTTCTAGACAACGCCACATCAAGCAATCAACAAGCCATCGCCGAAGCACTAGATTCCAATAGTCCACAAGCCAGCGGAGACTTTGACGAGGTCATTGCGCAACTCATGAGCGTACCAGAAGAATCGGTACAAAATGCCTATACGCAAATCTCAAGTGGCGCAGAAGCTCAAGGAACACTTCCTGATCCCCTTCAATCAACTAATAGTCAATTTCTTCGTGCAATGGCGGTTCGGCCAGCCAACATGCTTCGCGCACCTTTATCTAGCAGCTTGGTTGGACGAACAACCGGAAGCCTCGCATTTGCGGGCACTCCGGTTGCGATGGAAAACAATTTCCAAGATCTATCAAATTCAGTGATAAATCAAAATTTTCAACCAGGGATAGGAACCAATCATGAAATGCATTGGGAACCTGGGGCATGGATGCAAGGCACAGGAATTTTTGGCAAGGGAGATAGCAATAGCAATACGACAGGATTTCACTATCAATCAGGCGGAGGCATGTTGGGCTTTGATCGACGGATCGGGGCAAGTTCTCTGTTAGGAATGAATGTCGGGTTCTCCAAAACGTACGTGAATTTTGATGGCATTTCTAACGAAAATCGAGTCAACACGTACCTTGTCGGCATGTATGGCAGTCACATGCGAAAGCCACTTTATATGGACGTTGCGAGCACCTTTAGCTACTTAAGAAACAAATCCAGTCGAGGGCTAACCTTCGGAACGCTCAATCGTCGGGCCAAAGCACAATTCGACGGATATCAATTTTCCGGCTATCTTGAAATTGGCAGTCGCCATCACTGGCGTAACGATTTCCTTGATCTAGAAATCCAACCACTAACCTCTGTGTCTTACGGCTATCTCCATCAGGAAGGCTATACCGAGACTGGAGCACAAGCACTCAATCTTCGAGTGAATAAATCGAGTATTGAAACTCTTCGTCCATCTCTAGGTCTTCGAGTGGCTGGAGTCATGGCATCTGGTCTTTCATTTGAAATTGTCCCCGAGGTATGGGGTCGGTGGAGTTACGAAGTGTTTAATCCCAATCGTATCGTTGATGCCAGTTTTGCACAAAACCCAAACGTCAAGTTTTCAGTGCAAGGATTTGAACCTGACCGAAGCCGCGGATTACTCGGAGCAGGACTGTCAGCAGAAGTCTTGGAGCAACAGATTTTCAGTGTGAATTACTTTACACAATTAAGTCAAAACTTGACGGCTCATTCTATCACCTTGGATTGGCGACTAATCTTTTAATGCCACGTACGTTTATCATGAGACAATCGAAGAAACATTGCTTCGTTCTAAACAGCGTTCCTTTGCTCAGATGGCCATGACACCGTATTCAAATACACCATATCGAGACGCGAGAGGCAACGCGACTCACACATTCCCAACAGTCTCAAGCCCTTCCCGCTTTTGTTTGTGATTATAGACAAGCGAGACACAATACGAGAGAATTTTGATTTCCATTCAATCTTCTTCAAGGCGTATTCTATCACCAGATCGAATGGTCCCTCCCTGCAAGACTGAGGCATACACGCCGACATTCCCCTGATTCTGTTTGAGCGCCGTACGCAGGATACCGGGATCTTTTGGAAGATCTCCCTGCGATAAGGTTGTAATCACACAACGAGCACATGGTCCGGATATTTTCAGGCGAATGCTGTCGCCAATAGCAAGCGTACACCCAATCCATGCGTTTTCCACAAAGCCCGTCAACTGTTCCGTTGTCTCGATCACGAGGTTAGGGCGAAAGCGAGGCACGGCAAATTCCCCATTGGAATAGCTCGCGCGAAGTTGGTTGAGCGTAGCCGTCGTAAGAATGTGGATCATGGCCGCGTCAAAAAACGTTCCATGAGGAAGAGCGAAATCGGTCACGGTGTCGCGATGATCACGGCCATCCACATCAGGCCAATACTCCTCTGATTGAGCAGACCAAGACGGAGGAAGTGAGGCCTGAACACCTGCAACCCTTCCCTGTTCTGTTGCCACTAGCATAACGTCTCGATTGAGCGCTTGGGACAGTTGGTGATCCACATCGTCGAGATCGCTAGTTACAGTCGTGCCGTTAGGTAAAGTGATACGGACAGGAGAAACGTTTTCAATCTCATGAGTCGTATCAGGGAATTTGGCCTGAAAGGTAAACAATGTCGGCCATTTTCTGGGGTTTTTGGCCGTGGCAATGTTTCCATCAGCGTGATCTAAAATAGCGTACGATCTATCACCCACGATCCCACGATCTGCAACTTGAGCGACAGACAATTCTTCCCCCATCATGGACTTCACGGGGTATCTCCACATTGACGCAAGAGTCCCTATTTCTGCCTGTATTGGATGAGTCAATTTCAGAGCTCCTTTCTCACAACTATTAAGTTCTAATCAAATACGTTCCCAGGAATTTCCACAAGAATATAGGCTTTCTAGCACAGAAGAACAGTTCCACGAAATATGGCTCCCTACCAAGATGAAGTCCATCTCGCAAGGAGCCAAACATCTGAATCAAGCGCAGGAATAGCCGTTACGGTAATTCGACGATATCAGGCTTCATCGACCCCAGAAGGCCAAGTAATTCCTTCTGCTCTGCTTGGGGAACCTTGAAAGTATTAAGTGCTGCAATCAAATCTTCGACCATCGCGTGAAAATCGGCGTTGGTGATACGCATTCCCTTGTGCATCGTCACCATATCTCTACCTGTGTAGGTACAGGGGCCTCCAGTCGCCATGCACACTTGATCCACAAGGTGCCCTTTTAATCGTGGAATATCTGTTGTGGCAAATCGGCCATTAATACGATTATCGTTGGCCACATTCCCCACAAATTCATCCACAACTGCCGTAATAGCGGGCTTCTGCCCTAACCGATCATATAACGATGCAGTTGTCTTGCCGACTGGAGGTTCAACCGTCGAACAGGCTGCAGCGGTTATCAAAAGACTCGCAGCTAATCCCAGATACATTGATTTCACGAATGAACGCATTCTCATTATCTCCTTCTTTCTTGGCGCATATTTTTGATTCTGCCCTGAGCCACCGACCCAGGACAGAATCAACGGTTAAGTAAGCGAAACACATCACAACATACAAAGCGTGAATCGAATATTGTTGTTCGTCAAGAAACTCCTTTCACGTCAGCCATGGATGCTCCGAAATTGATGTGAAAAACCTGATCGTCCAACAGCAACGCTGGAACCGATTTCACCCCTGCCGTTTCAGCTTCGGCGACTCGATTAGGATGTTCGGCAAAATGGACAATCTCAAGCTCATATTGCTTGCGATCAATTGCTTGGGCGACCATTCCTTCGGCCTCGACACACACCGGACATCCTGCATGATAGAAAGTGGCTTTTTTCATTGCGACGCTCCCTTGTAATTGAAAGTTAATATTTAGTATTGACTCGATACCAAATGGAGTATCACAGAATATTTTTCATTTGTCAAATATGTATCGAAGCGATACAATCAGTGCATGAGCGTATCGGAAGTCCATGATCTTCTAGAGCGATTGTGTAACCTTCTCCGGATGGAGATGAGGACGTTTGGCTTAAAATTCGGATTGCAGCCCGTGCAAATCGAGGCCTTGACGTATCTCACACAATGCAATCGCTATTCAGACACGCCGCAAGCGGTCACCGAATATTTAGGGTTGACGAAGGGAACGGTCTCGCAATCACTCAAGGTCTTAGAGCAGAAGGGCTTATTGCGTAAGCAACAAGATCAGCAGGATAAGCGGATTGTACACCTCACACCAACCACGAAAGGGAAAAAGCTGATTGAGCAATCCATTCCGGCGAAAGGCTTAGAAGCAGCACTGAAGATGACCGGTTCGAGCAAGATCCGTGAACTTAAAGAGATTCTTCGCGCAACATTGCGGGGCATGCAGCACAATAACAAACGCAAGACGTTTGCAGCCTGCCACACATGCCGCTTTAACGAACAGCATCGGGAAGGCTACATCTGCGGGTTAACACAGGAACCATTAAGTCGACAAGAAATTCAATTGATCTGCCGGGAACATCAATATCCGGCATAATGGCTTAACAGGAAACTCTGCTGAGCAGTAATCTTTCGCACCTCTTCACGCAAGATCACCAGAAACAGATGCGACACTCAGTATCGTTGTTAATACCCTCATATGACGAACGTTCAATTCGTTACGAAGTGTGTTGAAGACGCAGTGATGGCTGAATTTCTACGCCGTCATCTAACATTTCCAACCCAAAGTGCGGATTCTCATGCATCTCATGGACACTCCTTCGACCTTTGGGAGATTCATACTCAAAATGCTGTTCGACTGTTTCGTGAGGTTTCACACTTATGGTTTTCTTTATAAATTTTTTCATGCCGGCATGCCATGCCGTGAGTAGGTATTCACCTGGAGGAATATTCGAAATTTCAAAACGTCCGTCTTCTTTCGTAATGGCATAGTAGGGATTATCGATCACGACTCCCCAAGAAAACATGTAGGGATGAAACCCGCATTGCATCACAAAGATATTTCGTCCTTTTGTTAAATGAATATTTTCAATCATTGGCTTCCCAGGCAAATGCTTATGATGATTGACAAAATCGAAGGCCTGGTGGAAAGGATTCATCGGAAGTGGGCGATTAAATAACACTCTCGCACCCCGCACTCTGGCGGTTTCATACCCCTGAATGTCGTGCTGGACAGGATCCATATTGATCACGTGAATTTCATCCTGGTCACGTAAGACGTTCACAAATGGGTAGAAATCACAATCTTTCGCTTCGATTTTAACGTTCGGTAATTCAAAAGACTTCCCCTTTTTGATACCTTGCAGCATCACCACGACATCTTTAAGCCGACCGTCAGGATTCACAATAAAGTCTTCAACGATACGCCAACCCGTCCCGGTTGAGATGCGTCCACAATACACCGGATCAGGGATGGTCACTAAATTGAAGGCCATGGGTTTCGGATCGTCTCCTTTTAATACGACCGTTCCCTGAATCATCCCTCCTTGCTCCACCACCACTTCTTCATATGACCACCCTTGAGGAATCGCCATCCCCAATATGACAAACGCACCGACGATAGTCTGCAGTATTCGTTTTTTCATGATCCATTCCTTTATACTATGAACCTCCCCATCATCTTCCACCTCTGTACCACTTAACATCTTTATTCGTGGGAAGGTTTATAGATCAATTCGCCTCATCGAATCTTGTGAACAACACCTTGAAGTTATTTCATTTCCATCGGGTGCATAAGAGCCGCGGACTTTTTCCCTTCATCCATCCGAGCTTCTTTCATGCTGGATGAATCGTCCGCCTTCAAAGGAAGAATTCGTTGATCTCCCTCTGGCAATACGCGGAAGTACCCCCATTGCCCAGACTGAGCGTAAGGTAGCCTTTGATTATTCCAAATGTAATCACCAGGTAACGCATAGGGGCCACCGGCAGCAGGAATAAAGGCGTCGATGTGTTCTGACCCTCCAAATTCCACCACGCTAATCAGATCTGCCCCTGGCATAAATGGTTCGATCGGCCATTCATGTTTCTCAAGACTAAACATTCCATTTTGTTCGCTACTTGCACCAAAAACATGAATCCGAACCGGATCGCCAGCATGGGCTTCAATTAATGGTGTCACAGGGTCTTGCGGATTATCCGCTTCACAGGGTTGGAACATGCGACCCAGTGTACAGCCAGCTTCCTCACGATGCAGGTAGGGTTCTGAACGATAATTCACACCTGTCATCCCTGCGACGTTTTGCACATAGGGCATAAAGCTGGTCCCTATGATGTTATCCTCATCTTGGAAAAACAATGCCACATCTCGATAGTTTTCGCGATGTTCATTTCCTGGAATACTCCGATCAATCAAGACGTCAGCCATCCAACTATTTTTGAGACTGATGTCAGCTCCGGTTTTGGGATCTCGATACATTGAACCCTTCGGTCCGATGATAATCGAACCGAACAACCCATCTCTTGGATTCATCATTAGATTGCCACCATCCCATACGAGTGCAGCGACTTCCCCATGTGATGGGTCGGCATAATAGGTGTACACTCGACTCTCTCCAGGACCAACGGTTTGATCTCCTGGATTCATTCCCAGGTTCACGCCCAATGAATCTTTTGGATCAAAGGCTAACGCAAAGGCCGAAAATGATGCACGACTTGATTTCATCTTATTCGTCAGGTGAACCATGATACAGTCCCCGATGTTCGCTCTAAGGGTTAACGGCATTGGGTGAACCCCTTCGGCTACTTTGGTGACCTCGTCTTCTAATACGTAGACTTTACCGTTCGGATTCTGAAGATCGATGGTTCGTTCAAAGTCTACTTCAATGGACTCAGGAGCTTGGGCATTAAAATTCATCGTCGGATGATCTAGTGCTAACACCTTGAACTCTTTCTTTGGAGCATCCTTTGGACAAACTGGTAAAGACCCTTTCGGCCCCTCCGGTTCTCCTAAGCCACGCGGTAAAGCCTTCAAGTCATCTTGTTTTTCATCGAAGACACGGAAAATCCCCCAGGAGCCTTCCGAAAGTTTCGATGAACGACCATTAAAATAGATGAAATCTCCCGGTTGTCTTCTCGGACCACCGGCTTCAGGTACGACCAGGTCATACCGCTCGGCGATGCCGACGTGAATGGAATTCTTTCTGTTCGCATCACCAGCATATCGTTCGCTGAGAAACGAATGCCCGGATACGGTAAATACATGCGTTTCATTCATTAATGATTCCACTAACCGAAAGACTAGCGTGTCTCCTGTATACGCTCGAAGGAGCGGAGTACTCGGATCTCCATGAACCACACTACTAAAAATTTTCGACGGATCAGGATCGTCCGCCAATCGCAACGCAATCGGTTCAGTTCTAAAGTCAATCCCGCTTCCTGTCGTATGTGTCCCCCCATTGAGGAACGGCATCGGGGTCATATACAGATCGTCAGGCATTTGAAAGGACACCGTTTTCCCAGCCTCCAAGGCCACCTCAATCGGTTGCCCAGGAGGATTGCCTGCCGTGACGATATTGACCGAATGGGGCACCGTATCATGCATTTGAACGGCTAATTCTCGAAAACTATTGTTCACGCCATACCCAATGGGTTCTGTGGTATGGATATCAGCGATGGGACCAGTTCTGATGGGCTTTCCAGTTTTGGGGTCATGATAGGTGGCCCCCACCGGTTCAACCAATAACGAACAAAATCCCCCATGCGGCCATGTCGTGGCTCCGAACGCATGATCATGACAAAAGACTGTGCCAACGTCAGCATCGAGCCAAAACCGTTGTCGAACAAATTCAACCGTCACGATATCTTTTTCTGGATGATCATGCTCCAGCGGTTCAAAAAATGTGATGGACTGCCCTTCAATCTTTTGAATTCGACGGATTTCATTCCCTTTCACATTATCCGCCCCAACCAAGAGCAACGTATTTTCGTGATATTGAGCCGCATTGGAAACGCGAATCGATGGCTCGCCCTTCTTCACTGGTTCAAGCAAGACGGCATTCATGGGAACAGGCAATCCCTTCTTTAACGGCTTTTCTAACATGGTAAAGGGGCGTACCGACTGTTCGTACGACATCCCCGTAATGACCCCGTCGGACGACTGCGTATCGAATTGCACGAAATGAAAATGCGTATTGATTTTCGATGATTGAAAATTCGTAAAATCATCATCTTCCCATTCACTTGTTAACACGTAATCTAAGCAATCATAAATATTCGCTCGAAAGACCAATGGAAGCTTCAGGTCGTTATTCGCACGAATCGCTTCCTCTTCTTCATGAGCTACAAAGATGAGTCCCTTGGGATCAATAACCGCATCTTCGTCACCTTGTTGTGCCGTCATTTCAATTGGTGTTTCGATGAAATGTACATTGTAATAGGCTTGTCGCGCATTGTCCGGACAGAGACTCCACCGACCATTTTCTCCAGGCTTAGCCGGTTGTGTGGACGGGTTACCATTCCCATCTCTTCGTATAGGCTCCAGCCACGGAGCAGGATTATGATCAGGTGAAAACGGCACACGTTTCCCAAAATGAGGAGACATATGTGGCCATGCTAACTTTCCGGTAATCGGATCAAAGAATAACGCCCGCCGCTTTCCTGGAGTTTTAGATTTATATTTTGGGTTTTCGATTGTACTTTCTTTTTCTGCTAAGGCCGTCGTGCCATCCCAGCTCCAATCCCAAACCGATGCATCGTAGGCCATAATCTGACCACGTTCATCATCCGTGTGTCCGGGTTGACCGGGAGTCGGCAACTGCATCGACACCCAATCTTTGATGGTCACCACCACAGGATCAGCATTCCACTCACTCTTGCCTTTTTCGATAATCTTGAATTTCTTGCCAAACCAATCAAGTGTTTCCCCTACCAGTTTGTCAGATGGTACGGCTTGACGCATACGACCGCGACGGTCCGGTAGTTCTTCCAACTTTGGCATAACGTCCGTATGCACCTCAGCCGTTTGTAATGTGTTATAGACCCGCCAGTAGCCCCACATTCCTGCTACATAATGATGGGCAACGTGACAATGATAGAGAAAATCTCCAGCCCCCTGCTGACAAAGGCCAGACCCGCATTCCGTTTCCAAATCTAAGGCCTCGGCTGGACCAATGACTTCGGTATCCACACGATCGGACTTTGTACGAATGACCGGATATTTCACTGGGCCATTTTTTGCTTTGTGCCACAATGGCATTTCATCGGTTGCCCGTGGACTCCGAGCCCAACGAATCGAGCCACCGTGAGGATGGTGGGAATGAAAGATTTCAGACCCACCATGAATGAGCCGCCATTTCGCTGGATCGCCTAAATAACTCCGTGGAATCGGCGTCGGGGCATCACCAAAGGTGTAGGAACTATAGCCTAACGATTCATCTTCAAACCCAAAATATTCATGCTGTAAATGCATAAAGTTGATACCGAATGGTTCACTTCGATAGTTCAAGGCCCTCGCCCCTGGACGATAGACATCGGTCAGAGGATCTCGCTGTGGAAGAAAATCACCATGTTTATTGACTGGTCGAAACGCTTCATCTCCCACCTCATGATAGATGACGACAAACTCTCGAAAGTCTGGACCATTGGCATTATCGATCATTGCTTGCCATCCACTTTGAAGATGAGAATCCTCATCTTCTTTAACTGCAGGGAGATATGTCGATCCCTTTGGCTCAACAATCAAGGCGCCAAACAACCCCATGACCGTCAGTTCTCGATCATTGCTATAACTATGAAACTGGCGTCCTCCTTCTTGCGTGGCAGGGTGGATATACCATTCCAGAGCGATGTCTTCTCCTTCTTCAGCCACCCCATCGGGATTGGTGGTCGTGGCGGCCTGTCCCGTATCCGAGATGATCATGCTCGATCCATGAATATGGAAACTGACTTCTTCCCCAAAGTCTAATTTATTCCGCAACTTGACTTTCAGGCAATCGCCTTGATTTGCGCGAATGACCAAAGGTTGAATCCACCCGCTCTGCAACCCATTGCTCACAGACCCCGTTGGAAATCCTTCTTCTTCCCGGGCTGCAGCATTAGACTTTTCTTCTTCCCGAACTTTTTTAATATTCTCGGTAAGGACATACATATACCCAGGATAATAATCCAGCCATTGATTCAAGGTAATCTCAACATTAATGGCCGAAATATCAAAATCCCTGACCGGCGCACTGGCCGGACATCGACCTGCCTGTCCTGAGACTGGCTCCCCCTTGTTATCTGAGGCAAGAAGATAATCCGTCCCACCGGCTCCGTACTGATGCAGCATGGACATCGTGTTATACGAGCCGTTTGCATTTCCTGCATTCCGATCCATTTGCATTTGATGATTCATTTGGTTCATTAACCGTTGGTGTTGCTTATCAACTTTTGCCGCTCGGTCTGGTCGTCCCTCCATGGCATCTTCAACAATTGTTTGCCCTTTGAGTTGTTCAACCCAATCATTTGTCGCCGTTGAAACTGGTTTGATATTTGAAACATGCTTCCCTATGTCTGGATGATCAGCCGCAACACTCACTTCTCCAATTACAAAAAATAAGCCTTCCCCCGCCAATAAAAGTGCTAACCCCACACAGCAGGTTCGTACGAATCCTTCAAAGCAAGGCATTGATTGACCCTCCTAATAATAAAAATTTATGCTCGATAAATTTTCACGTCGCATCATGATTCAAAATTTCTCATAACAACATTGTCAGCACAAATAGACATCTACGATAATGCTCTTCACAAGAAACACCGTTCATCGTTTCCCGCTTGGTGTACATTTTCGCAATGAGCCTCTATGACTCGTGAGTTCCATGCATGCCTTACGCCAAAAAACATATTTTCCCAGCATGAAAGATTTTCCTAGAAATACAAATGATTTTTCTCTTCCATAAATGCCATATCGTAAAACGCGACATCTTCCACGAAATAACGTGGTGGCAAATCGTCATATTCCACCTGCTTTCGTGGGAAGATTACGAATATTGAGTGGGATAAAAAACAACGGCAGGGTAAATCATTGGATAAGCTTTGAGAGGGAATGAATCTATGACCTCTGACTCAAGAACCGCTGAACTGGAGTGATCCCGCAACGCCTATATTTATAATACTGACACAAGCACACATCCAGGGCCATTAATTGATGCCAGTATAGGGGAATGCAAAACTTGATCTTTGTGTATGAACAAACCGCTACGGATAAGAGAAAGCAAAAAAGAATTTCGAGAAGTCATCAAGAGATGACGACGAATAATAAGGTCCCTCCTCAATTCATTTTATGTCCGGTTTTCTCATAGTGACACCGCGGCCTTTGATGACAGTCCATCATGACAAATATTGTCCTTACATGAGAATGACCAAACTGGACGACACCAATTTGGTCATTCTCAACAACCGTTCTATCTCTACGGTCTTATTAAGAAGACACACTCACCTTCACTTCTCTCACCGAAATACCCTTTGTAATTCTCATCCGGGCTTTATCGTAAATCGGCTCTGGCATACATTTCCTATTTTGCATGATCATGGGATCAAGAACTTCTCCGCAATTGATACACCGCCAAGCTCTAATAAACACTTCTCCCGATTCATTCATATGATCCATCAATATTTGTTTTTGCATAAACCCTGCACATCGTCGACAATCCATCACTTCTCCTGATAGAAATTATATAAAAAAATGGGAGGCCGGGCGACAATGATAAGGAATAAACCTTTCCAATGCCGGTAGATGGAAAGCGTCGGCCGGCCTCCAACCCTCAGTGGCTGTTCAATATCCTTACAGCCAGTTAATGCGTTCGGCCGGGCGGACATAGATGGGCTCTTCCACCTGCTGCCGCACCGCCTCTTTGCCCGACTTGTTGAACCCCAACACGGTGTCGTTATACATCTCAAACTTCTTCCCGTGGATCTGGGTCTCAAACACTTTCGGGCCCGGGATCACATCGTACCGGAACAGAATCTGCTGGCTCGCCCGCCACAACTGCAGCACCGCCAACAACTCCCGACTCGGCACCAGGTACTTCTCAATCGCGTTATCCACCCCTGGCCCAAACATCTGCCGCGTATACCCCCGCGGGGCTTGCCGCGGCGGAATGTAGAACCCATTCGGCTCCGTCCCCCACTGCGGGTACAACGGCAACGCCACCTGCTCCACCCGGATCGTGTAGTACAACGGGTTCCAGCGGTCTTCCGCCCACAACCCATCTTCCCCCACCTTCACCAAGCTCTGCAGCCGGATCTTCCCGACACACGCCGACATACACCGCGTTTCCATCGGCTCCCCACCCGTGAGCGGGTCCTTGCCTTCCACCCGCGGGTAGCACGCAATACACTTCTCCGTCACCCGCGTCGTCCCCCGGTACATCGGTTTCTTAAACGGACACTGCTCCACACACTTCTTATACCCTCGGCACCGGTTCTGGTCGATCAACACAATCCCGTCTTCCGGCCGCTTGTAGATCGCCTTCCGCGGACACGCCGCCAAACACCCCGGGTACGTACAGTGGTTACAGATCCGTTGGAGATAGAAGAAGTACGTCTCATGCTCCGGCAGACTACTCCCCGTCATCTTCCACGGCTCTTCTTTCGTGAACCCCGTCTTATCAACCCCTTCGACTAACGCCCGCATCGAGGTCGCCGTATCTTCATAAATATTCACAAACCGCCACTCTTGGTCCGTGGGGATATACCCGATCGCCGCTTGCCCGATCTTCGCCCCCGCGTCAAAAATGGTCATCCCTTCGAACACGCCGTACGGCGCATGGTGCTTCCGCCCCACCCGCACGTTCCACACCTGTCCCCCGGGGTTGACTTGCTCAATCAACTGCGTGATCTTCACGTCGTAGAACTGGGGATACCCGCCGTAGGGCTTCGTCTCCACGTTGTTCCACCACATGTACTCCTGGCCCTTCGAGAACAACCACGTCGACTTATCCGCCATCGAACACGTCTGACAGGCTAAGCACCGGTTGATGTTGAATACAAATGCAAACTGCCATTTCGGGTGCCGCTCCTCATAGGGATACAGCATCTTTCGGCCTAATTGCCAATTATACACCTCTGGCATGATTTCCTCCGTTAGTTACATGATCCAAAGCTCGTTAATTTAGTGGTCATAAAATTCTTACACGTTTAGACAATCAAAACATCGGCCTGCCTCACGAACAGATTCCAGTTATCGACGCCTATCAAAAATTTAAGCCAATCCCTCATACTGAACCTTGCCGACTGTTAATGCATCTTTGACAATTTGCACTAATCCATCGAGCTCCACGGTTTTGGTCACCACGTCCCATACGCCTGCGTTTCTGGCCGCCTCTTCATTCACGACCCCTCGGTCTGCTGTTAAAATAATCCCCACGGTTTTTGGTCTTTGACTTTTGATGATTACTAACGTTTCCAAACCACTTATTCCTGGCATCTTATAATCTAAAAGAATGACATCAGGATATGTCTGGTGTAATTCAATGAAACGTAAGACAGATTCTCCAGACCCAAAGTCTCGTACCAGAAAATGTTGACGAGTGAGTCGCGTCACGATGCCATGTCGAATCACATCCTCATCTTCGACAACAAACACGCAAGACTTTCGCATGGTTCATTACTCTTGCGTATCAATTTCTATGGTCATAAAGATTAATGATTCATACCTTGACCATCATAAGATTGAAAAAGAGAGGAGCCAGAAGAGAAATGCCTATTCGTGACACACAACATTGAAAATAGGATTCTGGCCCCTACACTTTTTATACTTTAATTCTTATATGATCACCTTTGAGCCATTTAATCATGAACTCATTCTCCTGACCCGGTGTAAACCCGGTCCGGACCGGCTCCCATGGCCCCCGGCCGCCGATACCGCCGTCTTCCGCTTTCGTAATCCGTATCAGACATTCTTTCGGCACCGTATTGACCGCATGATGATCAATTTCAAAGCCCCATTTGAACTTCCACTTGTTGGCACTCTTGCCCGGTAACGAATCGAGCTGATGCATCGGCATCAACCAACTCCGCGTAAACGACTGCTGCGCCCCATACCGGAAGTTTGATTGATACCCCGTATCCGTGGCAATCGCGCGACCATCCGGTCGTGTTTCATGCCCTTTCACCGACTTCGCCGTCGACACAAACGGCGCATGCTTCGCCATCGTCACGTGATACGGGAAGGCCGGGTTATACTTCGCCCGAATCATCAACCGCGCCACTTTGTAGTACGGGTCACTCGGTTTCCACCCTCGATACGGCCGATCCACCGGGTTCCCATCGACGTAGACATAGTCCCCGTCATTGATGCCCCGATCCTTCGCTGCTGCCGGGTTGATGTGCATCTGATGTTCCCCAATCCCCGGCGTCCGTTTGTCCATCCGGTACGCATCCCCGAAGTTCGACTCATACATCTGCACCCAGTCGTTCACCGACCACTGACTATGCACCCGATGCCGGGTCTTGGGCGTCACACAATAGAACTGATACCCTTTCTCCCACAACGGATTCGAGTACCGCTTGATTTCCTGCCACGGTAACTTGATATTCCGCACTGTCTTATCATCGTGATGCTGCGCGGTGATCGGAATCCCGTAGTCATCCGGCCGAATGTACGGATTCGACGACATGATCGCATTCGGCAGATATGGCGTCGCTTCCGTGCCTTCTCGATGTGAAATAAAGTTCTCTCCATACTCAATAGCTTCCGGCTCCACCCGATAGGTCTCCAGCCGTCCGCTGCGCGTCCACTGCGGCTTACTCTCATTGATTTCTTCCCACAGGGGAACACGGGGATAGGTCCGGCACATCACCATCCAACCCTTCTCCGACTTCAACATCGTATCGGCGTTATAGCCGTAGGTGGTCGTCCCGGCATCGAGCAACCGCTGCGCATACACATCCACCCGGTTCTCATAGACGAACTTGAAGTAATCCCGGAACCGCCCGTCGCCAGTGATCTCCGCCAGCTTGGCAGCTACACCTGCGACCGTATCCAAATCATTGCGGCTGTCATAGAGCGGCCGAATGCCCCCTTTCCATATCTGCATCCATGGATTGGATACCGTCGCCGTCATCTCCGGATAGGTAAACTCCATCCATCCATTCACCGCAAACGCCACATCGGCATGATTCACATCGGAGGTCATTTCAATGTCCTGGGTGACGATCGTCTCAATATGCGGATCAACATTCTTCACCATGTCATAGTGATGCTTGGCATTATTCAGAATATTCACGTTGGCTACCCATCGGAATTTACTCGGCGTCGGCATATGCGTCTTTCCGGTAAACACCCGGCGGCCATACTTGGGCGTATTCACAATCAACGCCGTATCGCCATGGTTCCAATACGTTGTCTCTTCACCATAATAATATGAGTGATAGACGATTTCTTTCCCGTGGGCATTCGGATCGGTCGTGATATTAAAAGGATCCTCTCCGGTATGAACACCGGCTCCCGCACCTGACCAGGGTGTCGAAGCCCAAATGCCAACCTTATAATTTCCAGACCAGGTGTGACAGCCACTGCCAAATTTCCCCATGTTTCCTGTCAACATCAACACCATGGCGGCGGCGCGTCCCATACTCGTCATATGGAAATAATGACACACCCCTTCCCCATTATGAATCGCGGCCGGTTTGACGGTTCCGTAATCTCGCGCCCATCGCACAACAAGGTCCTTTGGCGCTCGATTAATCTGATGTACCGTATCTAAATCATAATCCTGTAGGTGTGCCTGATACATTTGGAAAATTGGCATCACATCCACTTCCCGCCCATTGAGCAATTTCACGCGAAACGTCCCCATCAAAGCCGGATCAATCCCGCTTTGCTTAAAGTGCCAGCCCACCAATTCTCGATGAATCGGCACGGCTTGATTCCTATTGAGATCCCACACCATAATTCCACCTAAACGGGCCACGTATTCCGGCTTTAAGGCTTGGATTTTCCCTGAATACGTTTGGGAAAAATCTGGGAATTGATAGTCTGTAATCACTTCACGTGGATCCAAGTATTGCAAGGTATCCGTCCGCACCAACAAGGGCAAATCAGTTGCGGATTTAATAAAACTGTCATCCTGCATATTTTCATCTAAAATAATTTTACATGCTCCCAAAAACAACGCTCCATCAGTTTCCGGTCTCACAGGAATCCAATAGTCAGCACGTTGTGCCGTCGGGTTGTATTCTGGCGTGATCACCACAATACGGCCACCTCGTTCAATGCACTCCAACTTCCAATGGGCTTCCGGCATCTTGTTTTCGACAAAATTCTTGCCCCAACTCGTATTGAGTTTTGAGAAACGCATATCGTTGAGATCGCAATCGATGGACTGCGTACCAGACCAAAAAGGCTGTGACGGATCTTGGTCACCATGCCAAGTGAGATTATTAAAATACCGTCCACCTTGAGCCTTATCTGGCCCAACTTTTCGAACCCAACTATCTAACAACGCTCCGCAACCACCGTTCATCCGAGTGATCCCCATTTTCCCGATGATCCCTAAAATGGGCATCCCCGCCCGGAACTTCATACATCGGACTCCAGAGCCCTTTGACATTTCAATCGTTTCTGGTGCATAGCCCTGTTCGCGTAATCGCCGGGCACCGGCTTCTCCACTATAGCGCTTCGCAATGACGATCATGGCCTTGGCAAGGTAGGTAAACGCCGTGTCCCAGGACACCCGCAGCATGTCATCCAAATACCGCGCATTGAACTTATACTTCGCCATCACGTCCGGGGTGAACTCCGGACTCCCGGCATCCATCCAGGCTTTCCAGCCGCGACGGACCAACGGCCCCTTCAATCGATACGGTCCATAGATCCGCCGATGATACGTATACCCCTTCAAGCACATCCGTGGATTGTGCGCAAACGTTCCTCGATTGCCGTAGAGATCTTCATAGGTTTGATGGTCGTAGTTCTGCTCCACCCGCATGACGATCCCGTTGCGGACGAAGGCCCGAATCCGGCAGGCATGCGTATCGTTGGGCGAACAACACCAGGTAAATGAGGAATCATAGCGATACTGGTCGTGATAGACCCGCTCCCACGACCGGTCCGGATACTCGCCCAGAGGGTTGCCCACTTCAATGACCGGCTGCAAGGCCGTTAAGGCTAACGCCTTATCCGCCAATGCCACCGCGGCCACCGTGCCGGCAGATACCTTCATGAACTGACGTCTCGATAAATGCATCTTCCCTTCCTCCTTTTGGATTGTGTACCGTTCAATTTCTCAAAACCACGAAATGATAAAATTACTCTGAAACATGATGAATCACTGACCGCTAGTTCCTTTCCATGACGTGGGGGAGTTATAAAATTTTTCATATAGACAAACGATATCCATTGTGAAACAAACTCCTCTTGATAAAAATAAATAATGATTCGATTCAGCCATATGGGTCGTCACACTTCTACGATTATGGGTACCTTCTAGTCTTCATGATCTCTCCATCCAAATCTCACTTGATATTGCATCAGATTAGACCGTGCATTTTCCTTGATTAACGTTTCCGGCGGGCACGATAAGACGTTGGCCATCCCTAAAAGCAGCACACCTAAAAACCCAATCAATCCAAGAACGATTTCAATCTCCGAACTTCCAATTGGATAATCAATCATGATTGACCTCCTGTAAATAATGATGAGAGACATTCATGGTGAACTTCAATTCCGAATAGAAGGCTGCGGGACAAGATCAGGCACAGGCACAGCTTCCTGAGCCGTCACTTTCTTATGACCGAACGCGGCCAACCAGAACACAAACAATATCGATATCCAAAACAACAACACATTGAACGAAATCATGTTGGCAGCAAATCCAATGGTATGGGTGTACGCCCACGGAGAGTTGTCACGCATCACTTCATTCACATGCCAAAACAATCTGACCGATGAACGGATATATCCCATCAATGCCATCATCCATGTAAATTCGGTCGCCAATGCAATCAAGGCATATTGAGAACGTGCCGGCATATCGCCCCAACGAATCGCACCGGCAACTTTGGCTCCCTTCAACATGGCAATATTCATTGGCATCATTAAAAATAGGCAAGATAAGGTGGTGACCACCTGCGGGACCGATAACCCAATCCTGACGTTGGCCGGAATGTAGTATCCATATATCGCTAACCAAATAATGTTGAGACTGGCCATGACAAAGAAGCAGGTCATAAAGGTATTTCCGAATTTCCGCCAAGAGACGGACGGAATCATATTGCCTCGCTGATACCAGATAAAACTGATGATGGTCACGATAATGAGCATATTGATGCCACCGTTTTTCGCGGACATCACCCCGTAGTTTCCCAGCACTGGATGCTGCTGCCCTCCCATTGCTTTCAACTCGGCAGGAGTCATGACAATCGTGTGCGGCGTGATAAATACCAACAGACCCACAATTGAGATGAACACGAGATATTTGATATACCGCTGAAAGCGTTCGGCACCGGGCATACGGCCAAAACATTGCCACAAGTAGTAACTCGCACTCAGAAAGAGTGCGCCAATCATTGTGGCTTGAATTATAAATAGCCAAGCGAGCAAGCCTCCCATCAAGGTAATCCCCATCTGCTGACGATAGGCATAGACTTCACGCATCAACCAATATCCGGCGAAGGGCAACGGTATGAGGAAAATCACCGCGATAAACATCGCGACATATCCCATCCAATCGTAATGCGCACGTTCGTCGTCGCTTTTCGCTGACAAAAATCGATAGGCGGCATAGGCGGCGACCACACTCCCACCAAACGCCATATTTCCAAGGATTCGATGAAAATTCAGAGGATTCCAAAGAGCCGTGTGAATCGCATGCCAGATGTTTCCAAGAAATCGTCCCTGCTCATCCACGCCAGCAGGCGACATCATGAATGCAATCCATGAATTCGCCAAAAACATCAGAACGGTCCCGATCACGTTCAAGACGACAGCAATCGTCAGATGAATCCATTTCAGAATTCCCTCTTTCATCCGATCCCACCCATAGTAGTAAATGTACAGCGTTCCACTTTCGGCCACGAACAGAAGGGCGTAGATATGCATGACCGGACGAAAAATACTGGAGAGATACCCGAAAAAAGTGGGATACAGCGTGAGAAATGTAAAGAGGAGAATTCCCCCGAGAATGGCGGTCAATGAATAGGCGGTCAGGCTGATTCTGATAAAATCATAGGCTAAGCGATCATATTTTTTCGCCATTGCCTTATCTTTTGTCACCATTCCGACAAACTCAATAATCATGCAAAAAATGGGAACTGCCAGGACAAAACTGCCGTAATACAAATGCTGTTGATTGGCAACCCATATCAGCACCCGACTTTCAAAGTTGTACCGCGGATAATCTCGTTCATTATTTTCCGCTAAGGGAGCTGGCTCTCCAGACACGACCCCTTCGGTTTTGTAATACACATCACGGGACATTTCTTGACTCTCTTCTTCGGCATCAACCCCTTCCCCGGCTGCCTCTTGCGCCGCGATAACTTCAGCAGGTGGACCACCAGCCGCACTGCCACTACCTCCTCCGGCCAATACAGGAAATGCCATCAAGATAGGGAGGAGCAATAAACCCAGCATGGCACCCAACACCATAATTGAGCCATTTCGCTTTAACGTTAACCGTCTCATCTACTACCTCCTTCAGCACCACTGCTCGCAATAAATATGTTCAGCATCATTCTTCATTACCATTCATTCAGATGCAGATTTCTCAATTCTGGTTCGAACACGCGGTCATCTATCGTTATGTATGTATTAAGATTGCTTTCTTTCGTGGATCTCATATTCCTGCTCATTGCATGCGCTGTACCTAAACCCATTTCATAAGCACCAAGAGAAAATCGCTCGAAAATACAAGGGAAATGACTGTTTGTTGTGTAAACAAGTCCACAATGCAGATCATCGCCCACCAATTACCGTGGTGGGCTCGTGGGCGTTAGCCGCGGGGGCTAGTGGTTAATTGTTCAGATTGAGTGAGGTCAAAACGAAGACGGTGGAAAAACAGAGGAATGATGAAAGGTGCTCCGCAGCCATATCCGATTTAGACACGGTGACCTGAAGCGACTCGACGACTTATCTCTATAAGAATTGATAGAAAAATGGCTCCCGATCAACACAAATCAGGAAGCACCATGCTGAGACATAGCTAGATAGATTTACAATGAATTCTCTATGACGCTCATGTAACGGGACGTCATGAGCGATTTCATGACAGAGAAGGGCACTCCGCAGATATGTACGCCAACCGAAGCAGCTTTAATAACATGCTGAGGGTCTTGCACGCTGGCGAGGAATACTCGAGACGTGATTCCATAGTGACGAAACAGCGTCGCCATCTGACCAATCACATCTATCTCACACACACTGTTATCGCCAAGACAGCCCATAAAAGACGACACATACCACGCTCCTGCATGAGCAGCTAGCAATGCGTGATTTACAGAACAACAAAGCGTCACATTAACACGTATACCCTCAGCAGCCAGCCTTTGGGAGGCCTTGAGCCCATCTGAGGTGAGTGGACATTTGACGACAATATTCTGATGAACACTTGCCAATTCTTTTCCTTCTTTGACCATGGCCTCTGCTTCGACACTTAAGCCCCCGACGCAAATCGGCACATCTACGAAACGACAAATTTCCTGCAATCCCTCGTAAAGACTATAGGCTTTGGTTTCTTTCGACATGAGATACGCATTTGTCGTAATCCCATCAAGAATTCCAAAACTTGCGGCTTCTTGAATTTCACGTATGCTGGCGGTTTGAAGATACGTCTTCATACACTTTGCCGTTCAAATATCGCAATGACGCCCAGGCTAGAAAAGTAGAAACCGCGTCACGGACAGATGTGGTCCAGTTCCAGGAAACTCATCAACTCACACACATTAGTATAGGCTTGAATGGAAGGAAATGATCTTCTCCGGATATCTTCAAATAGATGATGAATCACGCAACAACGGGGGTTAAACTTCAGTTACTGTGCTATGCACGTCTTACACCAAAGTGGTCGCGAACACGACACAGCATAAATTCTTGAAAAATCGAACGGATAGGCATTTCACGAGACAGACCACACTCGTTACCGCATGTATTCCACGAACAGGAGTGGTGGATTCATGAGATTTGCCCACGTTTTCACGTGGCAACCTGTCTTATGAAATCGTATCGAGCAAGGAAATAACGAAAGGGGATGCTGAATCACGTGTGCGTTGTGATTTTGCTGGTCGCTGGATGCGACTGAAGACAGGAGGATTCGTTCATCAACGTATCACAATGACTCGATCCCTGCGATCAAAGTGATTGGGCTCTTGATCCACGATAAGACGTGCACAGAATCCGTCAGCTATCTCGCGAAAGACAGTGCGTCACAAACACTCAATGAAGCGATTTGACTCGCTTTTGCAAAGCCAGATGACAATCTTGTGGACATGACTGCAAAGATTATACACAATACACATCGCACACGAACTAGAGCCCATCTCAACAGGCCCAACGATCTATGAACGGACGTAACCAACTACTATTTTGTATACTAAATTCTGACTACTATTATGCAGGTAAATAGTCACGAGAAACATCAAGATGACAAGTCATCACGGGCAGGGATCAAGACTGTCACGCAAGCAACATTGATCGAATATTGTCTGAAGTCTTGAAAACAGGGTTTATCCTATGTCACACGACAATCAAGATACCAACAAGAACGCTCCTACAGAAATGGATAACTGGCTGCTTGGTCGTGGGGAAATGGCGGAACGGTTGCGTACGTTTGACTGGTCATCTACCCCGCTTGGAGCAATCGAAACATGGCCTCAGAGTCTAAGAACCGCACTCCTTATCATGCTCCGGTCACACTATCCCATGTTTATTTGGTGGGGGCGTGAACTCACCAATATATACAATGACGCGTATATTCCTATGCTCGGGGAACGTCACCCGCATGCGTTGGGTCAGTCGGCATCATCCGTATGGGCTGAATTGTGGCCGGTGCTCGAATCCCAAACCGAGCAAGTGCTCAACGAAGGACGTGCCACCTGGAATGAGTCAATTCTTCTTTTGAGGAAACGGTACGGCTTCACGGAGGAAACATATTTTACTTTTTCTTATAGCCCCGCGCCAAACGATATAGGCGGTGTCGGTGGCATCTTCTGTGCTTGCACCGAAGATACTGAACGTATATTGAGTCAGCGACGGTTGAAAACTCTGCGCAATCTTGGCGAACGCACTCTAGGGATCACAGAAGCCACTGAAGAAGTCTGTCGCATTGCAGCCACCACGCTCGCTGAAAATCCTCACGATTGTCCTTTTGCACTGATCTATTTGCTTGACGAAGACAACAAATATGCGAGGTTGTGTGGAGCAACCCACCTTGCTGAAGGAACCAACGCCAGTCCAGTACACGTTGGCATTGGCAGTAACGAGGACATTTGGAAGTTCTGTCACATTATGGATTTGAGCCAAAGCCAGGTCATAGAGAACCTGGAAGATCATATTGGTCAATTGTTGCCCATTTCTCCATGGGGAAAAAACAGAATCCAACGTGTCTACGTGCTCCCATTGGCGAAAGCGGGTGACCAGGAGATTCCTGCCGGCTTTTTGGTCGTTGGTATCAGTCCTCATTTGATGTGGTCTAGCGACTATATCAGCTTCTTCGAACTCACTGCCGGCCATGTCGCCAACGCTATATCAACTGCTCGTGCTTATCATGAAGAACGCAAACGGGTCGAGGCGCTGGCGGAATTAGATCGTGCGAAGACAGCCTTTTTTAATAACATCAGCCACGAATTCCGCACCCCTCTTACGCTCATGCTTGGCCCTTTAGAAAGCCTACTCAGTCAGAGTGCTTGTGATCTTTCGTCCTCATCCAAAGAGAAATTGCAAATGGTTAACCGCAACGGCGTGCGGTTATTGCGGTTGGTCAATAGTCTGTTGGATTTCTCGCGCATCGAAGCCGGACGTGTGCAAGCCACCTATACACCCACCGACCTCGTCATCTTAACCAAAGATCTGGCCAGTTCATTTCGATCGACCATTGAACTGATGGGATTACAATTTGTCGTAGACTGTCGCCAATTGTCGGAACCGATCTATGTGGATCGAGACATGTGGGAAAAGATCGTCCTCAATTTGATCTCGAATGCATTGAAGTTTACATTTAATGGAAAAATTGAGGTCCTGCTTCATCAAGTCAAAGACACGGTTATGTTGGTGGTCAACGATACGGGTGTAGGGATTCCTCCGGAACAAATATCCAAGATTTTCGAACGATTCCATCGAGTAGAGAATGTGCACAGTCGTACTCACGAAGGAAGTGGTATCGGGCTCGCACTTGTTCAGGAACTGGTCAAGCTACACGGGGGCACCATCCACGTGGGAAGCCGTCTCGGTGAAGGCAGCTCATTCACAGTATCGTTGCCGTTAGGCATGAAGCATTTGCCTGCCGACCAAGTCGATGCGAGCAGCACCATAGCCTCCCCCGTCTCGAGTCCATCTCTCATCGTGGAGGAAGCATTGCAATGGTTGCCAGCTCAACCACGTGCAGAATTCGAAGCGTCATGTCTTCATGTTCCTACAGAAGCTCCTAATTTTGAGGAATCAGCGCATGACGCTCACCCGTCGTACGCGACAACTCAACATTCTCGCCCACAGGTTTTACTCGCCGATGATAATACAGACATGCGGGACTATGTACGACGACTGTTGAGTGACCAATATGAGGTGATCACAGTCTCCGACGGTAAGGCCGCTCTGGAAACCGTTCGTCGAAATCCTCCCGACCTTGTCATCAGCGATGTGATGATGCCGCAACTTGATGGATTCGGCTTTCTGAGAGAACTGCGTAACGATCCCGCCATTCAAACCATCCCAGTGATTCTGCTTTCTGCTCGAGCAGGAGAAGAATCTCGAATGGACGGTTTGGCACAGGGTGCAGACGATTATCTCGTCAAGCCCTTCAGTGCCCGAGAACTACATACGAGGGTGGACACAACTCTGAAGATGCATCAAATGCGATCACAAGTGCAGGCAGAATCTAAAAAATTTCTTGCGTTGGCCGAAAACGTCAACGAATTCGTCTGCATGTTTGACATGGAGTACCGACCATCCTATGTCAACCCGGCTGGCATGGCAATGCTTGGGCTCAATAACGTATCGCATGTGCAACAGACACTCATGAAAGACTTTTTCTTCCCTGAAGATCATGCGTTTCTTATCAACGATTTTTTCCCACATGTCTTACATGATGGACGAGCTGAAGTGGAGATCCGTTTCCGGCATTTTCAAACCGGCGAAGCCCTGTGGATGATCTATAGCGTCTTTTGCCTTTATGACGCCAATGGCCACCCAATCGGGTTGGGAACGGTGAGCCGCGACATTACGAAGCGAAAAGTCGCAGAGAAAGAGATCGTGGAATCGAAGAAAAAGTTAGAGGAAGAGATTCTGCATCACACTCAAGCGTTGCGTCGTTCCCAGGACAATTTACGCAAGCTTGCCTCGGAAGTCATTGTCGCCGAGCATCGTGAACGGCGACGTTTGGCCTCTGAACTACACGACTATCTGGCGCAACTGCTTGTGGTATCACGAATAAAGCTCGGAGAAGGGCAACACTTGGAGTCATCCCTCCCCATCAAAACGCTCCTTCGTGAAACCGATCAGATGATCGAAGAATCGTTAGCCTATACTCGTTCGTTAATCGCCGAACTCAGTCCTCAAGTGCTCTATCAATTTGGGCTCGTGCCCGCTCTGAAATGGCTTGCCGATCAGAAAATGAAAAAATATGACCTCGCCGTGACGGTTGAGAGTGACGTAGAGTCCGTCCTTTTACCGGAAGAGTCTCTCATTCTTCTCTATCAGACTGTACGCGAACTTCTCATTAATGTCGTCAAACATGCTGGTGTGACGGCAGCGATTGTGTCTATCCAGAAACCGTCGATTGATCGCTTGGTGATTAAGGTCAAGGATCAAGGAAAAGGCTTCTACCTAGATGATAGCAGTATGCAACAGAGTCTGACGAAATTTGGGATTTTTAGCATCCGTGAGCGCCTCGAAGCGTTGGAGGGACAATTTATTCTCGACTCGGTGATAGGGCAAGGCACCACGGCAACATTACTCATCCCCCTAGAGAAGACACACAAAGCACACCCACGGTCGAGTCCCGTGATGTCCGCTCCCCGATCCCACAAGGCATTTCCTGAATCGAAGATGATTCGTGTGATCCTCGTTGACGATATGGCGATGATCCGTGAAGGTCTACGAAACGTTCTGCAGAGTTACGCGAATGTGCAAGTCATTGCAGAAGCCGTCAATGGCGAAGAAGCCGTCGAATTGGCGAACATTTTGAACCCCGATGTCATGATCATGGATGTCAACATGCCTGGGATGAACGGAATTGAAGCAACGCGGCTCATCCGACACATCTCCCACACGATCAAAGTGATTGGACTTTCGATCAATGATGATACGAGCATTCGCAACTCGATGTTGCAAGCCGGAGCCGTCAATTATCTCGCAAAAGACAGTGCGTCACAAACACTCTATGAAGCAATCTGTGCCGCTTGTGCAAACCGAAATTTCGAACAAGCAAATAACGAAACGGGACAGACTTAATCAAGTTCCCGTGGTGACTTGGGCGGCCGGTGAATACCAAGCTTTTTAATACGGCTGCGCAGACTGCTAGGCGCAAGACCCAATCGTTCTGCCGCACCACCGGAGCCCTCAATTCGCCAATGAGTCGAGGCGAGCGTCTGTAATATGTGTTGACGTTCAAAATCCATTAACCCCGAAACCGGCTTAGCAGGAGGGGTTGCGGGTGAAGGCATGAGGAGACGCTCATCGATGTGCAATGATGAGTCATGTGAGAGAATCATCGCTCGTTCAATGAGATTTTCAAGTTCTCGGACGTTTCCAGGCCAAGGGTATCGGATGAGTCTTTCCATCGACTCTGGAGCAATCTCTTCACAGGGGCGCCTGAGTTTCACGCGATAATGCTCAAGAAAGTGCTGTGCCAACCCAGGGATATCTTCCGGACGGGACCGGAGCGGAGGAATTGTAATCGGGAAAACATGAAGCCGATAGAACAGATCAGCTCGAAATCGACCTTGCTCAACAGCCGCGGCCAAATCAGCATTGGTTGAAGCAATCAAACGTACGTCGACGGGAATTGGTTGTTTGCCTCCGATACGATCGACCATGCCATCTTGAATCACTCGCAACAATTTGGCCTGAGTCTCCAGCGGCATTTCTCCAATCTCATCTAATAACAACGTTCCACCATGTGCTAATTCAAAACGCCCTTCGCGACGAGCCTCTGCACCTGTAAACGCACCACGTTCATGACCAAAGAGCTCACTTTCCACTAACCCTGCAGGGAAAGCCGCACAATTCACTCGGATAAATGGCTTGCCTCGACGAGGACTCCACTCATGAATGGCTTGAGCCAGTAACTCTTTCCCGGTACCAGTTTCCCCGGTGATCAAGACGGTCGTAGTTGTCGGTGCGGCCTCTTGAGCAATCTCTAATACATGTTGGAAGGTTTGACTCTCTCCCACCATCGCACCAAAGTGCTTTGTGAGCTTGAGTTCTTCGGCCAGATATAAATTTTCTCGAGCCAACTTCCCATGAAGTCGCTTGATCTCCTCGTATGCTTGAACATGATCAATCGCATACGCAATTTGCATTGCGACTTGCGTTAAAAACTCAAGGTCATCTGGACTCGGTTCGCCGGAGTCAACGCTGCCAAGATTAAGAATGCCTAAACATTTTTCATGAACGAGTAGGGGAAGATTGATCATTCGCCCAAGCCCCTCTTCCACGTACCACGGATCTTCAAGAAAAACTTGTTCTTGCTTGAGATCAGGACGAATATGTACCGCCTTATGCTCGTAAGCCCAACCCATGGCACTTCCTGTTCGTGAAATTATCGTATCACCCTGCAAGACAACTTTTGGAATATTCGTGGCTACAATATAGAACCGGAAACCATCGACATCCCGGTCATAGAGAGTCACACTCGCCCGCGCCCAGGGCATCACTTGATTAATCTGTTCAGTAATAGCCTGCCAAAGACTGTTCGTGTCCCGTTGCGAATTAAGTACAACCGCAACCTTGAGTAACGCCCGATAGCTGGTTTCAATTCGATTCATAGGAGATCCGTTTGGATAAAGTAAGGCCGATTCAACCATAGAAGAAATGCCTCTGTCGAATAGAGGAAACCTCAATTGGAATTGCGTTAATGAAATCTTGTCCAGCCTCTACAACGTTTCGCTATGCCTAGCCTATGACATTATGGAAAGGAGCATGACAAGTATTGAGAATGTGCCATGCCAATATGCTCTAATCGTAAACTTTCCTTATTGCCCAATATACCACCCAACACCAGAACGTTCGAGGATACTGGTCAATCGAACGAAAGCGTTAGAATAAAGCAGGATACCTACGGCGATCAATAACACTCCGCTGACAATCGATACACCCTTGATATATCGCTGAATCTTCTTGAAATGAGATAAAAATCGTTCCAAACTCACGGCTGCAGCAAAAAGTGGCACGCCCAAGCCCAAAGAATAGAAAGCCAGGAGCGTCAGGCCATCCAAGTACGTTTCTGAAGTACTGGCATACAATAAGATCGTCCCCAAGATGGGGCCGATACAGGGAGTCCAGCCTGCGGCAAAAGCCACACCAATCAGAAACGAACCTCCATACCCTAGTGGACGTGTATGGAAGTGCAGACGTTTTTCAGTCGCCAACCAACCAACATTAAACAGACCCAGGACATACAGTCCCATAAGAATAATTAGGACTCCTCCAACCTTCCGAAGATACTCCTGATATTCAAATAACCATTGACCGAACAGACTCGCCGATGCTCCCAAAACAACAAAGATGGAAGAAAATCCTGCGATAAACAGCAAAGAATTCAGGATAATAGATTTTCGAAACTGTTCGCATTCTGTGGGCTTTTGAAGCTGTTCAACGGATAGACCAGTAACATAGGAAATGTACGACGGCACAAGTGGAAGCACACAGGGGGACAGGAAGGACAAAAGTCCGGCTCCAAACGCGGATAACAAGGTGACTTGTGGAATCTGAGCAGTAGATTCAATCATGCAAATTTACTCTTCCCTTTTCATCGCAAGCTTTCCAGAAACGCTTGATACTGAGGATTCTGGTTGAGCCGAGCTCCAAAGTGCGCCAAGGTCAGATCACCGTGTTCATTCATCACGACAAATGTCGGAGTCGCGCTCACACCGAATTTCTGAGCAATTTGATCCTCCTGATCATAGGCGGTAGGGAAAACAAACGTTTCAGGATTGTCCTTCACGTAATCCTCGACATTGGCACGTGTATCCGCAAAGGCAATGGTCAAGATACGGAGTTGATCCGGCTTGTTCTCACGATAAAATTTTGCCAGCAGCGGTAATTCCAGTTGGCAAAAATGGCACCATGGCGCCCAAAATACCAAGAGCGTCGGTTGGCCACGTAATGAGTCTTTGCTATAGCGTTGTCCATCCAGCATCACCAATTCAAATTCCGGAGCTTTCACGGGCGGAGCTGCATCGACTGCAGAAGTCAAGAAAACCAAACTGCCGAGGGCAACCATGAGGCGTAAGACTATTTCACGAATCCAAATGCCCACGGGTTCCTCGTGGGAGCCTGCTTGGCTCCCACGAGATGAGGGGGTTAGATTTACTATCTGCTTAACACGATCATTCATCATCATTCCCCCTTACGGTTTGATGTATACATATCCCTCACGTTGCAGATCAGCAATACGCTTAACGGCAACTGGATGTTCAGTGGGGATAAATCCAGCAACTAACTTTTCCAACGGAGTTCCAAACAATTTCATGGAGACCTGACACATCTCAGCGGTTGCTCCTTTATCCAGAACCATCTTAATCTTGTCTTTCAGATCTTGATCAGCATTGGCATTTTCAAAGAGTTTCAACGCTGGTCCGTGAACCACTAACACCACATCAATGTTATCGGGACCCCCTTCAGCCTCAATATGTTTATTAATGAGCGCCAACGCGTATTTCGCAACGGCTGGATCGGGGCCGTTGACTTGATAGACGACCTTCATTTTATCCTTGCCGCCTGTTTCACTCGCCTGAGTCACGCTGGCTCCAATGAGCAGCGAACACACCAGGGTTAGAACCATTGCGAAAAATCCTACAAAAGATTGTGGGTGCTTGATAAACATGATGACCTCCATTGGATAAACATGATGGTGAACGAAATTGCCGCCGCCTCATGAATGAATCATGTTGATACTATAGCCTTGAAGAAGATGGACCGGTAGGTGAGAACGCCGGGAGAAGCAGAACTTTTATTCCCGTATACCGCTAGGGGCGAATGCCCCTATTGGGAAAATCGGCGGGCAAATAGCGCAGCAGCTTGCGAGCGGCGAGTGACGTTGAGCTTTTGAAAAATATTCTCGAGATAGTGGCCAACAGTCTTATCACTTAAGTCCAGAGTTGCCGCGATCTCTTTATTGGTTTGCCCATCTGCGACAAGTGTCAACACTTTCATTTCTTGGGAAGATAATGCTTCACTCTTGTCTTCGGACCCTGGACTAGAAAGCTTTTTAATGTTGTTCAACACACGTTGCGTGACAGCAGGGTCAAGGATGGATTGTCCAACTGCCACGGTTTTAACGGCTTTAATCAATTCATCCCCTCCGATCTCTTTTAAGAGAAAGCCGTCAGCTCCGGCCATAATGGTCGCCATCACGGCCTCATTATCAGCAAAGGATGTCAAAAAGAGCACTCGCGTGTTCGGACATGAGCTTCGAATTTCACGGCAGGCTTCGACACCACTACCGTCTGGCAATCGAACGTCCATTAACACCACGTCAGGTTGAAGTCGTATGGTTTCTGTAATGGCTGACGCTTTGTTTCCCGCCTCGCCAACTACCTGAATTCCATCGGTCTCGCCAAACAATGTTCGCAGACCGAGACGAAGCACCTCATGATCATCCACGAGTAGAAGACGGATGGAATTATGCTGATGTTGAGACATGGCTTCCTTTCTTCGGGATCTCAAAGATAATTCGAGTGCCCCTACCCCTTTCCGATAATACTTCAAGCCGAGCGCCAAGTCGCCTCGAGCGAGCAGCCATGTTTCGCAAACCATACCCATGCTTCTCGTCATCAGCAGGGTTAAAACCAAAACCGTCATCTTCGACTGCTAAGCGAACAGCTTCATTCTGAATTTCAAGAGACACCAATCCTGATTTGGCTCCAGCATGGCGAAGAGTGTTACTCATCGCTTCTTTAATAATATAGAGGACGTGCATCCTCTCTTCTGGAGTCAGGAGTATCGTCGCGGCTTGATCGACCTGCAAACGAAAGTGAAAGGGTGCAGAGTGGTTTATCGTACGCACCAGTGAAGCCATCGCCTCTTCCAAGGGCAGATCATTCTCAGGCTCAAGTTCTATACCGCTAATATAACTCCGTAAATCTCGTATCACTAATTTGAGATCCGCAGTCACATCACCAATTCTGCTGATTGCTTCTTTTGGATTCTTAGGAATGAGTCGCTGACACCGTTCGAGACTGAGCCCGAGTGAAAAAATCGACTGGATTGCGCCATCATGAAGATCCTCTGCCAGCCGTTCTCGCTCCTCCAACACTTCACGCAGTTGCTGCTCGTTTCGACGAACCGATTCTTCAGCCTGTTTAGTCTGAGCCAATGAAATCTTCAAATCAGAAAGGGTGGCGAGATAATCATGGCCCACATACCCCAAGACTAAAAGGTAGGCCATAAGACGAAGCCAGTGCCAGAACCACCATGACCCATCCCAGATCGTCGAGTAGGTGAACATCATTTCGGCAAGACCGAACATGAGCGCCAGACATGCAAATATCACATCTTCTGATTGGCGGGTTCTTCTATAATCCCATAAGAAGTGTACGGCACCAGCAAGGAAGAGCATGCACGCCACGCTTTTCGGTGCGATAGCCGTTGGGGTAAATTCACCCTGGCGAAGAAGAACGGGAAGTTGTTCCGGAAATCCGAGTATCCATGTTCCAATACCAAGAGTTCCTCCAGCAACCAACCACAGCATCAATGATTCGCTTATTCGATTTTTCTCTGATGGTCGAAGCCAGACGAGCGCACATCCAATTCCTCCAAAGAGACTTGCCATATTACGTAGAAGGACAAAGCCGTTCCCTGGTGTCGAAAGAGCGTGAAACACTTCAAGGATTCCCATTGCAAGAAAGCCGCCGGCCACCACATGAAACTTCTTTCTCGTATGTTCCTTGGTGCTATGGAGTAGCACGAGTGTCATGGCTATGGCGGTCAGCCCACCAAGGGCCTCAATCGTAGAGTGAAGCGGTTCATGTTGCCAGCGCCAACCAGGCAAAAAAACTGGAAGGGTTAGACTGATAAAGAGTGCAGCGACACTGCCACTTCCAATGAACAGATAGAGTGAGAACGGTCTCATTGCCTTCCTTTCCGTCACCTATCTTCCCAGTCGAGCAAGGTTTTGTCTAGATTCAGGCAACATGCCAGAAGATCAAGTCCGTCAGCAGACTAACTCTGAATTTGTTCTTCCCAGCTGACGTGTACTAGCCATCGGTTTGATATGGCTCATGAAAATTCGGCATCAAGAGAAGTAGCGGAAATGAAGCAGAAAAATGAACCAGAAAATCGTACGGCCAACCCACCAATCTGTGAACAAAAAAATGGGGCTGTCTCTGCTAGCCACCCTCAGTGTCATAACCAGCTCTCGTCAAAACACGGCGAATGGGTGCAAATACTGTGGGCGAATCAGAGTAGGCTACTACTGATACCGGTGGGCCTGCCTGCAAGCGCCGAAGAGATTCTCCATCTCCACACTGGAAACCTGTTCGCATTGCCCATACACCCCCTCTGCTCCTTCTTCCAGAGCATTATGAGCTTTAAGAATCGTGCGGATTGAATCCACGATTATTGGTGTGAGTGTTGGCATAAGCAAAGTGCCAATCGCACCATGATCGAACCGAAGTTTGGCAACTGCGGGAAGAGGAGTGCCGCCGCGCAATCGTTGAATTGTTGGGAAAAGTACCTTTTCTTCCATCGCAATATGCCGAAGGAGGGCACGGCCGAAATCCTTATACGCATCGTGGTCAATGGTAGGCTGTTCACCGATGGTCCGTTGTAAAAGGTCATCTATCCGCACATGATCTTCGGCGAGAAAATGTTCCACACTTCCCATTTTCAACGGTTTCGCGAAAAGATGAGGCAACAACTCTCTCAAGCGTTCAGAGTAAACCGCTAGAAACAGCAGGGAATTACAGGTGGTAATCTCCTGCAGCTTCAGGTTGATAAAGAATTTCTTCAATTTTCAGTTTTCGTGTTCCTGCAGGCACCTTCCACTCAACAATGTCTCCAACTCGATATCCGAGAATAGCCGTTCCGACTGGTGCGAGAATAGATACCTTACCGTTCTCAGCATCTGCATCACGAGGAAAAACTAATGTATACAACTGCTCCTCCTCCTTACTCATCTCTCGAAGCCGGACACGTGAGTTCATGGTAACAACATCAGACGGAATCTCCTTCGGTTGAACGACATGAGCTCGGTCTAATTCTTCTTTTAAACCATCCAAATGTTGGCTCTCCTTTTTGTTTCCTCTGAAAGAGAGACCGACTTCCAAAAGCTCACTGAGTCTGTACAAATCAAATTCTGTAATATAAATGTCTCGATGTTCCATAGTATGACCCCTTTTCTAATCAACTGTTAGCGGCAATATCGAAAAATAGAACCAGACTCCAAATGATATGATGACAGGCGATGCAAAATGAACCGCTTTTTCAATTTTGTGTTTCTGTTTCCCAAAGATCAGGTGTTTCAGCAAAGGTCTACCTCTGTTTCTCTTGTTAAAACACCTAAAATCCAATGAAAATTGATCGCAGAACGTCACATGAATGATTGAGTGGAATAGATCACGGTTGTATCAACTCATGTCAAATCTGTATTTTATACAGTAGCAAACACTTATAACAGACGATCGCTGCGGCAGATTTTATCATGACAAGGACACCTATTCATATTCATCTGGACCCAAATGAAAGAACCATTGACTGAACACGGAATAATAAATCTATCGATCAGGAGCGGTACAACCCGGAACAGACCATGAGGATATTGATTGTCGAAGATGATACGGACCTATCTCAATTTATTCGTAAAGGACTCCAGGAAGAGGGACACGCGATCGACCAGGCGGCCAATGGCGAGGACGGACTTCAACTTGCCTGCTCTTACGCATACGATCTTCTCATCCTCGATGTCATGCTGCCGAAGCTGGACGGGCTAGAAGTGTGTCGCCAGCTTCGTGCGAAAGGAAATACGACACCAATTCTCCTGCTCACGGCCCGCGCGTCACTTCAGGATAAGGTGACAGGGTTCGATCTGGGAGCCGATGATTATCTGACCAAACCCTTTGCATTTGCAGAATTGCTTGCTCGGATACGCGCCTTGCTTCGACGCGGTGGGCCTCAAATCCTCAGCCGACTAACAGCGGCTGATTTAGAGCTTGATCCTGCAACGCACCGAGTTTGGAGAGCCGGGCAAGAAATTTCGTTAACCAATAAGGAATATGCACTTTTAGAGTATTTGTTGCGAAACAAAAACCGGGTCTTAACACGAACCACAATTATCGAGCATGTCTGGGACATCAATTACGACCCTATGACGAATATTGTTGATGCACATATTCGAGCCTTGCGAGCAAAGATCGATCGAGACTTTTCACCGCCCCTTATTACAACAGTTCGCGGAGCAGGATATATGTTGGAGACCTCGGAAGAACCCGCATGAAATCATTTCGAAGTCAAATTCGACATTCGGCGCTCGCGCTCGTCATTGGCTTGCTCACCGTGTTTACCGTGCTGGTCTATTGGGGCTTTGAACGGGCGCTCAACCAGTATGTGGATAGCCGTTTAGTGGATCTTGCGAGAACTCTGGGGAAATTAATCGATGACCAGCCAAATCTTCTCCAGACATCTCAACAAGAAATAAGCAACTTTGACCTCGGCAAAACCTCAAAGGAAAGACAACGCACACTACGCGAAGCCTCGCATTTTATCCTCGTCCTGTCTCCTGATGGAACGTTAATTTGGAAGGGCTCAGCTGTGATTGACCGACCACTCATCACGGATATATTGCTCGCAAAGGTGCAGAAAGGTCAGGTGGTGTATGATACCGTTCACTCTCTCAACGAACCTCCAGTTCGACGGGTCTCAATCCCTGTGCCAGAACACAAAGGGCCTCACTATATACTCCAAGCTGAAACCTCCCTTCGATTCTCACAAGAAGCACTAAGTAGCCTTCTGCTGCTCTTGGCAGTCTTTTCAGGTATCACGATTGCCCTTGCGTGGCTAGGGAGTAATTGGATAGGCCGAAAAGCCCTGTCCTCCGTCAAGATCCTCAGTTCGACAGCAGAGAACATCTCTGGACCACCGTTTCGAACGCCATTAATCCTCAATCCTCCATATCAAGAATTTATGCCGTTGACGAAGGCATTTAATGGCATGCTCGAGCGACTTCAAAAAAACTTCGAAGAGCAAAGACATTTTGTCGATTATGCAGCCCATGAAATGCGAACGCCATTAACCGTTCTTCAGGGCAACATTGAGGTGACACTCCAGAAAGCTCGAACGGTTGAGGAATATCGAGACGCGTTACTCACGAATTTGGAACAGGTTGAGCGGTTAGTGATGTTGACTCGCTCACTTTTGATACTGGCCAAATTTTCTGGTGATCATTCTGCCGTCCAACTTGTACCACTTGAGCTTGAGCCTATTTTACAGGATCTCATCAATGATCTCATGGTACTGGCTGAAGACCAACAGATTTTGCTCACACTCGAATCTCAGTCTGTACCTAGCGTGTTGGGAGATGCCAACCGGCTCAAACAATTGTTAATCAATTTGCTCGATAATGCCATACGCTATACTCCCCCTGGAGGAACAGTTGTGGTTCGTATGGACATAAAGGAACAGAACGTGGCCATTGCCGTTGAGGATTCCGGCCATGGGATTGAATCGAAACACCTTCCGCATCTTTTTGATCGATTTTACCGAACTGATTCCTCTAGAGTGAGAAATTCCGGAGGAACCGGCCTTGGCCTGCTCATTGTGAAAGAGATTGCTGCAGCTCATCACGGAACCGTGACAGTCCACAGTGAGGTAGGTAAAGGTTCTGTGTTCACCTTGCTTCTTCCGATCCTCAAAGATTTGCCATAAGCCTCTGACAACTTCTTACAACTTCCATTCTTGTTTTTCCTCGCTCCGAGGCTACAACACCGCTGTTAGAGCCAGACTGTTGCTTGAGTGAGATTCGAAAAGATGAAGATTTCTTCATGTTCTGTTCATAATGCGTTCATGTGAATTCGATACAGTAGGCCTGTGGCATGGTGATTATTTCACAGCAAAAAAAGAAAGCGACGACACGAGCAACAATTTTTAGAAATGAGGCAACAACGATGGGTGAATTACATTCGTTACTTTATAGCAGTATGACTCTGTTGAGTACGGCAATCATTATCATCGTTTGGGCCGGAACCCTGCCTTCGTTGTCTCATACCGGTCCCATGGTGTTTTCTCTAATAAGTCATTGGCCTGCTGCAAAAAAACAACCTGTGCCTATAGGGAGACGAAGCGAGGGCGAGACCAAGAACATTTTAATAACGACAAGACTCTCTATGTTAAAAGGCGTTAAATACGAAAGGATGCATGACTTAAGAGCATGTTAACGAGTAACAGAACGAGAATAAATATGCCCAGGCACCAAAAGAAGAGACTCAGGACTCAGATCTATGTCCACGAAAATCAAAGTGGGGATCATTGCGTACCTTACAAAACTCTTATTGGGCATGGAATTGGAAACAGGGTGATCATTGCCGATACGGGAGAGCAAGTCTATTGCGATCAAGATTTTGCCAGTGTGAATACGGCTGTCCATGAAGCAAAGCGAAAAGCTTGGGCCACAATTGAGAAAAAGTTTCCTGAAATTGACAAACAGGAAATCATTTGGAATGTGGTGCACGAACAGGCTGCTAATGGTAGGAGCAAATGAAAGAGGTGTGAAAGACCCATCAGGCATTCCTCTAAATCGAAGACGTCGTGATGACGGCCTGTGTGGAGTTTTCGCTTGCGCAGGAAAATGCAGACCAAGTGAATCTGTCCTACTATAGATGGTCATCGAATTTCCATTAGAAAAGTCTGGAGTCATTTATACTATCCAAAGTCGAACCTGAAAGAAATTTATCGGACGAATCAACTAACGGTTAAACAGCTGCCAATTCAAGAGAGAAAATGAAAATTTCTTCTATCAAGAGGCTTCTACTTTCGACCAATGACCTCGTCTTTATCAAACCCGATTTCTATTGATGAAGAATTCTTCATCATTTGTTCATGTTCCATTCATGTTGTGTGTGTATAGTTTAAATAAGCGATAACCGAATTCCATTACACAAACCTCATGACAAGGAGGGCAAAGTGAAAAGAGTCTATCGACAATCTCAGCTTTGGTCTGTCATTTTGGCTGGAGGTAACGGCACACGCATGCAACCGATGATTCAGCGGTGGTTAGGGAAACCCCTTCCGAAGCAATATTGTACATTTGTCGGGACCAGATCCATGTTTCAGCATACTGTCGATCGAGCCGTCAGACTTACGAAACCAGAGCAGACGTATACCGTGGTTGCCAAGAGTCATGAACTGGAAGTCTGGTCTCAGTTAGATGGAAGAGCGTTTGGCAAAGTCTTGGTTCAGCCCAAAAATTGTGACACCGGACCAGGAATATTTTTACCCCTGACCTACATCCGTGCAAAGGACCGAGGTGGCACAGTGGTGATCTATCCGTCTGATCATTTTGTCTATCCTGAAGAGCGATTCTTAGAAACCGTTGAACTCTCCGCATGGATGGCCGAATGGATCACACATCGTCCAATTCTCTTATCCGCTCCTGCAGACCGATTAGAGTTGGAATATGGGTGGATCCTTCCTGGTCAAATTCATCCGACCATGAAAGGGCATCCCCTCAGAACTGTAGAAAAGTTTTTGGAAAAACCGAACTTGAATCAAGCCCGTGAGGCCATGGCGGCCAATGGGACATGGAATACCTTAGTGATGGTGTCAAAGATCGAGGCAATCTGGAGTCTCGGATGGAAGTTGGCTCCAGACATGATGGTGTTATTCGAACGACTTGGAGAGGTCATCGGAACATCAGAAGAATCAAAGGTTCTGAATACGATCTATGCCGTCATGCCGAACAAGAATTTTTCATTCGATTTACTCCAACAGGTTCCCCAGGACATCATGACCATAGAATTGCGTGATGTCCTTTGGAGTGATTGGGGACAACCTAAACGAATTGAGGAAACATTACAAAAGGTGAAAAAGGAGCCTGCCTTTTCAAGGGATTACCTAGCCGCTGTGTAATCGACAGACAGATGAAGCTGAAGCCTTGATCAGCGGCTTACTGCATCCGCGAACAGGAATACTGGGTTGAATTACAGGTCTAGTGAAGTTCAATAAGGTAAGCAGAGCTTCTCTTGCAGTTGGATCTGAACGAGCCGAAATAATAACCATCAAACAAAGGAGGTACCAAATGTTTGTAGAAGCCACGATCGCTATGCTGAGTGTCATGTTCATGTTGTGGGGAGCGGCAGTTTGGGCGTCCTACAAGGAAGATCCTGATGAACGACGACCTTTATCTGTTGAGAAATGGTCGTTATCGAAAGATCAGGTTAAAAAAGCTGCCTAACTAAGAAGTCATAGGGGTTTGGGCGCTTATGCATCAAAGATCGTCTGTCATGCCCGTACAACCGGGCATGACAGACAGTCCAAGTGCAACGAGGTCTCAGTGTTCGCGAGAAGGCTAGTTGAGAATAAAAAGGGGAAATGAAAATGAATAACACGTCTTGGAAACCTCATGGACCTTACAAAGGGATGTATGAGAATTTTCACAAAGCAAGTCGAGATGCAACTGACTATGATTTTGGAAATGGCCCGCCAGGGAATCTGCCTCCTCCAACTGTGAAGAAGTCGAATCCTTTGAATTGGTGGTCTTTAGACCGACCTAAACGATTAGTCGCCGCCGTATGCGTGATCGATTTCTGAATGACATTCTGATTCTCAGGAACAGATTGCAGGAATCAGCTACATCGGTACCATTGATCTCAGTTCCCTTGGCTGAGGGCGAACGAAATCGAAGAGGGCTGCGCAAGGAAATGGATTATGAACAATCAGAACTGAAGGAAGCCTCGAAACAGGCATGCGCTCAAATCGCGTAATCAATTTAAGTAGAACATTTTCGATCTCGAGGTCTCTTAAGATTCAAGATCTCAACTAGCTACATACCCCCCTCTTCAATACGAATATCCGTTTTGTGGACGCCAGCGTCGCTGAGCATGTTTCGAACACTCTCCACCATTAACTGGCGGTCCAACAACATAGTAGAGTGGAGATTCAATCCCTGCTAAATGTCTGCTCAGCAATTCATAATCCAAATATCCAGTTTCTTCTGACCAGGATTGACTGGGCTTTTCCTGGTTGGTCATCGTGAGGATAAAAGTGTAGTTTGAATTTTTTCTTTACAGATCTTGGAGTTCATGAAGAAAAGACGCATCTTCCGGACGACGGTTTGAATAAAAGAGCACGAGACGATGAGGCAGATGGTTTGCCGCAGCATGGACACGGATACTCCGAAACGGCGGCGTTCGTGTTTTTTCAAGACGTATGTACCTATCAAATCCAGGATTAAAAAAGAAGGGATTAGTTGGGAATGGTTTGTGGAAAAACTTGATCACTATGTTCCAATCAATAGCTTTCGACCTCGGAATAATATCCCTTTTCTAAGATCTCCCAAGGAATTCTTCTTGTCATGGCGAGTGACAAAAGAAACCTCTAAGCTTCGATCTTCAACACAATTCTTGGCTTCAAGCCTTATTTCATTTTGAGATGGGCTTTGAGAATAGCTGAGTTCTGGATGTCAGGATTATCTTTCCCAAGGTCAAATGCATCTTGGAAATGCTGGGTGGCGGCTTTATGGTCTCCCATGTTATCCAATGCAAGGGCTAAATTGTAATGGGCTTCAGCCGATTTTGGATCAGCTTCGACAGCTTCCATAAAATGATCATGCGCTTTTTCCCAATGCCCTTTATTATAATGTTTTATGCCTTCTGTATTATGGCCTGCTGCACCAGATTCGGCCACTGTCTGAAGAGGGGGGACCGCTTTTTTCCCCATATCGGCTGAGACGTTTATTCCGACAAACACCAAACACACGACGATAGCTGAAATTCCCAATAATCGTTTCATGGCAACCTCCTTATGGTAACAACCGCACGCTATTATGTGAGAACACCATCACCCATCAAATCCCTTCAGCGTTTACAATAGACGGTTTGTATCGAGTTCGGCAAGACGTAGAACAATCCAAGAGCAAAGAGATCGACAAATTGCGGTGCCGGTATTCCTTATTATTCTTCCTCAGGACCGTTTCGATCTTTTGTTTCCTGATCATGTAAGAAGTGCTAAGAGAAATTTCCCTTGTTATTCCTTGCCTGCCACAGTAGCTTTAATTTGGTATACCGTACCGTAACGATAGTACCTCGTATACGGTTCGCACACTACCCACCATATACTGCTTGACCAACAACATAGTCGACGGAAGATTCAACCTCATTTAAATATCGGATCAGCAACTTATGGTCCAGCTTATCCTGACCAGGGCTCGTCGGACCTTTTCCGGTATTGATTATCGCATGAGGAAATCCGGCTTGACTTTTAGAGAACATGTATGCAGTCAGGAAGAACCCAACATGACGAACACAAGTACTGCATTCGTTTCGTCAATGAACATTTTCAATCATGGGGTCTACAGACCAATGGACAAAGTGCACAGAAACGAGCACCATCCAAATTTTGGCTCAGGATAGAAAATATAAATTAGATGATTAACTGAGATCTAGACCTTGATTATTGGAGGGTAGCAGTGGACCCCATCTATTGGACAGCTATTTCCAGATGCTAAGTGAAATCTTCTGCGGTATATTTTCTTCAACGAAAGGAGCAGAAGATGGCTAGACGATCTCGACGTAATCATTCCCCGGCGTTTAAGGCGAGGGTGGCCTTAGCGGCGGTCAAGGGGGAGCGTACCTTGGCCGAGTTAGCGGAGCAGTTTGCTGTCCATCCCAATCAGATCCAGGATTGGAAGAAGCAGTTGGTCACGAAGGCCGAGAACGTGTTTGGAGCTGGGATGGTAGAAGCCGCTACACAAGAGCAGGTACAACAGAAGTTACATGCCAAGATTGGGCAGTTGACGATGGAGAAGGATTTTTTAGCACACGCGCTCGGGCACGGCCGATGAACGAGCGCAAAGCCATGCTGACCTCTCAAACAGGGTTCTCGGTCACCCGCCAGTGTCAGTTGCTGGCGGTGCCCCGCTCCAGTGCCTATGCCCGTGCTCAGCCGGTGTCATCTGTAGACCTTGCGTTCATGCGGCTTCTCGATGAGCTGTATCTCAAATGGCCCTTTTATGGGAGTCGGCGTTTGTGTGATGCGCTGCAACAACGAGGGCATCGTGTCAATCGCAAGCGGGTACGACGCTTGATGCGGCAGATGGGGTTGCGAGCGATCTATCCGAAGCCCCGGACCAGTCAAGCTGGCAAGGGACATAAGATCTATCCTTACCGACTGAGAGGGCTTCTGATCACGCGTCCCAACCAGGTCTGGGCGAGTGACATTTGCTATATTCCGATGGTGAAAGGGGTTCATGTATCTGACGGTGATCATGGATTGGTATTCGCGGCGGGTCTTGGCTTGGCGCATCTCGAATACCCTCGACACTGAGGCCTGTGTCGAAGCCCTAGAAGAAGCTCTGGAGCGCTACGGAACACCAGAGATCTTCAATACAGACCAAGGGGCACAATACACGAGTGAGGCCTTCACGACAGTCCTCCAGGCCCATGGGGTGACCATCAGTATGGATGGGAAGGGCCGTTGGGTGGACAATGTCTGGGTGGAACGACTGTGGCGCAGTGTAAAGTACGAGGATGTCTACCTGCGTGCGTATGAGACACCAGCCGCGCTGCGAGCTGGCTTGACGGACTATTTCATGTTCTATAATACGGAACGCCGTCATCAGGCATTGACCCGACAGACACCCGATGCCGTATATTTCGCGCAAACACAGATTGAACCAGCAGCGTAAGGAGAGGCAGAACTTTCACATATCGGGCTGTCCAAAAATTGGGGGCCACTTCTGGCTGGCGGAGCCCACTATTCTTGAGCGGGCTCCTTTAATCGAGAGAGGAATGTATGAGGGATCAGGAATCTTGTTGATGGTCATCCTGAGAAGCGAGCATTTCATGTGCTTGATTTTCGTGCCAGACAACTTTGTCTGCAGTCTGCCTTAGCTCATTAATCAAATTACCTTTCCATAGTCGCAGTCCTTGACGCTTAAATCCTTTTGTATCCAGGTAAGGTTTTTGAGAAAATTTATCGATTTTCGTTTGAATTTCGTCAATTTTTGCCTCGAGATTTTCAAATGTTTCCTTGGCAGCTCTAACTTTTTCGACATGATTCTCTGCCGTCCATGATTGCATGGTTTGAAGTTTATCCGCGTCATATGGCACAGCGTTATCGCTTGTCGCCCAGGCTACGGAATGACCCATCGCAAAGCCTACTACCAAGATGAAACTAAGAATTGTTGCTTTCATATCTATATACTCCTTTCGTTCTTCTTCTCAACTTCATAGGATTTTTGCTATATACTTAACCTATCTGCCTTATTTAGTAATACAATATGAGTACCAGATAATAATATTAACAAAAACAACAATTTATGGAATAATAAAATAAAACATACTGTAATCATGTTACATCTAAAGTTACATTAATGTAGCACATATGTATCACATGTAACGTGCTGTTTCTTGTCAGAAATCAGGACTGCTAATAAGGAAGGCTACTTGATTCCAAGGCGAGAGAGCCGACGATAGAGGGTGACTCGACTGATTCCAAGAAGTTTGGCCGCGGCACTCCTATTTCCACCAGTTTTCTCTAACGCGGAAAGAATAGGGTCGCCCTGCTCTTCTATCGGCGCGTTCTTCCCTCGAGTAATTTGAGGCAGGTCATGCTGATCCAGAACTTCTGGAGGAAAATCATGAGGCTGTAAGGTAGGCCCACGAGAACGAATCACGGCAAATTCGATGGCATGTTGGAGCTCTCGAACATTTCCCGGCCAATTATGGGCGACAAGCAGACGCACAGCTTCGTGACTAATCTGATTTACCGGACGTCCGGTGGAGGCCCGACATTGCCCCAAGAAAAAACTGGACAAAAGCGGAATATCTTCTCGCCGTTCACGCAACGGGGGCAGAAGCACTCGACCGACCCGAATGCGATACAGAAGATCAGCACGAAACGCTCCAGCTTCAACATCGTTTGCTAAATGATGATGTGTGGCAGCTATGACTCGAACATTGACTTTTCTGAGCTTTGATTCTCCCAAACGCGTCACTTCTCGCTCTTGTAAAACACGAAGCAAGCTCGTCTGAATCGATAAGGGAATGTCGCCGATTTCGTCCAGAAATAGCGTTCCCCCTTCGGCCGCTTCAAACAGACCCGTTTGATCTGATACGGCTCCCGTAAACGCCCCGCGTTTATGCCCAAAGAGTTGACTCGCCACAAGGGACTCCGTGAGACCAGCACAATTGACGGCCACAAAAGGCATGTCTTTTCGGTGACTGGAGCGATGAATGGCACGAGCCACCAGCTCTTTTCCTGTTCCAGTTTCTCCTTCGATCAACACCGTCGAATCGACACGCGCCAGTTCATGAATTTGCTGAAAAATAGCCTGCATCCCTGGGCTTTTCCCAATCAAGTCCTGAAATTTTCCACTTTCACCGAGAAGTCGGCGCAAGTCTTCCACTTCCGACGCATCATACAGATAGAAAATTTTCTGGTGTGGGTCCCGTGGATCGTCACAAATATCGACATTCGCCCAACAAATGCGACCTCCAGGCACATTCGGCATTTTCACCAAAGTACTTTCACGTTTATTCGGAGGTTGCTCCACGACTTCTTCAAGTCGAGAGAGGTATTCCGTGTCTCCAAATAGTTCCCTCCAATGTTTTCCCACATATCGTTCCGAACGTTTTTGACACAACTGTTGAGCCGCACGGTTGAGAAAAAGAATGTGACTTGAACGATCCGTAAGCGCCACACCAATGGACAGTTGATTCATCATGGCTTGAAGATCATCATGGCTTTGTTGGAGTTTTCCAATAACCTGTTCAAGACGTGCTTCGATCTCCGTCCGTTGTGCGATTTCTTCAGTCAACAACTTGTTCGCCTGATAGAGTTCACTCGTCCGCTCCCTCACACGCGCTTCCAACTCATCATGCGCCATTCGAAGTGCGGCCTCTGCCTCTTTCAATACGGAGATATCTTTGGCAAACGTGGCAATTCCCGTTGGTTGCCCTTCTTCATCCGTGAGAAGCGACAGGGTGATGAGAACAGGAATACGCTTCCCGGTCTTTGATTGCCGAATACCTGAAACATTCCGAACAACCTGCCCCTTTTTGCAACACATTCGATGTTCTTGCACGTTGCTCTGATACTCGACGGGAATAAGAACCGTAATAGGTTGTCCAATCAATTCATCGGCATCCCATTCATACGCACGTTCCGCTTCGGGATTCACAGAGGTAATAATCCCTGCCAAATTTTCAATAATAATTGGATCCGTCGCATCCCTATAGACTTTAGAAAGCCCACGCAGTGCATCATTTGATCGCTTTCGATCCAAATGAATCGTCAACATCTCAGCCAAAGAATCAATGAGATTTCGCTCTTCAGCAAGGAATGGTCCCTCAACCTCCAGAGGGCGCTCTTCGAGATACACCACTTCTAAAGAACCAAAGATGTTCCCCTGACAAACGAAATCGGCATGTTGGACCCAAGAAGTGGCTTGATAATTTGGAGTGGCGATTTCAAGCTCACCCAAACGTATGCGGGCAGCCGTAATATCTGGATATTGCCAGGAGTCGGGAAGCAAGGACACGATCTTCGTCAAGAGTTCTTCCGTCGACCCGCCGTCTTCTTGAAAGAGACGAGCTGTCGCATGGAGGGCTGTGAGCTCTTTAACACGCTCGCCTAAATGATGAAGCGCTTGCTGAAGCTGTTCAGCGGTTACTGAGGCCTGGTCACCGGATGGGAAGCTTGACATAATATGGGAAATAGAAAAATATAAAAAAGGTCATATGGAGTGCTCAAGTTTACAACAAATACACCTATAAGTTCACAACAAAAACCGTGAGATCTCATCAATTTCGCTAGGTCCTGCGCACCCTTAGGTCAAGAATCTCTCATCATCCTTCCCGCATGATGAACGTGAAAGACTGACGAGACATAGACATTCTTTCATCATGAGCAATTTTTTTGTCCGTTGAGCCAAATTTTCTGGCTCGTTATAAGGGTAAAGGAAATGGCAAATGGTGCTCTGACATGAAATCGGCTTGCCATACATAACTGTATTTGCAGAGAATTTCAGTTTATAGTAACGATTTTTCCTGTGGGCGCTTCAATAATTACCGAGGCGTAAGATCTTACTGACCCTGAACAGAAATGCATGTCAACATGAGCTTGAAAACATGGCTTACAAACACGAATTTGTTTTATTTTCACTCTGTGACAGAGTTAAACTTACTAACTTAATGATTTGATGAACGTTTCCATTTTTAGCTTACAGGTATTTATTATGAGGAGGTTTTGAGTCAATGAACACTTTCCAGGCATCGATTTCCCATTCCGTAACATTTAAAGCATGTTTCTTTTCTCTTTTGTGTCTGCTGATGACAGCTGGCTATTCAGATACACTCCTGGCTTCAGAATCATTAGTGAAAGCGGGCTGGATCGAAGAAGTACGTATTTTCCCGGGAAACTTACGGATGGTTGCTAAACTCGATACCGGTGCAGAAAGCGCATCCATTCATGCTGAGAATATTGACCGTTTCGAACGTGACGGGAAACCGTGGGTTAAATTTACAGTCATAGATCGAACGAATAAAAACCTGGTCCTTGAGCGTGAAGTCCAACGAATCGTGAAAATCAAACGACACAAACAGAAAGCAGCAGAACGACCCGTCGTTCTGTTAGATATTTGCCTTGGCGACACCCATAAGGAAGCCGAGGTAAACTTGGCTAACCGTAGTAATTATGAATATGAACTCTTGATTGGGCGAGTGTATCTCAACAATCATTTCACTATCGATCCTTCGTCGAAACGGAACCTTGAACCAAACTGCAAAGATTCTGCATCTGAGTAAATCCTAACGACTGAAAATCTTAACAAATTTTTTCTGCGCTTCCGCTCCTCACAATGAAGAATGAGGACCCTCTAACGTGTAATACATATCAAAGATCAAAAATTAAACAGAAAAGGCTCCGGCATTCATCTGCCGGAGCCTTATAATTTCCACGTTCTCTATACAATTTAAAATTTAAGCAAACGCCCCTGACATTACTTAATCATGCAATCTTTGCGTAATTCTTTCCGTGTTATGCTGCGTAAAGTTTCACCCCTTGCGTTTCTTTACTTCGCAGCCATCTGTACAGAAAGGGCTTCTCGTATTTCTGCAGATCCGAACTGAGCCAACTGCATGAGACCTTCATCGGACATTTCGTCCTCAGCACCAAACATTGACTCATAATTTGATTGCGCAAAGCCAGTGAACTCATCATGCCCTTGAGCAGGAACGTCTAACAACGCTTCCAATGATGAGAGATACTCTCCACCCCCTTGAGCCACATCTTGCTGTAAGTTCAAGGCATTGTGCTTTGCAAACATTCGAGCTCTTTTCACGCGACCATTGGCCGCGGAATGACTATTACCTGAGGTGCTAGAGACAATATCAGTTGTTGCATGCGTCACAGCATCAGTGATATTCACGGTTGTGTCAGTCGTCGCCTCAAGAATCAAACAGGCATTCAAGCCGAATCCCATTACACACAAGACACTCAGTAAGAATAATTTCTTCATTATGAACATAACCGTCCTCCCCATTAGTTATGAATGAATAACACTCGGATTATGAATACGTACAGATCATTTGGTGCAAATGGTGCAAATCCAATACTTTGCAACTTGAATAGAATGTCTCCACCCCATAACGTTAGCTTAAACGAGTCAAGACGTACAAGTAACTTACCAACCTCCCACGACTCGCACATTGGATAAAAAGAACAATACTTCCTGGCTCTTGTCTAGAAGAAATCTTTTACTTGAGCTATCGTTCATGAACTCCCGTATTCAGGAAAAATGAAAATCTGTGACTTTCTAACGAAAATTATGAAAAGTCACTCTTTGTCCATATGAATCAATGGGGGGCACTGCTTGCGAAACGTGTAAGACGGAATAAAAATTACCCTTAGGCAAAACTTGATATTCATGTCGATCATTCCTGAAAATTCGGTTCTCTGAGAGAGGAAAAAGCCAAGTTGACCATCTTCTGTAACATGACGTAGACTTCAAGCCATGGTGAGTCGTGATTCCGCGAATCACTGAACCCTCTATCTGACAGGAATCCACCTCATTTCAGTGAGAGGACCTTATCCATCCACTTCATAATCAAGCGAGGCATATTATGGCACTGCGGTTAGGCGATGAAGCTCCGAATTTCACGGCAGAAACCACGGAAGGTAGCATTAATTTCCATGAATGGCTTGGTGACGGGTGGGGCATTCTCTTTTCTCATCCAAAAGATTATACGCCAGTATGTACCACTGAGCTTGGGGCCATGGCGAAACTCAATGATGAGTTCAAAAAGCGCAACGTCAAGGTATTGGCCATTAGCGTCGATCCTCTTGATTCTCACAAAGGTTGGGTAAACGATATTAATGAAACCCAAGGCTGTACCGTTGGCTATCCAATTATTGCAGACCCTGAAAAGAAAGTGGCGAATCTGTATGACATGATTCATCCCAACGCGTTAGATAACATGACGGTTCGTTCTGTTTTTGTGATTGGACCGGATAAAAAGCTCAAACTAACGTTAACGTATCCTGCATCCTGCGGACGAAATTTTGACGAGTTGCTTCGAGTGGTCGACTCTTTACAGTTGACAGCCAAACATAAAGTGGCGACCCCAGTGAATTGGAAGGATGGGGAAGATTGCATCATTACACCGGCTGTCACTGATGCTGAGATCCCATCTCTCTTTCCAAAGGGCCATCGCGTTGTGAAGCCTTACCTGCGATACACTCCACAACCAAATAAGTAGGAAATGATGAAACAAAAAAAGAGCCGCTGTTGAGCGGCTCTTTTTTTGCGTTTACCACTTGTGGAAGCGCTTTATTTTCTCAAGAACTTGTCACATGTGACAAGTTCAAGAAACATCGCTAGAGATATTTCAACCATTTCCCTACTTATTGTTGATGGGTCTCGAACAGAGAAACCTTCATCTGATAGACACGACGACACGGGCGACATCTGAATTGAACAGAATCTGTCTTCACATTCACCTGACTCACACGCAAATCAACTGCGTGGTCAGCCATACATTGCTCTAAGCTCTGAGACGCACCGACCTCGGTAAACGGTTCATCGCCAATTTGACTTTGACATACGGTCACCTGAAGGCGATGTCGCATATGACAGTTGGCACACACGATACCAACCTTTTCTGGAAGGGCAACCATTTTCACGCTCAACGACAGTGGATGCACGGCAAAGCACTGCTGAATAAATGCCGGACTTTTAAAAATAGGCATCGTGCTTTCCTCGCAAACTTGTCGTTCGTTTTCTACCGTGCACAAATCGGCTTTTCGTCATAACGTTCTTAGAGACAATGCCTTTGCGATCATGTTGGTACTTACTGACTCCCAAATGGATCTTCTGCTTTTTTCAGTTGACAAAACTTGCGAGTCCACTCTCTGAGTATACGTTCCTCATCAAACAACAATTCATAACGCAAACACACAATACGTTCTCTCGGAGCACCGCCCTGGTCCCCCTTCCCGACTAAAGACGCAACGGCATCACCAACTTCTGCAACGCCGGACCCAAACCCCTTTAATCCGGAAGGATCAAGTTCACCTTCTGGAATGGCTACCCGATAAATCCATGTGGTGTTTTTGTCCAAGAGTGAATGTTCGACTATATGCGGTTTCCCAAATTTTTCACGTACCTCAAATTGCGTCTGTTCATCGACGGCATCATCGAAATATCGGTCACGCCAATGGCTGCAGCTTGTCAGGAGACATCCGACTAATACGACAACACTGCATTCCAAGAGCGTAGGTATTTTTTTTGAGTTAACGAATATACCAGGCATCAACTTTGCGTCACAGCTTTGGGTCTTTCTTGTTTTCAGACGCTCGCATAAACGATCGAATTAACGCAAACAATTGGGCGACCATCCCCGTCACGATAAGCCCTAGTGCGGTCGGCAACCACATGGAATCAGGATAATCAAGACCGTGCATCCCCAAAACAAACCCGAGAGCAATACACACAATCCCGACAGATCGCGCGATTAGAACCTCTGGTCGTTGTCCAAGCATACCATGTGGCTTTCGACAATGTAGAAGGCTTACCCTTTCGTCAACTTCCGGTAGCGGATACGATGTGGCTGTTCAGCGGACTTACCTAGACGCTTTTTTCGATTAGCCTCATAGTCGGTATAATTCCCTTCAAACCACACCACCTGACTATCACCTTCGAACGCCAGGATATGCGTCGCAATACGGTCGAGGAACCAGCGATCATGGCTGGTGACAACCGCACAACCCCCAAATTGCTCCAACCCTTCTTCCAAGGCACGAAGCGTATTCACGTCAAGATCGTTCGTGGGCTCATCAAGCAAGAGCACATTAGCCCCTTCTCTCAGCATCCTGGCCAAATGAACACGATTACGTTCTCCTCCGGAAAGATCCTTCACTTTTTTTTGTTGATCAGAACCCGCAAAGTTAAACCTGGACACATACCCTCGCGAATTGACTTCGGCTTTTCCTAACATGATGGTCTCTCGATCATCGGAAATCACTTCCCACACCGTGCGATTGCCATCAAGCGTTCGATCCTGATCAACATACCCAAGCGTGACTGTCTCGCCAATCGTAAAATCTCCAGCATCAGGTTTTTCGGCTCCCATGATCATCCGAAACAGCGTGGTTTTTCCTGCGCCATTCGGCCCAATCACTCCCACAATCCCACCTCGAGGCAGCGTAAATGAAAGATCTTCAAAGAGATTCTTGTCGCCAAATGCTTTGTGAAGACCTTTCGCTTCGATGACCACATCTCCTAACCGTGGCCCCGGGGGAATATAAATTTCGAGGTCCTGACTTTGTCGATCTTGCTCTTCACTTACGAGTTCTTCATAGCGCGTCACCCGTGCTTTGCCCTTAGCCTGTCGGCCTTTGGGGGACAAGCGAATCCACTCCAACTCCCGCTCAAGAGTTTTTCGTCGTTTAGACTCAGCCTTCTCTTCTTTTTCCAAACGACTTTGTTTCTGTTCAAGCCACGACGAATAATTGCCTTGAAAGGGCATACCCTGTCCACGATCTAATTCCAAAATCCACCCCGCAACATTATCGAGAAAATACCGATCGTGGGTCACCGCAATGACCGTGCCCTTATACTGTTGCAAATGCTGCTCTAACCATTGCACCGATTCTGCATCAAGATGGTTGGTGGGCTCATCGAGCAGCAAAATATCTGGCTCTTGAATCATCAGTCGACAAAGTGCCACACGACGACGCTCCCCACCGGAAAGTTTATCCACTAGCGCATCTGACGGCGGACAACGGAGTGCATCCATCGCAATCTCGAGTTCATGCTCAAGCTCCCATCCGTTTGCGGCTTCGATCTTTTCTTGCAATTGCGCTTGTTTCTCGATCAACTTTTCCATCTCGTCAGGAGACAGCTCTTCAGCAAATCGATTACTGACCGTTTCATATTCCCGGAGAAGTTCAATGACCTCGGCCCGACCTTCCTCGACAACTTCTTTAACCGTTTTACCGGGGTCAAGTTGAGGTTCCTGTTCAAGCAACCCCACGGAATAGCCTTTCGAAAATGTGATCTCGCCAAGATAATCAGAGTCGAGCCCGGCAATGATCCGAAGCAGCGTACTTTTTCCCGATCCATTCAGTCCCAAGACCCCAATTTTGGCTCCATAATAAAATGACAAGTAAATGTCTTTAAGAACCTGTTTTTTGGGTGGGTGAACACGACCCACGCCAATGAGCGAAAATATGACCTGCTTATCATCAGTACCCATCTCATTGTTTTCCTTTAACGGTTTCTGGTTAAGAAACGGATTCAATGCTCCGGGCCCCAACCTTACCAAAGGCCGTGGCGATATCACAAACACGGCAGATCTCTCTTTACAGCAACTCTATCGCGTCGAAGACATACTTTATGGTACTTCAGGGTGAAGGACTGATTGTGCAAACGTCAAAATGAAACTTTCAAAATCACGAGTAGGGCTTTTCCCTAACTCATCACTTTTCATTTTGCAATTTGCACTTTAACATGCCTTTTCCGTGAAGATTATTCACCAACATTCCAGGACTATTCAAAAAAAGCTCTTGACCACTTGTCGTTCTTCCGATACATAGAAGTATGCCACTCCCTCCCATCAATTTTTGTAGTCAATGCGGTTCAACGGTAGAACAGAAAATTCCTCAGGGTGAGGACCGGCTCAGAGCGGTCTGTCCAAACTGTCAAACCATTCATTATCAAAACCCAAAAATTGTGGCAGGCTGTATTCCAGAATGGGAAGGACAGGTCCTCATGTGTCGTCGCGCCATTGAGCCTCGCTTAGGGCTTTGGACGTTCCCTGCCGGGTTTATGGAAATGGGAGAAAGCTCTGAAGAGGCTGCGGCTAGAGAAACACAAGAAGAGGCATTGGCTGACGTCCAGATTACGTCGCTCTATGCAGTGTATTCGTTGCGCCGTGTCGATCAGGTCTATATCATCTATCGCGGAGAACTACGGAAACGTGAATTCGGCGTCGGAGAAGAGAGCCTCGAAGTCCAACTTGTTTCGCTCGATGATATTCCCTGGGAACAGCTTGCCTTTCCCGTGATTCATGAAGCTCTCACCCGTTATGTGCACGATCGCGAGCAGAAAAGATTTGGAGTGCATTTCGGATCCATCGCGCCCATGACACAAATGCCTGCTTACGAATCTCCTCCTCAATAAGACCGTCCTTCAGCAATTATCACCGTGTGCGACCAGAATGTTGCTCAAGTGCCAGTAAGGACTGCTTAATAGGTAACCCGCCTCCGTAACCCACTAACTTCCCATTGGCTCCAACGACCCGATGGCATGGAACGATGATGGAAATCGGATTTTGTCCATTCGCAGCTCCCACAGCCCGTGAGGCACGAGGGTTTCCAATTTGCTTTGCGATCTCTCCATAGGAAACCGTTTTCCCATAGGGAATCCTTCGAAGAGCCTTCCACACGCCTTGCTGAAAATTCGTTCCCTCCGGAGACAGCTTCACCGTAAATCTTGTCAGGCAACCCTTAAAATACGCTTCCAACTGAGAGATAACGAGTTGAAACGGTTTCCGATCTTTTTCCCATTGCGGATCAATCGCTTGAGGATGCCGACCATCCTGAAAGCTGAGAATCTTCAAGCCTTGCTCATTCCCGACCAACAACAGTTCGCCAACCGGACTCCGAAGAAGTTCATAGAACACTGTTCGCGTCTTCTTCACACTAACGCCTCTTGCCTATGGAAAGTTTCGACAATACTTGCCGACGCTCCTCTTGAAGTTTCTTTCTGGCCTGAAGCGGATCAGAAATGATTCGCTCAGACGGAGGGACCAGAAATGTCTGGCCTCTCAATATCCCCGACTCTTTGACTTTGTGAGCCAACGTTCGGCCACGCCAGGGATTATACAGCGGATCACCCACAAGCACCATTTGCCAACTCATATGGCGAGTGGAAAGATAGAACGCTTCAACCAATGAATAATGTCCTGTCAGCAACAATCCGAAGAAATCCGTCGGCAATGGAAAGGCATCAAGATAAGGCTCTCCAATTGGTCCAAGCGTCGCGGTGATACCTCGTTCCAATGCATTTTTACACCACCCACGCTCCATCGGATCACGAAGACTGACCGCTTCGCCTGACGCTATATGATAGCCAATTGAACCAGGGTTAAAGCTAAAGGCATCTTCATAATGCCTGAGGCGATACCAGCCAACATACAGTGCAACACCAGGAGCCTCACCCGACTGGCTAAATCGTTTTTGCGTGTTTTCGAGTATGACTGGGTATGAAGAATTTTTTTGCACCGCGTTGCTGAGCCTGCGTATATCTCGATCATAATGGCCATAGCTCAATGGTTGGTCGGAATCCATTCCCCGTGCATCAAAATAGGCGTTTCCTTTCAACCCCTCCTGTTCTGCCAGGATCGCATGATCAATCATTTGCTTGACTAAATTTGGACTCGGTCCATCAAGACGACTTACTAACATGACGGGAAGACTCAATGACGGCTCTTGAGCCCGCACAGGATACCATGCATACAAGGGGTTCGGAATTTTTCCAGACGGATGAGCGAATGTTCGATCCCACCACAGTAAACTCAATTCACTATCAACGCTCGCATCTGCTGAAGCAAAACTGAATCGTTGTATTTCTTGATTCGCAAAACGAAGAACGCCACTCACACCAAAATGTTTTTGAACGACCTGATAAGCACGCTCTCTGCCTTTATCAGACGGAACATCCAACAATAACGATACAAGGTGTTCAGCCGAACGAAGCTGAGCACGAATGTTTGTTAGTGGTGCGTCCATTAACGTCGCGGTCTTTTCTGACAAGTGCTGTAAGATCTGAACTTTTCCTGCCAACCCATTTACTCGTTGAATGGCTCTCCCGAGGACAAGGTCATGAGCTTTCCTACTATTTGCATCTTCTAATTGCTCAAGACGATGATACGCCTCTTGAATAGCCTGATTGACTCGCTGAATCAATGAATCAATAGCTCGTTGATCTATGGTGGAATCACTGGGTTGAGCTGACGATTGTGAAGGAACTGATTGGGACTCCTGAGTTGCAATGTGCTCGATATCGTTCTTGAGCTCTTGAAGAAACTCGACAGAAGATTTCCTCCATGCCTTGGCATCTTCTAACCATATCTTTTCTTGTGATGAAGGACGTGGAGCTCTGACACGAAGGGGAATACCGTACGTTGTCACGATCACTCGGACTTTGGAGGCGAGGTTTTTGACTTTGAGAGCGGCTTGAATAGGCTGAACAATGGCCTGTTCATATTCTTCTCGACTGATCGTTTCTTTTGTCGACGTATCCAGTTCAAGGATATGGGATGCGGGTATTCCTCGTTTCTGAGCGTAGTGTCTCGCAACGGAATCGCTTCCATGACTATTCTCATTCGACACAATCACAATCTGATTTGGGCTCATTTCAGCAAAAGCCGGTTCCTGTAGAAAGGCCATCACCATACAGGTGAATAGGCCCATCCACCAGAGTGCATTGAAAGAGTACCTTAGCAGCGTTTGCAGACTCGTTGCTCGAGAATCGTATCTCGTATGTCGCGAAAAGTCAGGAGAGTTTTTACAAGATGTGAGAGAGAAATGACATATCACGGACTTGGCCTTACTAGCTCGTCTTACATTCTACACGTTAGAACATTGCTGAATATCGTGTGTGGTGTCACAATTGTTTCGGTAGTACCTTGAGCTTTGTCTGAGTAACTTCTTTTGAATACTCATAAAGTTTAGGTTATTTTTGGTAATTAATCTTATCACATACCTGGGGAAACGCAGATGATTCCATCCACCATCCAGGTCTTCATCTGTTCTCGCAAAACTTCAGTGAACGCTCCATTCAGGTAACTACCTTGAATATCAGGAATAGACCAACTCATACCCCCTCAAAAGGCAGGATTGAGAGGGGGAGGGGTCGTCTCCGTACAGTACCAGCGAGTGATGCGTAGAGCCGACACCCTGGAGGACGACACGTGTCTTTATTTTTTTTAGAAACAAAGGAGATATGCGAAAGTCAAGAATCTGGATTCCCATCATGGCGTTAATCATAAGGGCTCGGTTTGGCAGCACCCGCGTCAGCAGTCACAATCTCTGGATCTGGAGATGGGGTCCTCAACAAAACTACCATCAATAATACCATCACGGAGTCGCGGTTCACGGAAGTCATGGTGACCGATGTGAACGGAGTCAGTGGCCTCTTCACCGCGCCCGATCCATTCATGGCCCCATTGACCAGCGATCCCACAAGCGCACTCTCACAGGCCTTTGCTAGTTTAGGTGTGCCCAACCCCGTGGATTTTTCCACCTTAGTCACCACCACCATTGATATTTCCAATTTTCAGCGAGTGGAAACCGTCGTGACGTTCAGCGAGACCTCAGGGACCGTCTTTATCGGTGACCTAGGTGCCCCCTGTGATATTATAGTCCTGACAGGGCAACTCAATGTCACGACGACCAACACGACTCATATCATCGATGCCTTCCGACTGAATGTCACGCAAGACCTCAACGGTGGTGGCGGGCCCGGGCCTGGTCCAGCTCCCATCCCCGAACCCTCGACAATGTTACTGCTCGGTTCGGGCCTCGCAGGCTTAATTGGCTGGCGGCGATGGCAACACCCCCATGCTTCGTCATAGACGCTTTCGCTCCCATGCGTCAGAATGACAAAGGGCCTGACATTAGATGATGTCAGGCCCTTTCATTTCCAGGAGGCATGAGCGTTAGAGCAGAAACATCGTGTTGAGACATTCGAGAACATCGGCTTTGGTCTTTGCATGGACCAATCCATCAAATTTGTGCAGCCGTTTTTTTGAAACAACTCGTATTTGATCAAGCATGACCTGCCCTTTGGTTTTCTTGTGGGTGATAGGGACACGGAACGGCCACGTTTTGATTGTTGTCGTCATAGGAGCAACGATGACTGTTTGTAACCCCTGATTCATGCTATCTGGTGAAATAACAACACATGGCCTTGTCTTTTTCATTTCTGCCCCAACTGTGGGATCAAGGTTGATCCAATAGACCTCAAAGCGTTTGGGATAAGTGGGTTTTACCATTCCCAATCTTCCATGATATGTAGATCTTCCACCCCTTCCATAAACACTGGTTCATGTTCTTCAGGCGGATCCTGCTGTATCGCATCTAGCCAATCGGCCCTTGGATGTTTGACGGCTTTCACGATAATACAGTCATCTTTGACATGCAGATCAGCTATTTTTCCAATACCCGCCTCTTTCAACGCATGCGTGGGGATGATAATCCCTTTTGAATTCCCGATATCGCGGACAACCACATTCATAAAGTGCCGCCTCCTTTCTCTCACGAATGTTATAACATCATTATAACTTACCATCCTGACCATGAAAAGGAGCAGATTTAGCTTGATACCGACCTTGCACCAATAATTCTTGACATAAACTCTACAAAATGCAACCATTGGTTACTGCCTAAGCTTTTATCTTATGGATTTTAGACTGATTAAGTTATCTCATCTCCTGTTCAAAAACCTTGCTGAAACGATGGATCGTCAAATTGTCTGCTTTTCTATCCCCAGGTTTTCAATCTCTCTCGCTCGCCTAGAAAACCCTTCCTTACAAAAACAGCCGGTTGCTGTCGCCGGTTCACAATCCTCTCGAGCACCCATTACTGAAGCCTCACAAGAAGCCCAGCATGATGGTGTCTTACCTGGCCTCCTTGTCAGACAAGCTCGTCAACGCTGTCCATCACTCCATATTCTTCCCCCTCGCACGGCTTACATCCGTCAGGCCCACCACGCGCTTGAGAACACCATCCGTCAATTTTCCCCTGTCTGGGAACCAATTCAGCCTGGACATTTCTTTTTTGATCTTACTGGTACAACTCGTCTCTTTGGGTTGGCCTGTGATGCCACCATGCGAATCAAACGAGAAATCACACAACAATATGGCCTTGTCGGAGTGGCCGGACTTGCCAGCAACAAACTCGTCGCACGCATTGCCTCAACGATTGTCGGTCCTCCACAACTATGTGACATTCGACATGGCTCTGAAGAAGCGTTTCTTGCACCCCTCCCCATTGATACCTTACCGCTCAGTTCTCATCACATAAAGACGATGTTGCCTGTCTTGGCTGATTTAAACCTTCACACCGTACAAGATCTGGCAGACATTGAACTGGATCAGCTTGAAATCATATTGGGCTCACAAGCTCGCGACATTCATGCATGGGCACATGGAACCGACACGGCTCCTGTTTTATGTCCACCTCAACAACCACAGATCAGCGCCACCGCCACACTGGCCCCAGCCGAGATCGATCTTGCTCATCTCCACGGAACTCTGTACGAACTTCTCGAACGAGTATGCCCTCAGTTACGAACCCAGCAGCGGATGTGCCATCACATCACACTCGATCTGCAGTATTATGACGGCTTGGAACTGACAACATCTCATGCCATCCAATCAGGGACATACTGGGAAATTGATCTTTTCCCTTATGTCACAAAGCTTCTAGCACGGAGTTTCAAACGCCGGATCCGAGTGAGCCGTCTCACTCTACGCGCTGGACAACTGACCAGAGCCGTCGAACAAGGCGAATTGTTTTGCGAAGAAGCCAAGGCTGAACCGTTTACACCCCAAAAATCACACCGTCTCACACAATCGCTTGATCATATTCGAACACGATTCGGTCCACAGGCCATTTGGTGGGGAAAGACGCATGCCACCCTTCATCCATCTTCACGTCCACTCTAATTACTCACCCATGTCCGGGGTTTCCTCATTAGAGGATTTGTGTGCAGCGGCACATTCTCATGGGGCTCAGACACTCGCACTCACCGATACCAATGGATTGTATGGAGTCGTTCGATTTATAGAAGTGGCTAGGCAGACAGGACTGAAACCAATTCTTGGGGCTGAGCTAACTCACAAACAGCATCGTGCCACATTACTGTCCACATCCATGACTGGATACACGAACCTTTGCCGATTACTGTCAGATCGCCATTGTAATGACACCTTTGATTTCATCGAAGCCGTAGCCCAACATCATCATGATCTTCTGGTGTTATCTGATGACATGCCAGCACTCATCGCGTGGAAAAAACGAAAGCAGAAGAACCTCTACGTTGAACTCACACCTGGAATCATGATGCATCAGGCCCTGGCATTTAGCCGGCGATCAGGCATTCCACCCGTCGCAACCAATCGCGTACATTTCGTTCAGCCTGAAGAATTCTCTCTCCATAAAGTGTTACAAGCCATTGCGCTCAAGACAACCCTCTCACAGTTACCATCAGCGACATGCTGCTCACCCAACCACTGGCTTGCTCCCGCTGCAGTGTTAGAACCGCAGTATACACATGTTCCGCATGCGCTCCTCAATGCACGCCGTATTGCGGATCGCTGTCACACAGAATGGAACTTCAAAGATACAGTACAGCAAGCGTTTCGTGATCAAACGGACCCACAAACGTTCTCCACACTTCAAGCCAAAACATACGAAGGGGCTCAACAACGGTATGGAAAGGTTTCTGACGAAGTTAAAAAACGGATCGAGACCGAATTGAGCGTGATCCACTCAAAGGGCTTCGCGGTTTGGTTTTTGATCGTTCAAGACATTGTTCAACAAGCCCCACGCACCTGCGGTCGTGGCTCTGCAGCCGCCTCCATTGTCTCCTATTGCTTAGGCATCACCCATGTAGATCCGATTCGTCATAACTTGTTCTTTGAACGTTTTTTGAACGCCGGCCGACAGGACCCACCGGACATCGACATTGATTTCCCATGGGATGAACGGGATCGGATTTTAGATTACATTTTCGCGAAATATGGCACTCGTCGTACGGCCATGGTCGCGAATCACAACACCCTTGGCTTCCGCGCCGCAATTCGCGAGGTTGCCAAAGTGCACGGCATGTCACCCACTGAACTCGATCGAGTCATACCAGGGCTCATCCGCCAAACAGAATTTCATCCACCTCCCACAACACGCACGTTGACCGCCTGGACCGCGAACATTTGCCAAACCATGGGGATACATGAACCCTGGCTAGAAATTATCTCTGTCGCGCTTCGTCTCAAAGGCTGCCTCCGACATCTCGGCGTGCATTGCGGTGGTGTCGTCATTGCCCCCGATGAGATTCAACGGTATGTCCCGGTTCAAGTCTCAACAAAAGGGGTGCCGATTATTCAATGGGAAAAAGATCAAACCGAAGATGCCGGTCTGGTCAAACTCGATATCTTAGGAAACCGTTCGCTCGCGGTGATTCGAGATACGCTTGATGCCATCGCGGATCAGACAGGGCAACGTCTCAATACAACCCTATGGGAACCAATCTATGACAGACGAACCCAAGAGCTGATTCGCCAAACTCATACGATCGGATGCTTTTACATCGAATCACCGGCAACGCGGCTATTACTCAGGAAACTCTGGTCGGCTCTGCCTAACAAACATCTGTCCGAGCTGGATATTTTTGAATATGTCGTCATGGTTTCTTCTCTCGTTCGGCCTGCAGGCAACCCCTACAATCGTGATTTTGTGCTCCGTGCACATGGCCAACCTCATCAACCGGTTCATCCTATTTTTGAACGTGTTTTAGCTGACACTCACGGCCTTATGGTGTACCAGGAAGATGTGACGAGAGTTGCGATGGCTGTGGCAGACTTTTCTGTAGAAGATGCGGATCAATTGAGAAAAATCTTGAGTAAAAAACACAAGGAGCGACAGCTGCAGGATTATCAAATCCAGTTCTCTCGCGGAGCTGCCGCCAAAGGAGCGTCACAAGATACGATCACCACAATGTGGAATATGATGATGAGTTTTTCGGGATATAGCTTTTGTAAACCACACTCTGCCTCCTATGCTCAAGTCTCATTTCAATCGGCCTATCTTCGAGCTCATTACCCGGCAGAATTCATGGCAGCCGTGGTGAACAATCAAGGCGGATTCTACGCTCCCTTTGTGTATCTCTCAGAAGCCCGCCGTATGGGCTTGACCATTTTACCACCAGACATCAATACCAGTCATTGGCACTATACGGGAACCGGGCAAACTATTCGCATGGGCTTCATGCAAATTAAAGGTCTCAAGACTGATGTCATTGACGATCTTCTTGATGAACGCACGAAACATGGCCCTTTTCGATCATTTCAGAATTTTTTGACCCGCACAAAAAGCGAGCAAGCCCAGACCCGCATACTGGTGAAGGCTGGAGCGTTTGATCGTATTGCCGGCGAGGTCACACGTCCGGGCCTCCTGTGGCGTCTGTATGCCCGTCATGGATGGCAAGGAAACAAACAAAGAACAGGTCACATATTAGGACCATCGACGTCTTCCATATTACGTCTACTTCCTGACGAAGCCACGGCGCTTCCTATTCCACCAGATTACGCTCCAAAGCAAAAAATTCAGCACGAGATTGAACTGCACGGATTTCCGCTCAACACACATCCACTCAAATTATTTGAGAAGGCTTTTCAAGGGATACACGATGTGCCGGCTTGCGACATGCATCGGTATGTTGGTCAAACCATCACCATGATCGGGTGGATGATTACAGAAAAATCTGTTCAAACTCAACACCGTGAACCCATGGAATTTGTGACGTTTGAAGATTTGACCGGATTGTATGAAGCCACGTTTTTCCCCAAAACGTATCGACAATTTGGCCACCTCCTCATAAATCAGGGGCCCTATATTTTGGAAGGGATTGTTGAGGAAGAATTTCAAACCTATTCATTGATCGTGAAAAAAATCTATGCATTGCAACCAAATACCTTTCCTCCCGCCTTCGCATCTGACCACGCCGTTGGTAAAGAGAGAAAAAATACAATTGAAACGCGTTAGCGGTAAATCGATAAGCAAGGCACCTAAGAAGAGTAATGAAGAGGATAACATTGCGTGGAATCGATCGTGGGTAATTTCTGGTGATGGCATGAGATGGATATTCCTATTCTAATCCATCTCATTCTTTCAGATGATAAGAATGTTCTGAGTTTTGCAGATTCTGGGTACGTATCATAAGGTCTTCAGGTTCCGCTGTTGGCTAGTATGAAAGAGAAGATTCAGCTCACGGCTTGTGCTAGTATTCGACAATGCATTTGGAGCGGATGTGAACCGTAACGTGAGTCACAAGAATAATGACCTTTGCTGAACTTGTTCGAACCTTGGAAAAGAATGGGTTTGCGCTACTGAAAGAAAAGAGCTCAATTCGTTATTATCGCAAGGCAGGGCATGACAAACTGATTCGCGTCGATTATCATGGGAAGCAAAGAGGTCCCGACGGGGACGTGTCAGGCAATTCTGAAAGCCGCAGGAATCAAACGTTACGAACATCACCAATGCTGGATTTACCGTATTCTCTTGTCATTGAAGCTACGGACGACCCAACGTTTTTCGGGTTCTATTCTCCGGATCTCGAAGGATTCACGGGAACCGGACATTCAATCGAAGATTGCCTCTATCAGGCTAAATGGGGCATGCAGGAACATCTCTCCCTGATACAAAATGAACATCTTCCTCTTCCCCCTATGAACCCTCACCCAACTGTGCTGATCAAAAACGCATCGCCAGTCGCCAGCCTTTCGTAAACGTGCCCTCCAGACGGTAGTTTGGAATAAAGAACCCCATCGCAAACAATGGGGAATATACCCTTAAGTGATTCACTTTCGACATGGAGCCTTATGCCTTGAACTCCAATGCTTCGAAGAATGCTATCCATGGTATTTTCAACATATCAAGCTAGACATCAGCCTTTGCGTTGGCTAAGATCGGCTCATGCCAATCAATGAACACATTCAAGCCTGGCGACGAATGCGAGGGAATTCGGTCACCGCATTGGCCGGCAAAGTCGGAATGCATTCAACGGAGCTTGAAGCCATCGAAGCTGGGGAATTAGATCCGCCGGCCTCAGCGCTCGAAGCGTTAGCGGGCGGACTCGGAATACCGCCGGGATGGCTGTATAGTAGTCCCACAGCGATCAACCTTCTCTTAGGTGATCCTGATGAGAAAGATAGTGATTGGACAAATGTAGACTCTCCAGATCCCATTCTCGAACTCATCGCCCATTCACCTCAGGAACAACGAGAAATGTATTCGCTTCTGACCGCTCTCCTTCAAAGCGGTGAACCGAAGCTTCTGCGCGCTGCTGAAGTCAATCTCCGCAGCCTCCTCAAACAAGCACAGACCGCCACAGTCCCCTGGCAAAACCGCATACCCGGACATTTTGAGCCGCCCAGCGATTAAGCCAGCTTTCTCGTCTTCTTTCATTCAGAGTCAATATTCGGAAGACTGCCTCTTCATACACGTATCAACCGTTTAGCGTTTAGCAGCAAGAAACGTATCACGTCGAAGTATGATACAAACGATTGAAGAACAAGTGGAATTGTAAGAAGGGAATCACAGTTCAGAGAAATCAAATCCCCCAACCTAATAGACTTTCACCAACTTTTTGGGGAAAACTGACTAACTAATCCAGTCAGTGTCATGTTTTCGGCAATGACATCGTGGGGGATGAGGACATACTTCCATGGTTTCCCCGCATTGGAGAGGGCATATGTCGTTGCACGACTGCACCAAGTCTCCGCTACTTCTTTCTTCGCGAGTACTTCAGGATCATCCATTTCATTCCTGGCCTTTGGCTCCAACATGAAAATGAATTCAGCTGTCTCTGCCACAAAGTCTGGTTGATACTCCGGATGTTCTGCGCCCCAACGGTAATAAATCTGGAATTGGCCCTTGGCTGGCTTGAACCACTTCAACACCTCTCGGTCTAGGATCACAGCGAGTTTACGCTCTGAATCTGATTCGAATTTCTGCAAGGGATATAGGCAGCGAATAAATCCGCCAAACACATATCTCGCCATATTACTTTTATCGCTTGGTGACTCTCGAAAATCACGTGTTGGTTCTTCTGCCGAAGTGGTGTAAGCACTTGGTTTCAATTCCGTGAACCCTCGGCTGATTTTAACGTCATAATCGACAGGGTCTTCCCAAGCGTGCTCTTGCATCTGCGCATGGACGAATTTCGCGATATCTCTTTGATACACGCGCAATACTTTTCTGGCGTCATCTTCGGTCAAATAGGTGAGGAAGTGCTGAACCACTTGTCCGGCCAAGTCGTACAGGAGATCGGCATGATCGTCATAGGCCACATCATCGTAATCCACCAATCCACTGACAATATAATCTTCAAGTCGTTTTTCTTCGATGCTTCCTTTCCCTAATCCGACCACCTCTCGCTGTTGTGTGCGCAGATGTTGAATCCAGAGCTCGTCAGTAGGAGCCTGATAATTCAAGGAACTTAACTCTAGTGAAAAGGGTTTAAATCCAGAGTGGGCCTCCCCTTTGGGAACAACGAGAATCCGTGGAATGGTGATGGTTTGCTGAACAACCAATGCAGTGGTTTTCGCGACCACAGCTGAAATGTCCGGTTGTGTGGCAATGCCCTCTAGTTCCAACTGCGCAGGACGATACTGACTCTCGACTTCTTTGACGACTTGAGCCTGAACATCAGGCTTTTCTAAATAGCCTAGACTTGGCACCACCTGAGGTTGGTTCTCCAGTTTCCGAATGACATTGTACGTAATTTGAGCAATTTTTTGTTCTACTGGTGTCTGGAAGGCGAGGATTTGGCCTTCTCTAGTCGTCATGGTACTGCCACTGGCTTGCGGTGGTTGAAATCCCAACGTGTTCGCCAGTTGAGACTGCGAAATTACCGTGACCTTCTTGCCTTGAAGTTCTTCAGAACTCAAGACGACCTGCTGGAGGCGAATGGTCGAATCTGACTTGTTGGCTTCATCGATAATTTCCTGAAATTTGTCGTGAGCCATAATATTGAGACGATCTACAGCCATGACACCAGTGCGTCTTCCATAAGGTAGCCGTAGCCCACGACCAATCGATTGCTCAATCAGTGTACGAGCGTTGGCAGGCCGAAGGGGTACGATTGTATATAAGTTGGTCACGTCCCATCCTTCTTTCAACATATTCACGTGAATGACAATTTCTGTTGGCTCTTCAGTACTTTCCACAGCAAGAAGTCGCTGAACCATTTCGTCCTCTGCTGCGCCTGTTCGACTCGAATCGACCTGAATGACCTTGCCCGTATAACGTCCCTCAAAGAATTCACTAGATTGAATGACCTGCATTAATTGGCCGGCATGTGTCGTGTCTCTCGCAATTACGAGTAAGAATGGCTTCACAATATTGATGTTGCACTCTCGTGCATAGGTTTCTAATTCCACTTTGACGCTTTCGTGAAGCCGTACGCCATCTTTCAATTTAAGTTGTTCAATTTCTTCAGCCGGCATTCCGGCAGGGTTAAAATCTTTACGAGTCACAACTGCCGGTTCTTTCACAAATCCATCAGCCATGGCTTTACCAAGCGGGTAGTCATAGACTACATTTTTGAATGGCACAGGTCCACGACTGGATTCCACAAAAGGAGTTGCTGTCAATTCGAGGCCTAAGACAGGTTTCAGTTCGTTAATGGCTCGCACTCCTGCAGAGGCTCGATACCGATGCGACTCATCCATGATGAGTACCAAGTCGTCTAACCCAGCTAAATAGTCGAAATAACTTTCCCCGATATATTCTGAAAGGCGTTTGATTCTTGGGGATTTTCCTCCACGTACCTCTGAGTTAATCTTGGAAATATTGAAAATATTGATATGAACGCCCTTATCAAATAGTTGCCCACGACGCACACCTTTTCCTGATTCATAGTTGTCTCCAGTAATGACGAGAGGGGGTTCGGTGGCGAACTCGGCAATCCCTTTAAACACATATTTGGGGGTGTTCGGGGTGAAGTCCGCAATTAACTTATTGTAGATCGTCAAATTCGGGGCCATGACAAAGAAATGGTTCATGCCATGTGCCAGATGGAGGTAGCTAATGAATGCTCCCATCAAGCGAGTCTTTCCAACCCCAGTTGCGAGAGCAAAACAAAGCGAAGGGAATTCCCGTTCAAAAGCTGTCACGGAAGGAAATTCACGACGAATGACTTCCAAAGCCACAACCAGGTCCGTTCCTTTTTTCGGGGAGACGATTTCGGTAATGCGGTCGAGAATCTCTAATGAATCACGTTGCGGAGGACGAAGACTCAGGCGGCCAGAGATGGCATTGACATAGCAATTCACGAATTTGCCTCTCCCTCTGGAAAAAGCATTTCCTGCTGGCCGGGTTTGGCTGGGGCTTGCGGCAGGTTTTCGACTTTCAGACTGTAATCGTCATGCCCCCATTCACAGCGGGAAAGAACTTGCTTGGGAATCTTCTTAACAGTCAGGTTGGGGTAACGATCGGCTTTCCCTCGGAACGCGGTGCACAGCACAAGCAACGTCCGATCGGCACCCACCTCTTCACTTAATTGGTGGAGTTGGTTGGCATTGAGGTTTTGCGTGGTCACATAGATGAAATCCTGCTCGGTCGAGTGCCCGTGTTGCCAATACATCGTCTCACTTGGTGCATAGACAAAGCCTTCAAGTTTGCAAACCGCCTGAGCCAGCATGGCAGGGTTGTAGTCTTTATTTATAACCCAATTACCCCACTTGTCTTTTTCCAGCAGCGACGGCGCAAGAAGGTAATAGCGAAATCCGCCGCCGCCTTTCCACCCGACCGCTTCTGTAATTCCACTTTTATCCTCGCCATCGAAAACTTTTCTGAGGCGAGGGATGATATGTGTATGGCAATGCTCCCCCAATTCCACCATTATCCAACGTCGCCCCATTTTATGGGCAACAGCGCCGGTGGTACCGGAACCGGCGAATGAGTCGAGAATTAGATCTCCTCTCTTATCTGAGATCATTTGAATCACTCTTCTAATCAAAGCCTCGGGCTTTTTCCCAGCTGGAAAATCAACACTTCCTTCATCTTTAAGATTATTGGTTGGAATATCTGTCCAAATATTAGAAATTGGTTGAGTAACGACTTTTTCTCCATCAATTTCTTTTACTCCCTTACCAAGAAAATATATTTGACGACCTCGATACAGGTAGATGCTTTCAAGCGTTTCTCTCTTAAGTTCAATAACCTCATCCACTTCGAGAGAGCGCTGCATATGGCTATGCAACCATTTTGAAGGTTTTTGGAGTGTTTTAGTTTCGAAGACACGTTGACAGTTTTCTAAGGCAAATTTAATAGCTCTCTGTTTCACTTCTTCTTGAGCCTGGGTTACGCCAAGCGTCTTTTTTGCCGCGGCCCATTTTGCATTTGGAGTATTTCCTCTAAAACCCATTTGCGCCAAAATAAAGTCATTTATACTTTTAAAAGACCACTTTTGCGGTGGATCATCGGGATTTTCTACAAATCTTGAGAAATGTTGGAGATCAATCTCATAAATTGGTATGAACTGCTGTTGGTAAGTAAAGCAATTCTTATCTTTTGCATAAAAAAGCAAAAATTGAGTTGTCTGAGTCGGGCCAACGTTAACTGTTTTAAAACTGGAGGGTGTGGCGGCCTCAACGACAATTGTTGTGACATAATTAGGCCTTCCAAAAATTTCATCCAGTATGACTTTACAGTATGCACCTTCAGAATCATCAAGATTAACGACGATCGCACCGTTCGGTGATAAAAGACGATGAAGAATTTCTAAGCGATCTCTAAGTAATCCAAGCCAGATAGAATGTTCAAGGTTATCGTCGTAATGTTCGAAGGCTCCACCTGTATTAAAAGGTGGATCAATATAGACACACTTGATCTTACCTGCGAATTCCTGTTCTAGCGCTTTAAGAGCGAGCAGGTTATCGCCAAAGATGAGACGATTATCGAATTGATCATGATCGGTAACTCGATGTGCGGCATGATAAGATTTCTCCGGATCTTCTAATAGAATCCGCGGCTCCAGCTTTGGCCGGTTCTCCTTTCCAATCCAGGTCAGTTCAAGTTTTGTTAACTTCTTCATAATTCACCTGACACAATGAACCCATTTGATTTAGAAAATAACACCTGAAAGCAGTTTTCTACTCTCTCATAGTCCCAAATAGAATTGCTGCTCTTTTCTGTGAGCGTGGTTACACAGATTTCTATTCGACGCGCTCGCTCGAATTCATCATTAGCTTTTCCCTCTGTAATCTGATCGGGAGTGCTGGCAACTTGCCCATTTTGTCCCAATTCCACATATAAGGAGCGCTGCTTTTCTCTATCTCTTTTTCCTTCGGCTACATTCAACGCGGTATGATCGTAATCAGGTTCTTCTGTCCACCACCAATTAGTTGACTCCCATTTGCCAATTTTTTCGTGCCGTAAAATGTTTATTGCATCCCCGACACTATTGGGGAGCGAGGGCGGCTGCCCTCTTTCACGCCATGCATCAATCCTTCTCAGGAATTCCTCGGTATCAGGTGACAGGTAATCTAAGATGAGACCAACAAGCTGTTTGCAATGGTGATCACGAACGGCTCTTCGAAGAAAAGGAGTCCAGGGCAACACAGTGATGCCTACCAAATACAAAAGAAATGCTTTAGCGGATTCTTCCTGGGCAATTATCGATAGATAATGACGTGTTGCCGGAACCTCTTCGAATTCAAGTCGCTCCGCTTCATTTAGCAAGCGACGAGAGTTTGTACAACACTTTTTGGCAGAGTCTAAAAATCGGTCTGCCGATATACTCATATTCTAACAATGTGCCTTTTCCCAAGCTTTCTGCAATGCTTTGAATACTATAGGTATTTCCTGTTCAAATTGCTCTTGGTGTATCGTGTCGCCGACGCATTTTGCTAAGTCTACTTTGTCTTTGGATTCCATGGATCTGACCACGTGAGCAGTCTTTCTCCAAGGTGTCGGGTAAGATTCTTCCAACGAATGGGTATCCAATACAAAAAACTGTTCTTCGTCTTTTATGCTGGGATATGCTTGTCGAAACTTCAGAAAATCTTCTTCCTTCGTAGAATGAGGCTTGTCGCAAAGTAACACCAACCGTTGTTTATATACAGGAGTTTGATAGAGAGGCGTGAAAACAATATTGATGGCGTTCATGGATCGTTCCTGCTGTGTATTATCCCCTGAAGCAATAATAATTTGAAGTCTTGGCTTATCTGTATAATGTCGACAGATGATTCTCGATAGGAACTCGAATTCACTTCGTCCTTCCACGATGAGAAAATTATTTGGAAATAATAAATCTGCAGGGCTGTTGCCTAATAGTTCATAAACGATCTGAGGCTTTTCATGAGCACCTATAAGTTCAATGCAGGTTGCCATATCCTTCTTGTTTACTCTGAAAAGAGATTGTTTCTCATGATCGTCGGTGACAAGGACGGATGAATGGGTGTTGATCAAAATTTGGTCGCCGTTTTCGGCTAGGACCATCAGGGCATTCTTGAGTTGTCGTTGTGCTGTGGGGTGAAGGTGCAATTCTGCCTCGTCGATTAAAAAAATGAAAGTTTTTCCCAGTTCCTCGTGCTCTCGGCGATAGTCAGAAAATGTTTTAATAATGGCGAGCATGAGTGCGCGTTGCATCCCATCGCCTTTTTCTTCTGCTATTGTTTCAACCCCATCATTGATCGTCGTCTCAAAATTTTTCAATAAATCGTCAAATAGAGGCTCCGACACGTCGAAAGAAACATTTGTGCAGTCTGGAAATTGTTGTTCTAAATGAAGTTTTACTCTACCACTTAATTCGTCTAGCTGTGTCCGAATATCTGATCCTGCTGTTCCGAAAACCTCGTCGAACTTCTTTCTGAATTCTTTATACTTTTCACTTTTTTCTAGAATAGTTGAAAGAACACCGGCAAGCATGAGTCCAATGGGAGTTTTCTTGCCCCACTTTGCTACATCACCTGGTTTGGTCGTTGTTGCCACATATTCAAGTCGAGGGATGCAATCATTGAATGCTTTATCAAACCCAGCAAAGTTTTTTTGAGACCATTCATTCTTTGAGTCATCCCAAATTAATCGCTTTGATGAATTTGACTTTTTTCTTATCACACGGATTGAATCGCGCTCATCGGCAAGTTTTCTCAGAGAACTTCGATTTTTCTCATTCTTGACCGTCTCCAACCCCGATTGAACTCCAGAAATCTCAAGCTCGACAGAGAAGTCCAGCTTAGCATCTCTTCGATAAACAATGTGATTGTGATCACCTGAACCGGTGTAAAACCATTCCACGGCTTCAAACAAGTTGGTCTTTCCGTGATTGTTTTGTCCAACGAACACATTGAATTCAGAGAGTGTTATGTCCGCTGATTCAATGGACCTAAAATGTTTGATTTGAATTCTTGAAATTCGCATGCTCAATAGTTTTGACAATAAGTTTAGGTGATAGTTCTACCTAGGAGTGATGTTTTCTTTACCTTTCAGGGGTGGGAAACAGCGACTCACTAAAACTTTTTTATTCGAGCTTTCCCATTATCCTTAATACTCTTCTCCGTTCAGCATTGAGTTTCATGAATAATTGTTTCAATATCCCAAAACCTTTCTAAGTTTCTCCAGCGCTTTTGCATGTTTCTTTTCGTGCATGCTTTGAATGTTCTTCAATTTCCATTGTACTGCTGGAAGCTTCTCAATTCCTTCGATGCCCATGAGGCTCCAGTTTGGTTGCCCTTCTTTGAGCGAAATGAGAAAGGTCTTCTCGTCATCGGTTAATTCTTTCCTCAGGGTTGTAAGAAGGGTCTCTCTGGCTTCGAGCAAATCTTCATAGGAGACCGTATCGATGGTCATGCCTGCGAACTCGTTTTCATAGACCTGCCGTACCTCTTTCCTTTTAGGGGCGAACAGCTCGCTTATGGGCCGGTCATGGCTGGCGAGATATACGACAAAGGCTTTGCGTATCTCGTCTGTTATCCCTTCCTCATCCAGTAACACTTTTACGTCAAATAGATCCCGTGGATGTTGACGGTCTAATGCTGCGCAAATCTTGCCTCCATATAGGTCCGGGATTGAAAGCACACATGCTGTAACTGAACGTTCAAACATGTCTTCCGCGCGTTGAGTTAGCTCCCGTTCTTCTGGTGGGAAAACCGATCCTCGAATCACCTCGTTCGGTTCGATTTTGATTCGTGTCTGGTTGGCTGCCACAACCAGCTTTGTGATCCGCTGTGATTCTTGTGCTCGACTTTCCTGGATTTTGACGCCAGGCATGGCTCTTTTTAACGACGAAGCAATGCGGCGGAGTGCATCACTAATCTTGTTCAGAGCCGTGTCACGGGGCTCCTCCAGTGGTAAATAGGCCAGATCAATATCCACAGACAGTCGAGGCATGTCGCGCACGAAGAGATTGATTGCGGTCCCGCCTTTCAGCGCAAAGCTTGTTTCCGCTGCGATGTGCGGGATTGTTTGCAGAATTAACTCCACTTGTTTGAAGTAGGGGCTTTCGTTCACGTCCGCACTCCGGCCGCTGTTCAACCCTTCCGACTCTCCGGCACCGTGATGAGGTAGATTGGGTCCAACCGCCCGCCTTTGACTAACATCCGCTTCCCTTTGCCGAATGCCACCTGTGCTAGGTCAAGCTTTGTTACCCACGCATGTTTAGAGGTTTCGGCCAGCACCATGAACAGGCGCTTGACCTTCACCGACGTGCAGTCCTCAAGCAACGCTTGAACCAGTCGTGGGCGTAAGGTCGTTAACCCTTCCATTATGAGTTCGGCTTCTTCATACGATTCTCGTTGTGGGACCTCATACAGCATCTCCAGAACAGCCCGCTCTGGTGTCGACAGTCTGACTGCATAGGAGCCCATATCTTTTTGTGTGAGGCCGTGCGTGTCTTGGCTCATGAACAAGTTGGTTGTTGTATATCGGATCTCGACGTCCCAACGATATTGTTTGAACCACAGAGGAAGTTTGACATTCGGTAAGCCAAACAGTGTGACCGTTATGCCTTTTCCCATTGGCAAAAAATGCGCATATCCCTGGAACGATAATGCGGTTTTTCCGCCTACATGTATGGGAAGTCCTAATTGTTTTTGGAGCGCATACAGGCCGCCCGTCCACTCGACCTTATCGCCTTCCCTGACATAGGCCCCTCGGCCAATTCTCCGCACCCATGAGGTTTTTTCATACTCATGCATCAGCTGCTGATAGGCCCCCTGCTTTTCCAGCCATGGCGATACTGCCACGGTGCTGTATGGCCATTTTCTGAGGATTCTGTTTATTTTACTTCCATTACAACTAGACATTATTGTTAATATAGATTAACTATAAACTTTACTCAAGTACGAAGTTTTTATAAATTCTAATTTCACAAGTATATCTTGTTGCCCTAGTCCTAGAGTGAACTCAAGACTGATTGCGACTAATTTCTTTCCTTACCGTACCTGCCAGCGTATGCCAAAGAGTTGCTGTGAAGTTATTATCTGTTCGAGTTTGCCCTCAATCTCTTCAATGAGCTGATCTCGTCGACGGTCGATCTCGTCTTGGGCATCGAATAAAGTCCGTCGCCGTTTGCCACGTTCGGCTTCGAGTGCCTTTATCTGCTTTTGAGCAGCGAGTTTTTCCTCTAACGTTAAAGCAGCCACTGCTGTCTTCCTGGTTTCTTTGATTTGACGGTCGAATTCCTTGATCTCTCGCTCCAGGCCTATTTTTAGGTCATCAGCCCAGGAATCCAGTTTATCGGCTTCCAGTTCAAAAAACTCTGCATTACGCTGCGAGATCTGCCGGCGGATCTCTTGCTGTTGTTCCTCAGTTTTCTTATTCAATAGTGGATGCTCTGAGAGGGTGGCTAGAGAATGAGCGATGCTTGCTGGGAAAGAGAATAATCGATGAACGACCTCTTCTTCCAATATCTCGTCTTGATCGGTTACCCCCGTGCAGATGAGATAATCCTCTATTTGATCCAGTGCTTCAATTGTCAGCAGTGTGACGTTGAGGACTCCCGACTTCCCAAGTAGCGGTTCGATAACGCTGACCTTGCCTTCATGCTTGCTATAGTCAAATACTAGCTCTGCTGGTTCTACACTGCGACGCTTGGCCTGTTGGAGAATTTGTTGTGCGAGTGGATGCGCGAGTCGATAGAGATGTGCTTCTCCTGACCGACGGGGCAATTCGTAGAGGCCTAAGGCGATCTCCTCTTCAAATGGACAGGCATTGAGTGTGAATGACGAGTCTGTCAGAAACTCCGCATGTTTTTGTAACTCATATTCAGTGAGATCCATGAGCATGCGTTCATAACGATTTAAATAATGGCGAGAGCTTTCATCACTCACTCGGAGCTTTTCTCGAACTTCGTCATCAAAGTGCTCAAGTAAAAGTTGTCTTGCGCGAGTGATGCCCTCATCGATTTCTGCGCCAAGTTCATTTTGAAGCTGGTCGAAAGAAGTGGTGATTTCTGCGGGTGTTCGGCAACGCTGATAAATATCAGCAATCCTTTTTTCAAAGTCGACTCCAGATTCAATGGCTCCAAGTACTTCATCACTTGCTCCGAAGACGCCTTCAAATAACTGAAATTTTTCTGACAGGAGGCGAAAGACTCGCTGATCGGCCTCGTTTTTTTGATTGAGGAAATTGACGACGACGACATCATGTTGTTGTCCATACCGGTGGCATCGGCCTATGCGCTGTTCGATTCGTTGTGGATTCCAAGGCAGGTCATAATTGACGACCAGCGAACAGAACTGAAGATTAATACCCTCAGCTCCAGCTTCAGTCGCAATCATGATTTGCCCTTGCTCTTTAAAGTAATCTGTAATGGCGGAACGCATATCGGCTGTGCGAGAGTTGGTCACCCGGTCCGTTCCTTGATGACGCTGAATCCACTCTTGATAGAGTCGTTTAGATTTCTCATCGTTGTTCGATCCGTTGAAGAGTACGATTTGGTTCTTCCAGGGACTATCAGCTAATACCCTCAGGAGATAGTCCTGGGTTCGTCTTGATTCAGTAAAGATTATGGCTTTCTTCGCTGCTCCTAATTCTTCAGCCTTTCCGAAGGCTGTATGTAGAGCAGTCAGCAGGGCCTGTCCCTTTGCATTGCGAGTGATTGAGAGTGCCAGCCCACGGATTTCTTCAAGATCTTTAATTTCTTGTTCAATGGCTTTTCGGTCTTCTTCCAATAACGCATGCACCTGTTCCTCTGTCTCATTCCACTCATCCACGGTCTCGTCCAATCGCTCGAAATCTTCCTCAAGTGCCTCTTTCAGAGGTTTGACTTCATCGGCTAGGCGCAGGCGTTCTTGAAGCCGTTGACTCATGGAATTTAAAGCTCCAGCTATGGCAAAAGATGATGACGCCAAAAGCTTACGGAGTACTAGCGTCATCAGTGTCCGTTGACTCTTAGGTAGTGCTTGCAGGTTTTCACGACGAAGATAGTCGGATACTAGGTTATACAGTCGATCCTCATCCTCTGCTGGGCTGAATGGCTGGACGATGGGTAATCGTTTGGTATACCTGACATATGGCAATACCTGCCGTCGTAGTGTGCGTTTACACACTGGTTGTAAGCGGGACTTCAGAGTTTCAAAGGTTGTCTTTGTGGTGAGCATTGTGAATTGTTCGCGGAAACTTTTGAGATCGCCAAATATTCGTTCGTCTACGACGCTGACGAGACCGTATAGTTCCAACAATGAATTCTGAAGCGGAGTAACCGTCAAGAGTAGCTTGGGGGCTTCTTTGAGGGCCTGCTTCAGTGAATTGGAAATGACATTGGTTGGTTTGTAGACGTTACGGAGTCGATGGGCTTCATCTACCACGACCAGATCCCATTGTATTTTGCTTATTTCCTCTTCTTTAGAACGCGCAAATTGATATGAACAAATGATGATCTTATCGCTTTCGAATGGCTTTAGGATTCCTTGACGCACGAAGGCTTTGTAGGACTTGGCTTCTAAGATACTGCTAGGCAAAAAGAATTTCTCCTGAAGTTCCTGGCCCCACTGTTTGCGAAGGTTTGCTGGGGTAATGACTAAAACCTGTCGTTTCCGCTCAGCCCACTTTTGAGATAAGACAAGTCCGGCTTCGATAGTCTTTCCTAGCCCGACTTCGTCGGCCAGGATTGCTCCTTTTGAGAGCGGTGATCGGAAAGCAAAGAGAGCAGCTTCGATTTGGTGAGGATTGAGGTCTACCTGCGCATCGATTAACGCACTGGTCAATTTCTCAATGCTATCAGAAGGACAGCGTTTTGTGAGTTCGTACGCAAAAAATTTGGCGTGGTAGTCGGTTAGCTTCAACAAATGAAAATGACTAGCCCAAAACAGAGGATATACACAACCTGGTTTACTTTGTAATCATGCTACCCAACCCCTCAAAAAAAGTACAGATTTTCTTTATATTTCGCGATGAGGCCTGATGAGAAAGATAGTGATTGGACAAATGTAGACTCTCCAGATCCCATTCTCGAACTCATCGCCCATTCACCTCAGGAACAACGAGAAATGTATTCGCTTCTGACCGCCCTCCTTCAAAGCGGCGAACCGAAGCTTCTGCGCGCTGCTGAAGTCAATCTCCGCAGCCTCCTCAAACAAGCACAGACCGCCACAGTCCCCTGGCAAAACCGCATACCCGGACATTTTGAGCCGCCGAGCGATTAAGCTGCATCGTCTCACCGCTCTCTTTAAGGATTCATCTTGTGATGGACAGAGGAGTGACGATTCCGTTTTCTTGAATCAAACCAACGAATCAAGTTTCAGAGACAGAAGAAAGCTTACAGAAAAAGACGTTGAATGGGAAAGAAAAACGCGGGATTACGAATGCGAAAAACGAGGAAGCGCCGTTTGAATGGTGACCAGAAACTCATCCATCGTGAACGGCTTTTGTAGGCAGTACACCGACCCTAAAATGTGACTAATGGATATCTGCTCTTGATCACTGGAGGGAATGGTTCCCGACATCGTAATAATGGGCAATGTTGGGGAATGACTGCGAAGGGCTTGGATGTGCTCCAAACCTTCCTCATCGGCATCAAGATCATTTGCAACAATGACAGAGGCAGGATTTTGCTGATGAAAGGCTAAGGCTTCCCGAGCATTTGCAGCTTCTGACACATCATACCCAGCCCACTCGAGAGTCAAGGCCAGAGAATCTCGGACGGACTCATCACCGCCAATCATCAAGATTCGTTCCATATCCCCAACCCCTCCGTTAAGGCCACACGACACCTCACGCATGGATGTAAATGGCAGCAAATGATGTACCTTTTTCATTAAAATAGAAGATATTGATATTTTCATAAGTATTTCAATGGCTTTTACATATGTTTCTTTTTTAAATGAGACGAAGAAAGTGGAGGTAAAACCATACATAAATACTTGAAAAGTATCTTTCCTCCTACAGTAATGAGCCGAATTAAGTTTTATCGCCCATGAGTGAAAGAGTTTCAAAACTGCAGAAAGTGCCTCACTCATTCTGGAATGTGAGTAGAGGAGGAGCTGCGATACCACAGCCACAACGTCTGACACACGAGCCCCGAAGTCACACCCAATAGGCCGACGTAAAGCCCGGCAACCTGACCATAATAGGTTCCAGCCGTTAAGATGGAGGCACTCGTGAAAAGGTAAATTGCGACAGCTTCAGTAATACTTCTTGTCTGGTGATTTTGAACCAGTGAGCCTTGAAAAAAACTTTCAACTGCACTTAAGCCTGGCAGCAAAACGGCCAACCAAATTGCCTGACGGCCTAACTCCGTCAACTCCGGTGACAACCCCGCAATATCCCCAAACCACACTCGAGCCAGCGGCGTGGCGGCAATAAGCAAAAGAAGACTGCTCGTCGTCAGGCCCAACCCAACAGCAAACCGACCGAGCATCTTTTTGGCTCCAGGATACCCAATCAACGCGACCACAACCTCTTGAAAGGCTAACCCGAGGCTTCGCAAAGTAAACGAGAGGCCAGCCATTACGGGCCACACGGCTAATGACTCTAATGCCCGCGGCATTCGACTTAATGCTGCGCTGCCTATCGGTAACGCAATGAGCGCAAGAAAAGATGTCATTGCAAGCGGAACATAAAATCTCAGAAGACGACTCATGGTCAACGGCAACGGCACGGTGTTCTGATCAGTTTGCATCCGCAGCAAGAGTGGTTGAACTAAACGATTCACTACAACCGCTTCCGTCAAAACTCCAAACGATACCGCAACAGTCGTCACAACGATCCCGGGAATCGTCCCCCAGTAGAGACCACACCCTAAAATGGAAATATTGACAACTAATCGAAGCGCGGTTCCAAAACCAATTGACCGCGTTTGGCCATATCGAATCATAACGCCTTGCTGAAACCGACGAATGGCTATCGCGCCTGTCCAGGGCGTCATCAACATGAGCCCGAGTCTGGCCGGTTCTCGAATCGGGTCAGGAACGTGTAAGACATCGGCAACCACCACGTCATACAACGGAGAAAACGCCACAAGAATATGAAGCAGGGTGAGAACACCGGACATCTGAAACATAAATCGTCGAAGAAACACATACGAAGTCCAATCTCGGGATAACGCCGTTGAGGCCGCCAAGAGCATAATGACCGGAGCCTCGATGATCAACGCAATCGGAAAAACCACGCCTCCGTACGCAGCGAGATGGATCTCGGGGTCAGCGAGTCGAGCCATGACCGCACTCACAATGGGAAGTTCAATGCCCATGAGCACCCAACTCCCGGCTAGTGGCCACCACAGCTCAAATATTTTTCGAAGACTGATAGACGATTCAGTCTGAGACAACGTGGTCATCGATCACACATGAAATCCCATTTACAGTCAGGACATAGCGGTTAAAAAGATTCTCTAGAAACTCAAAACTCGTGTTCGAGATACGAGGGGTGAGATATCGAGAAGAACGGTCAACAACGATACGGTTACGATTACAGGCTTTCGAGCAGTAAGACCGTCATTGAAAGAAGATCAATGTGGGAATTGAATGTTGAAAGACGTGTGTCTCGCGACCATACACACAAAGATCAGAATAACACTAATAGGTTCTTCTGGGCGAGAGGTAACCGTACTGACTCCCTAGGAAAGAGAAGCGTAAGAGGTCATAAGGATCTCTTACGCTTCATGGGAAAGGACGGGTAGCGTCAGGAGTTTGGCTGAAAAGCGCAGAGACAAACACAATCGTCACATGGTCAGACCTCTTCGTTACCTTCAGAGGCATTGGCTGGACTTTCAATCTGAGAAAAACCGGAATCGTCCTGACTCACTGTGGCCAAGACTCGATCCTCTTCATAATGAGACTTGAGGTTATCCACCTCAATTTCAACCGCTTCATCGGGAGTCAAACGCTTCAAATCCAATTCCGTAATCCAGCTTTTGACATATTCCCGCATACGTGTCCCTGGCAGGACCTCAATATGAGGAACAATGGCAGAATGGTCCCAATCACGCCAATTATGGGCTTGAACATGAAGAGAACGAATGGTTTGATGCGTCTGCTGAATCAATGGTTCAGTCGGCCCTTCAATCGGAATTCTTCGAGACTCGACTAATTTCATTCCCATTTCAGCCTGTTCGGCCAGTTTGATATTCTCGTCTGATGATACAGCTTGAAGACGCTGAGGAATTTTGACCATATCTCCTTTTCCCTCCAGCACCTCTTTCTGAAAATCATCCGTCAGCGCCACGACGACTCCAATACCGGGGTAGCTGATCTTGTCCTGGCCTCCAACTAGTCGGGCTAATTCAGCATACGACTTGGCCCGTTGATTCACCGAATATCGACCGATCACCTCGACTTCATCAACTAGAAGAATCCATCCGGCATACCCGGCCGCTTGGATCATTCGAGAAGCAAATTGAAATCGTTGAGAAGCCAACTCAGCCTGTGAAATTTTCCCAAAACTATATCGCCCGGCAATCCCACATTCTTTTAAATATTTTTTGAGCTCTCCGACTCCGAGTGGATCCCCCGTCCAAAATCGGGCCATGCGATATCCCAACTCCTGATCGGTGCCCATCCGTTCATGCAAAAACAGGGTCGAGGCAAAACGCGGATCAATCTCACTTTCCGTACTATTGACCCAAGTCGAGAAACTTTTATACTTCGGGTCCCAGGAATCGCACTGACTAGCAATTTCCGAAAGCAGTTCGCCTTTTTTATCCGGTATGACGGCCGATTCAACCGCAGCATGGAATATTCGGACAGGATGATACAGAGGAGTTTCCTTGCTAATCACGACTCGACTACAGATAAAGTTCGACTCTAATGCGACATTCTGAAGATATTCCAACACATGAGACTTCCCGCTCCCGAAACTCCCTTCAACAATGAGCCCCTTGGAACACTGTCCCGTCGCAATGTTCTGTTGGGTCCCTTCCAATAATCGGCGAAAGCGCCATTCAATTTCCCCTTGAGAACAGCCCAAGGTTTTTACCACATGACCATTGGGAACTCCTGCGCGTAAGCCTTCAATCACCCGTCTGGCCATTAACGTCTCATTTTCTGAACCGGCGGTCCCGGCTTCCCCAACGGTCAAAGACTCCAACGAAGGCGAGGTTGGAGACAATCGAACCAGCGGGACTAATGGATTCTGTCGATGCTTGTCTCGCACATCATCCCAAATGCGATGTTTAAGCGCTTCGTAACGGTCAATGCCTCGCTTGGCATCGGTTAAAAATTCAGGGGGCGCATGTACCACCATCATGAACCCTTCTAATTCATCAGACGTATCGATAAACTGTCGAAGCATATCGTACAGATCGAGAACAGCAGTGGGACTATAATAGAATGACCTATCGGGCTCAGATGGTCGTTTGGCAACAAGATAGCGTGAAATATCCAACGTCATAATTATTCCACGCTTCCCTGCAAGCCGAAGCCAATGAGTCAGCGACGAGAGTAAATAGCGAGCATTATGACGAACGATTTTCTGGAATATCAGCGCTTTTTTCACCCCAGAAATCAAGCGAAGCTCTCCGCAGAGCCAATCTTTCACGGCATTGGCTAACACACGATCTGATTCTCCACTTTCGAGTTGCGCTAAACACAGCCGAATAATGGCCATTCGAAATTCACGGCACAGATTGGCATCGCTTTCAATAGTCTCTTCCAACCAGGTTTGGAGGTCACGACGCAACAATGGCTCTTTCCGATCATTGAGCGTCGCAACATGATGCAACGTAAATTCCTTACGCTGAGAAGGCACTTGGTAGCCATGATCGACAAGGAGTCGCACCACATACTCATACGCCAACTCATCCCAATCTAATTGTTTGGCGACTTTATGAAACAAACGATCCACCATATGGGCTTTGGTATATCGCGCGTCCACTTTGGCAAACACGAATTCTTCTTGATTGGCACTGTCCCCTAACTCGTCTGCGAACGATTTATGACTGTCGGCATCAGGCAGCACGACAAATTTCACCGTTCCTCCTCCATCGCGCACATAACCTTGCAAGTACTCTCGTCGCACAATCTCTACCCACGCTTTTTGATTAATTTCCATAGAGACTGCAGCATGACCACTGCCCTGATGAATAGGTTCTGCCACGACAGGCGGAGGTTCATAAGCCACCTCGGGAACCTCCGCAGTCACGAGTGCTTCCTGGAAATTATCTGTCGGGCTCTGTAGTGAATCCAATCCTGTCAGATCATCATCAGACCGGAGTGATTGCAGACGATTCAATGCTTCAATAAGCTTGCTCATAACTTACCATTCACACCCTTCCCCACTTCGTTCAAGTGGTTATCCATGGTTCATGACTGGAATATCAACGGCATCATCGATATACATATATTCATCGGAAATTTCTTCATATTCTTAACACTTCCATTCTGTTACTGATCCCTTCACATTGCTGTACACATCACAGATATGTTGCCAGTTAAAGACTTTTGTTGACTCGGAGTGCTTGCTGGTAGCGATAAAATGGATCACATGAGACTAGGGAATTAATGCGAAAAGTAAGGATACGTAGAAAAGCTCAATCTTTATAATGATCCTCAAAACACCATAATTAGCCAAAGTATTTACATCTAGAAAAATACACGCTTTCAAACGAATTGCCACTCTATTGGAAATCGAGGCGATTCTGGAGTGACAATTTGTCAGCTTACGGCCACGCTTTTACTTCCGCGAAAATAAGAAATTCCACAGTGACACTTTTCAGTAATTGAAGTGGAGCCGAAGAAATCGATGACAATCGGAAGGCTTAGGAAGATGGCAGTAAAATGGAAAAGCTTTCCACCATGCCCGACAAGAAACACCGAGAGGTCTCACATACTGAATCTCGCGGTTACCACGTGATGGGTGGCGATGTCCGGGACGTTAAGGGGAGTGGCTACGATTGATAGGACTGAAGAGCTTGCGGCAACGGTCATGAGCCACAAGTCTAGAAGCGATCGTTATTGGGGAGGTGAAATTCTAAACGTGGTGAAGGTTGTCTTTTCGACGAGACCAAGAATACCCGGTCACCCAACCAAACCATGAAAGCACTACAACAAAACACGCCAAGAAAATCATCAGCATGACAAAGGTTATTTTACTTAGCATTGTCCTCGCCTTTCGAGTTCATGAGCCTTTCAGTATCCATTGTCGGAAGAATCAATTCAGAGCTTGAACAATCTCCTTACGCTATACTCACTGATAATTGTAATACCTTCTAGGCTCATTTGTACACAGGGATGAACTAGAACATTGATTTTCACAAGATTTTATTAAAGAAAGCATATCTTATGCCCAGATAGAGAAATGGCTGTAAAAAATCTTATTCAGACAGAGTTTACATCCACCACACACTAAACATATTTATATTTTTAAGCATAACGCATACCACCTTGCCAAGAAACAGGACACATCAGAATCAAACTAAATTTTTTTATCTATAGCGATGCCAGATGGTTTGATGGAAACGTTTGCCTTTCGGTCGGGCTCTCACAAGTGATATCACGGATCTGGATACCTCGAAACAATCTGACAAACCCACCGCTCACATAATCTTCTCTAACAATGCGCAGGCTTTAGGAAAGTCATCCCTACAACTCAGGCTCAAATCTTTGAGCCCTGCATCGAATTGCTGAAGTCGAAGATATGACAATCCACGAAGGTAATAGGCATGTGCCTTACTCAATCCATCCAAGCCTAACTGCAAGGCCTCGGACACATCATCTATCACGTGTTGAGAGGCATTCATACTTGCATACACCCGGCCTCGAAAAAAAAGGTCGCTCGACCGTTGGACGTTTACTGACTGTGATTCCTGAAGAACTCGATCAATATCCGATATCGCTTGAGTTGGATCGTTCAGCTGAAAATAGATAGAAGCACGCTGGCGATAACAATCGTGTAATTCCAGATTATTTTGCGTTGTTCGATTGGTGAGTAAAAAGGTTTGAATCGATCGAGAAAGTGCCGCAAGCACTGTTTGAGACTGATATCGTGTCAATGAGGTATGGCTTTGAGAACAGGCCTGATCGCTCTGTCCAGGAGCAAGAGCCATGGTGTCATTGTTTTTGCGAACTGACTTTTCTGGTACGTTCACAAACGTTGATGGTTTATTATGGCTTGGCAGAGGACTTTCAGTCAGGGACTGCCCGGGCTCCCTATCAACAAAAATACTAGAAGTAATATCATTTTCCTTCTTAGATTTCTCCTTCACTCTATGACTATTTGCTTCAGCTAACATGACTTCAGTTTCTGAAGGAGCAAGCATTTTCTTTGCTTGAGATCCTGAAGGCTCTTTCCTTAATACCAATTTCGACGTTGTGTTCGGCGACCTTAACGCATTCTCTGCCGCCGAAGGTTTTTCCTTTTCAGCGCCAACGAGCCTTGATAAGGTTCCTTCTTCATCTGAATTCAATCGTCCTGTTTTTTCGTGACTATCCAGTGGCGATTTCTTCTGTACAACAACTTCTTCCGTCATTATTTCACTTGGGGTAGAGCGAGGCAGCGGATTCTTACGCTCTTTTACCAAATCCTGGCCTTGGTCCAACATTTCCTCCTGCGGAGCACCGACGGACTTCAAGCGATCATCAGGCAATGTCGGGGCAGACAGACTCGGCGATGGCATGTGAATGGGTTTTTCATTAGTTGTTTCTGCTACATTTTTCACCGTCTTACCCGTGATTTTCGGGAAAGACGGCGTGTCCTCATGATGGACCTCTAGATGTTCCTGTGCCACAGAAACATTATCAATAGGTAAGACCGGGGATTTCTTTCTCTTATTCACCAACGTATCGTCTTCTCCTGAAATCGGTTTCAGAGGATCGTTTTCGACTTCCTTCTCACTCGAATAACCCGGTACGGCTATCGCCTCGATGCCAGGGAACGGCACCTGAGAAATCTCATACCATTTAGGAAGCTCCGTCTGTCGTATCTCTCCATCCACCCACAGAACTGATAACGGCTCGTCCTCTAAGATCACGTTCGGCAATTGGGGTCCAACAGTGACAGGAAAGTCTAAGTCTTCTCTCATATTATTGGGCAATTCCGACCCAACCAATCCTAAAAGCTGTCCACCATCTTGTTCTAATATTTGAATACCGGAAAATTCCATCGCTGCAGCGTCTTTCACTACAGCCTGAACCTCGTTAAAAGTCTCAGGGTGCTCCCCTTTCTCGTCTCTCAAATTCAACGAATGAGATTTTTCGGCGATAGGGATGCTGAGATCTAGAGAATGGAATGCACCATGTTCAAGTTTGGTCGTTCCCTGGGCAGTCCAACGTTCACTGTGTCCAACGCACCCCTCGAGCAAAATCGTAGACATAATGATCAAAAAGAGGCATCTTTGGCACAATTTGGCGTTCACACACATTTTTTACTGTCTACAGCAAGTCATACGTTTCAAGCGTCGTCAGTTATCTGACACAGCGATCACTCCCATCATTGATTGAACGGAGCAATACGGACATGGACATACCTGCCCACTTCATTTGTCGGTAATTTTTATAAAAATCTAGAAAGGAGACGAAAGAGGTGAGTGTGAGCAAGCCCTTGCCAGCTACACAATATCAATCACGATGGGAAGGAAGAGGCGAATCGACAATGAGGACGAGCCCCGACAAGGCATGCGTTTCATCTGAGGAAGCTTGGGCGTGATTGTTTTTAGGACGGAGCGCTCAAAAAGAGTTCCTCATGCAAAAAATATCGTGAAGGCTTCTTGATCTATCAATGACAGGAGTCCAAGCTCTCCCAGCGTCATAACTGACGTCAAACATCGGATGTTATTTGAAACAGCTATCGGCATAGGTTTCACGACATTTCATCATTCTTTAATTTTCAGCATAATCCACGTTTGGTTCATCTAGCGCTAAGATACATAACGTTTTCAATAATAGACGATTCGCCGCCTCAGGTTCGCCGTAAATGCTTTCTACCATTTTCTCATATCGCTGTTTTCGATCGAGTCCCTGAGCCAGCCCAAGGAGACGAGCGGTGTTGTCTAGAGTATGGACACCCATTTGGCTAGCCAATGATATTTCCGTATTCTTAAGGACAAGTAAATTTCGCATTGGAAAATCCTCCCTTGAAATAGTGATTGAGATTGAATTCACATTTCTGTATGAGAGCAAGCGCAATGCCATCGGGATATTTCACAAGAAAGCAAAAACCAATGAAAATTTTCTCCTCAAAAATCAACACCTTTCACTCAAATAGACCAAGGCACCCCATAGACATCTTCCGTTCATCTGCCTGTATCTAGAAAGATAATCCCTGTATCTATTTGGATTTTGACAGTCTAGCCAAAAATATGACAGAACGATTGTTCCTCGAGGCCATACGTCTAAAGCAATCGCAACGTGTCGATTCGAAAACAGCCACTCATTGAGTGAGGAAGAGAGGGGAAAACACCACGTTGTGTCCCAAAGCGAAAAATGAAGGAAACTTAAGAGATTCTCAGAAAAGGAAGGCTCAGGCCGGTTTTGCTTGAGAAACCGATTAGCTGAGACCCTCAGCTAAATAGAGACAGGGTGAGATTAGACACGGAAGCAAGATGGGGCTCTCATCAAACAGGATCTACTTGTTGAGTTTTTGCAATTTTTGTTGACGACGCATTCACCAATATCCTATTTATTTTTCAACTTCATTTGTTCGAGTATACACGATCTCCATCATACGAAATTCTTGTCCAGTTTGGTCTAAGCTAAACATCTCATATCGATGATGATTCTCATCAACAAACGTGATGACCCCACGGTAGGCTCGCTGCCCCATCAGGGCATCCGTATATAGTCCCTGGTCTGTTAATGTCTTTTGACCAGGATCATAGGTGCCTTCGCCGGTCATCATGCCCGTTCCCATATTATCCATCCACACCGTTTGATATTTTCTCTTTTTGTTATCAAATCCCGTAAAACCCAATCCGTCAAACGGCTGTCCCATCGATATGCCCTTTGAGCTGTGCTGGAGGTAACGACCTCCCATCAACCACTTGGTTTCACTCGTGCCTTTTGATACTTCAGGAACACTGCCAGGCTTGATCCACCATTTCACCACATGGCTCCATGTCCCAACCAAGGGATTTAATACTTCATGATTGTCACCAGGAGACGCATACGCCTGCCATTTGGCCATCATCGTTTCCATTGCAGAATCTATGGCCTCAGGCTGTGATGTTTTTTGCTGAGAAGCATCTCCCCCATACCCTACACTCACAAACAAGAAACAGAGACTGATGACTCCGCATACTCCAATGATTGCTCGTTGAGAAATACATGGCTTCATGAACTTACCTTTCTCTACGTGAGTGACATACCGGGTTATAGGCTGCATTCCTCATTTTTCTACCAACAAATCTTGACACACCACAGAAAAAACCACAATCCCTCCCCTCTCTTTCAATTCTTTTTCAGCAACGTCCCAAGACATCTTTTCACATCGTGTCCCCCATCGAACTTCACAAAACCTCTCACTAAACTCCAAATCGAGTCTTTCCTCGAATCCAAGCAACCTGTTCCTCTCGCGTGCCGTTGATTACAGCTTTTTTTCAATTTTAGCCCAAGAGTCACGTAAGGCAACGGTCCGGTTGAATACGAGCCGGTCTCGCGTCGTATCAGGGTCCACGCAAAAATATCCTTGTCGCTCAAATTGGTACTGGGCTCCAGGCCTGGCTTCGGCAAGACTCGGTTCAACTTGGCAATTGCTCAAGATTTGCAACGAGTCAGGATTGAGGTACGTACGAAAATCAGTTCCATGTTTCTCATCAGCAGGATTGGCTTTCGAAAACAAGGGTTCATAGAGCCGGACTTCTGCAGGCACGGCATGCGCAGCTGAAACCCAATGAAGTGTGCCTTTCACCTTGCGACTGGCTTGCGACATTCCACTTCGGGTTTCCGGATCGTAAGTACAATGCACTTCGAGAACCTCTCCCGTCTGATCATCTTTCACAACATGCTCGCATCGAACTATATAGGCATAACGGAGACGAACCTCTTGCCCCGGGGTCATACGGAAAAATTTTTTCGGCGGATCTTCACGAAAGTCATCCTGCTCAATATAGAGTTCACGTGAAAAGGGCACGGTTCGTGACCCTGCAGCGGCATCTTCCGGATTGTTCACAGCACTCATGTCTTCCGCCTGGCCTTCCGGAAAGTTATCAATGATCACCTTCAACGGGCGTAACACAGCCATCACGCGAAGGGCCCACTGATTCAAATCTTCACGTATGGCATGCTCCAATACAGGCATTTCAATCGTACCATCCCGTTTGGCCACTCCGATGTGTTCGCAAAAATTCCGTATAGATTCCGGTGTATAGCCTCGACGACGTAAACCCTTGATCGTCGGCAAACGAGGATCGTCCCATCCGGCAACATGACCTTCGTCGACTAACTGACGCAACTTACGCTTACTCATCACGGTATAACTGAGATTCAGTCGGGCAAATTCAATTTGCTGGGAGACACAGGCGACATTGCACGACTTGAGCACCCAATCATAGAGCGGACGATGATCCTGAAACTCCAGTGTGCACAATGAATGCGTAATGCCTTCTAGTGAATCCGAAAGCGGGTGTGCAAAATCATACGTTGGATAGACGCTCCAAGAACCGCCAGCTCGATAATGAGGTTGCCGACGAATACGATAAAGCGTTGGATCGCGAAGATTGATATTCGGAGAGGCCATATCGATTTTTGCTCGAAGCACATGCGCCCCATCTTCAAACTCTCCTGTACGCATTCGTGCAAACAGATCAAGGTTCTCTTTAATGGATCGAATTCGATGAGGACTATCAATCCCAGGTTCCGTTAACGTTCCACGATTTGAGCGAATCTCATCAGCCGATAAACTATCCACATAGGCGTTCCCATCTTGAATGAGTTTCTTGGCAAATTGATAGAGACGTTCAAAATAGTCAGATGCGTGATAGAGCCGATCTTCCCAATCAAATCCCAACCATTTGACATCTTCTTGAATAGACGTGACGTAGTCGACATTCTCCTTGCTGGGATTCGTATCATCGAATCGGAGATTACAGAGTCCTTGCTGTTCTTCCGCCACACCAAAATTCAAACAGATTGACTTGGCATGACCGATATGAAGATGGCCATTGGGTTCGGGAGGAAAACGTGTATGCACATGTCCTTCATGTTTTCCCTCCTGTACATCTTGAGCAATAATGGTGCGAATAAAGTCTTGGGAACCTGAGGAACTGTCCGAGGTCATATTACTCCTTTTCTGAGAATCAATGTATCTCTCAAACCTTGACGGCCTAATACCCAGTCCTGTAATTCAGCCATAGTACCGTAATTACTCATGATGCAGAAACTCCAGTAAAGCAATGTCCGACGATTCTGACAAACAAGAGACTGTGACGATAATCCAACAACGAAGATTTTGGTGGTGGCTATTGGGACTTGCGATACTCCCGGTCGCTGCATACGGCTGTTTCCCATGGATGGCCACTACTGCGCTCACAGAAGGCTTGAAACAACATGGATTCCGGCACGTCTCAATTCAACTCGGATATCCGACGACCCAGACGCTGACTATCCACAAACTCGCATTTGAAAAAGATCTCGCTGAGGAAACCTATCAAGGCACCTTCAAGAACATTAAATTTGAATATCACCTTTCTCAACTCTTTAATGGGCATGTATCACAAATTACTATCGAAAGCGGGGATTTCATCATTAAGCCCGCATCCGCTATATCCACAACCGAGAAAGAAAGAAATGGCCCTTCGTCATCACAAGATTCATCTTTTACCACAGACGAGTTGCTTTCGCCCCTTCCGATGCTCCCTTTTGAACAGCTGTTGGTCGGTGACATATCGATTGATCATACCCAGGCAACCGATCCCTTACAACACATCCTGGTCGCTGGAACGGTGGACGCGAGAAATCAAGAGCTGCGTACTCACTTCAACATTCAGGGCGCGAACATCCCGGACTACGAAATTACGCTATCGGGAACGTCAATAGGCGACCTCAATCTTGTTATTCTCTCTCCGGCTTCCACGCCACCGACACTTGCCCGCATAACGTCTCAAGCGACGCGCATCGATCAAACCCTTCAGCTGCAGGGTTCACTCAACATCGACATCCCCAATGTTCTGAAACTGGCAGAATTGTTCGTCTCGGTCGAACATGATCTCTCACAGATGACAGGAAACATCGCAGCCGAGTGGAACGGGACCATTCCACATTCGGTGACAATCAATTCTCTTGTGAAAGAAAAAACTGGGACGATAAACGGGACGTTTCAAATCCGCGCAGCTCTTCCACAGTTAAAGACCTATGGTCAAAATATCGACGTGAAGGCCAACGGGACCTTTGCCGCCACCCATAACACCGTTACCTGGACGCTGGCACAGGAGTCAGAAGTCTCAAGTCACGTCCGCGTGGCTCAACTTCAAATTCCAGAACCTGCACGTGCGATTATACCACTCAATGGACATCGACTCTTCATAGACTTTTCCAAACCCCTCTCAGGTCAAATTGATTTAAAGAGTCAGCCCCCGGTTTTACGTATGAACGGGCTCATTCATACACGCTATAGCATTGAAAATTTCCCGATCGATCTTCAATTTTCTTTAACACAGATGACAGGCTCATCGATTCAGAATCTTTCAGCAAAGGGAACGTATTTTTTTTCAGGAACAGTAGGGAAGCAGCTCGAACCTTATGCCCCCATCAAACAGTTAACCTGGAAGCTTTCAGGGGAGGCTTCTTTTGAAAACGAAGCACTGACCGCATCGCTGACACCGCAATCTTCCTTACACATGACGATGCTCCCGATCAATGACCTTCTCGTTCCCCAAACTGATGTTATATTTCTGAAAAAATTTACGGGTTCCTACCATCTGAAGAATCAACGATGGGAAACGAATCCTCTTGTTCTCAAAATCAACACGCCTCAGATATCTTGGGAAGATAAGACCCTATCGATTCAAAATACCAAGCTCTCCATACATGAGCTGAACGGATCCCTCTCAACGTGGCAGAGCGCGGGACAAATTGTCCTCCTGGGTATGGCAACCACTATCCAAGACGTCACACCTCCAACAACTCATTGGAAATTTCGATTTTCTGCAAATCCGGAATCTCTCCTTGTCAATCTGCTGGGGCAAACTTCAGACACGCAGGTCTCAATCTATGGACGGCTGCATCAAGACCTTCTCACCCAGCAGGGCCATTTCCATATGAAACTTGCCCCAATCACATTTTCACCTTCCGCGTTCAATCTTCGAACCAGCATCAAACCTTGGGCCTACCCACTCGACATCACCACCGGACAGATTTCTGGTAAGGCAGAAGCCTCTTGGATGCTGCCAAGAGATACTGACAAAAAGTCATTTTCCATTACACAAGCAAAGGCTGACATCAATATTGATCGCCTTGGAGGACATTACGAGAACATCATTTTTGATGAGTTGAGTACGAAAATGGCATTTGTCGGCGCTGATACATGGGCCATGCCGAGCCCAGCGTCCCTCACATTGGCAAAGTTGGAAACGGGGGTCTCTATTTCCAATCTGTCTATGAATTTCCAGTTGAACCCGATCTCAGACTCCATCATACCTCGTGTGGAGATTAGTCGTTTTTCAGCAGACATGTTTGAGGGAAAAATTTCTGGTGATGACTTTACGTTCGACTCTTCTGAGCCTAGACAGCAACTGAGACTCCATGCTCAAGGGCTGGATATTGGGGCCATTCTCAATCTCGAGCAACAAGAAGGCCTCCAAGGTACTGGCCTCATTGATGGCACTATTCCTGCCACACTCACCGAGAAGGGAGTTGAGGTGCACAACGGGAGGCTTGCCGCTCGCCCGCCAGGTGGCATCATTCGGTATAGAACGGCAGAAGGCACCGCAGAGACACTGAAACAAACGAGTGAGAATATGAATTTAGTTTTGCAAGCACTGAACAATTTCCACTATGATGAGCTGACTATAGGCGCCGACTACGACCATAACGGGAAGCTGATGCTTGCAACCAAGATTAAGGGGAAAAATCCCGACCTCCATCAAGGAAAACCTATTCACTTTAATCTGAATGTTGAAGAAAACATCCCAGCCCTCTTACAGAGCCTCCAAGTCGCCAAAGATATCGAAGGCAAAATAGAAGAACTCCTCCAGCGCTCAGAAGAAAATCTCCTGGAAGGGCTTTAGTTTCGTACGTTTCACGCGACTCGACAGGATAAGGTGGACCTCCGAAACGTCTCACGACCTATGCGTTCACATTTTCATAAAGGTCAATACACCATGAACAGACCTCACCCGTTCCCAATCTTATCCATTCTGGCCTTCATCACCGCTCTGCCATTATTCATCGGCTGCACCCCAACAGCGCGGGTGGAAGTGACCGCTCCTGAAAAACCGATTACCATAAACCTCAATGTCAAAATTGATCATGAAGTTCGAGTCAAGGTTGAAAAAGAACTCGACCAAGTGCTTTCTGAAGATAGTGACCTCTTCTAGTCAGAATGGAGAAAGAGATGACACAACAACATCGTTCAATAATCCTTCAACTATTCATGATTCTGCTCATCACTGTAAGCCTTCACGCAGGAAACACCGCATTCGCTGCAACACTTGATGAAGCGAAATCACAAGGTTTTCTCGGAGAGACAGTAAGTGGGTATCTTGCGCTTGTCACTCCAACGGCACCGCCGGACATGAAAGCGTTGATGAATGAGGTCAACCAAAAACGAAAAGACAAGTATCAGGAAATTGCGAAGAGGAATAAAACGACGCTGAAGGCCGTAGAAACATTAGCCGGAAAGACGGCACTTTCAAAAACCGAGGCAGGGCATTATGTTCAATTGCCAAATGGCCAGTGGCAGAAGAAGTAATAAACGCGGGTTCTATGCTGTGCAAATGATAATGTCATAACTCGTTTCTGACCTGACAGGGTGTGATAGTTCAGCTCAAAAGCGGCCGTTGGGAATATGGTCGGTTATCAGGCGGCAGTCGGCGAAAAGCGGCCGTTAACCTTCACTTCGGAAACCCAACCCTCGTCAACAAATACTGATATTTGAGCTCTCCATCTACCACAAAGGCTCTTTCCGACTTAGCGGGACGTCCAGATCTCGATTGATGTAGATTTCCAGGAATCCGGGGAGCCCGCCCGCCTTAACCATTTCCTTGAACGGTTGATGATATCGCGGATCATTGCTCTCCGTTAGAATGACAATACGCCAGGTATTCAAAGGGGCATCTTCAGTCCCCGCGACGCCGTGCTCCACATGAAACAAGGGCTGATATCCGTTGGTGCGGATGGTCTCACCAGTCTCAGTTTTCAGTTCGTCTCGCCCAAGAAAGATTACCCTCTGCTCTTTGTGGGTAATGAAAACTTCTTCGAATACTGGTCCGGTCGTATCTTCAATGATCCAAGCTTTGGCATCTATTTCCCTAACAAAATGCTCAGTGCCATCGTTGTAAGAGTCACGACCCCACGAATGGTCGCGAGAGACAACATAAGGGATGTACTTAGCTGGATTCCACGCCTTCTTAAGCTCCATGTCCCAGAGCATACTGCGCGTCAGTTGAATGGGCTTGATGACTTCGTAATGATCACTCAACACCTTGTTGACATCAACTGCCGGTAACTCAAACCGCGTGTTTCGCTGGTTTTCCCATTCGCTTTCGAATTCCTCGTTCGCCCTAGCGAACGAATGACCGGTATTTCGTACAGTGTTCATTGGCTCTCTCCTCCTGATCAACGTTTTCACAGCACCACGTTCAATTCAGGTGGTACCGGGGGAGTATCAACAGACATAAGTCATGACATGAAAAATGAAAATACGAGCTCATGAAGTTTACGGCTAATCAGCATGGGTCACTCAGTCATTCGATTCGCTATTTTCACAAATTCATCAATAGTTGCCTTTAGCATCCCAGCCTGACGGTCATCTTTCAGGTGTTCATTTTCGTCAAACGCCTGAAAACCAGAGCCAACAGCAACTTGTGAAGGCACAACCGTTACACCAATATTGCCAAGCATCATCCGCAACGGTACAAGTCCGCGTAATCCGCCTAATCCACCTGGGGAGACGGCACCCAAGGCTGCGATTTTACCGTTGAAAGCAATCAGAGACGCTTCATTTTCTTCATGTGGGCGTGAGATCCAGTCCAATGTGTTCTTTAAAAGTGGGGGCATGGAAGAATTATATTCTGGTGAGGCAATGAAGAAACCATTGTGTTCTACAAAAAGCCGTTTGAGTTTTTTGGCGTTTTCAGGAATACCGTCTTGTGCTTCAACGTCACCGTTATATAGGGGCATTTCAAAGTTTTTCAAATCAATGTATGTAACTTGTGCCCCAGCATCCTGTGCCATATCGGCGGCGAGCTTTGCGAGTTTCTTGTTCATGGACTCTTTACGCACACTTCCTGCAAAAAACAGTAATTTAGCCATCATTCTGCCCTCAATATTGCGAATCAAAATTACGGCCAATTGAATTCTTTTCAAAGACCTCCACTTCCAGATCGCTGTGTAGTTCTTGAGCCTTATCCATCATCAACTTGCCAATTTTCTTCCTTTGATGTTCTGGCTGAAGAAATATCGTACCAATTTCATTACCCATTAACGCTATGAACCCAGCAATTTGATTATCAACTTCCGCGCCCCACGTATCGGCGTTGGGTAAATATATTTCTGGAATATCCTTCCTTACTTGTGCCTGAAACTTTTCTGGTCATAAAGGGTGTGCGATCTTTGAGGCATTTTCCCAAGCGGACATAACATCTTTTAAGTCAGCATCTTCATACCTACGAATGATTCGTTCTATTACAATTTCTCCTGAATTGCGCTAGCGGGATAAGTGACTTGTTAGTCCTTCTTTTTACCGATGAACTGTACGACCGCGGCTAGGCCCGTATGGTATGTTCCCTCGGAAACTTCTCGCTCAAGTTCTCGTAAAAGAATCGGCTCAAAGTTCGGAAACTCACGTTCGATCTTAGCAGGTGTCATCAACATATCAGGATCCTTTGGTCCACCAGTATCACGAGCTAGTTGGGCTTCCGAGTATGCTTCAAGAAGGATAATACCGTCAGTCCTCAAGCATCGTTCCACTAACGGGTACAGTCTTCGTCGAATTGCACTCGGAAGATGCGAGGAAATCGACACAACGGATCCGTAACAACTCTCTGCTGGCTCAAAAGTTCCCAGGTCAATGACTTCTGTTTGGATTTTTACGCCTTTGGACTTTGCTAACGCCTGGGCTTTAGCAAGTCCCACTTCTGATCCGTCGACCCCGTGCACTTTCAATCCCAGTGAGGCAAGAAAAACAGCATTTCTCCCCTCACCTTCAGCTAAAGAAAGAACAGGATCACGAAGCATAGTTGCATGTTCAGCAAGGAATGAATTTGGCTCCGTTCCATAGATATATTTGTCTCCGGAATATCGTTCATCCCACATGTAGCCTCCATCAGCCAAAAATTTTCAACTGACAGTGTTCGTCTGTAGAGATTTAAGAATACCAAAACAGTAATTTGCGACTCTTATCAATTAAAAAGGCAATTGTCTGCTATGGGTCGACAACCGCCGGTTGCCGTTAGCCCTGGAAATGTCCGCATTTGGTACTATGCTCGATCAAATCTGACGCTATCCGTCAGATGAGATTTGGACTATGGCAAATTAGGATGGCCAAAGCCAAGCCGCGCCACGCACCCCAGAAGAATCTCCATGCTTAGCCCGAACGAGTTTCGTGTCGACTCGATCAGAGAACACCCACTCGCCCCAAAGCCGAGGCACTTCTGTATACAACCGCTCGATATTCGACAACCCCCCGCCCAGCACAATGACTTCAGGATCCATGAGATTGATGATAGAGGCTAAGCCCCGTGCCAACCGATGCGCATACCGCCTCAACGTGTATTCCGCTGCTGTATCGCCACGTTGGGACACATGGTCCATTTCTTGTGGCGACACATGCTGCCCAGCCGCTTGAAAATATTCTCTCTGAAGGCTAGGTCCTGACAGGAACGTTTCAATGCAACCCCGTTTCCCGCAATAGCAGGGCTCGCCAGGACGTTCATCATCTTCGGCCCATGGCAACGGATTATGACCCCATTCCCCAACGATCGCATTGGGACCACGTAAGGTTTGACCGTTCCAAGAAATCCCGCCGCCAACACCCGTCCCGAGAATCACACCAAAAACCAATTGTGCTCCCGCTGCAGCCCCATCCAAAGACTCTGACATCGTAAAGCAATCGGCATCATTGGCCAACCGGACAGTACGGCCGAGTCGTTCCTCAAGATCCTCTTGCAACCGATGACCAATGAGGCACACGGAATTGGCATTTTTCACAAGACCCGTTGCCGGAGAAATCGTCCCAGGCATCCCAAGACCAACAAGCGCCTCAGTCTTAAAATCCCGTTCAATTTCATCGACGAGTTGACGAATCGCGTCAAGGATTTTTTGATAGTTTCCTTGAGGAGTTATCGCACGGCGACGTGTCAGCTCACATCCACTCTCGTCCAACAAGATGGCTTCGATCTTGGTTCCGCCTAAATCTATCCCTATTCGCATACCCTCTTTTGCTAACAAATTTGCGCCATACACAACACATATGACACACATAGATCTACTGAACCTTGAGCTTTCTGTTCGTGTAGCACCGACAACACTGCGGTAGAGTCGTTGACATGAACTTCCTGTAATCTTAAAACAAGCCTGGAGCAGACATGACTTGGGAGGCAGAGTGAAAGAAATGAGTCCTGACGAAATAACACCTTTCCCAAAATTTGGAATGTTTATTCGACAGGCTCACGATTGCGACGTGAGGGGCGAGAACTTTTTTTCTCGCTATCTTCCAAGAGTGACCTGTACTGTTTTTGACGTTCGACTTCACGTTGAAAAAAACGTTTTCGCTGGAGCCGAATGTTTTCCAGAGTCTCCTCTTGTTCTTCAGGTGAGAGGGTTTTCCAATGTTCAGAATTTTTAAGTGACTCTTCAAAGTGAGCAAACGGGACGGGTCTTTGCGGTAATTTCCTTTCAGGTGAATTTGATGATTTTGAATCTTTTTCCGTGGATTCTTGTTTGACGGAATTGGGGTCTTGGGTTTCTGCTAAAATAGGGGTGGCTAACCAGAAACCTAAAAAAAGAGCAAAAAAACAGAAGGACCCAATAGAAGAATAATGCATCATGTCACCCCATGCGTATCGTCAAAGTTCTGAGCCAAAATTAACCGACAGCCCAAGCCCCTGACTGTTTTTAAGGGAACCGTATTATAAGCGTGTGGCCTTCTGCTCGTTTCAAGAAAATTCCATATCGACGAGGATTCGTATTTGCAGACGATCAATAATAGACTTGACTATTCATATTTTTCAAGATGAGGTATCGTCTAAAACTTATGCGAACCAAACACTGAACTGTTGCCTTCGTAAAGAGTCATTAGCGCTGACGCTCAAACCCACGATCGTTCGCGAATACTACCTGCTTCGAATGCAAGAATCATACGCCATTCAGTCACCCTCTCATAAAATGTTCGATTAGGAACGTCAATGATCATTTTAGCCTTTAAATAATTCAGGTCCCGTAAGAATGCACAAACGCTCTCTCTTTTTGTACTTATTTCTAACTATAGTGTTCAGTTTGTTCAGACCTGTGTTGAGCTTGGCAGAAGAAGGTTCTCCAATTCTGACGATCGAGATACAGGAAAAAGGTACAGCCCTGATCCATGCCAGCATTGAATTGCCGACCGCTCCAGATCAAGCATTTATGATTCTTACTGATTACGGGCAGTGGTCGACACTTTTCCCTGAAGGCTTTCACATACACCTCACCGACTGCCCAGAAGACTGCTCGGTCATCGCTGATATGATCATCCCACACGTTCTTGTATCCTGGACCACTCACTTACGCGTCACATCACACGAATCGCCCCCTCACATGTTTGAATTACATTTGCTCGACGGTGATTATTTGCAATACCAATTGCGGTGGGACTTTTCCCCGACACAAGATTCTGAGAACACCCTTGCCACCATGAGCCTCACCCTTCAGCCCAAAGGTTCGCTCACAGATTGGACCCCAAATTTCTTTTACGAGTGGACATTACGGAATGGACTAGAAGATCACTTCAAACGGATTCAGCATCAAGTGAGGTTACGGTCTTCCAAATGACATTCAGCATATCCCATGCGTGAGGGAGAGACTAAAAGTAAGCGGTAGGTGTCAGGTTCTAGGCCGTTTAGATCGCTCTGACAAGTCAATTCTTATGATATCGAATCATATACTTAATGGACAAAAATGCGACACCAGTTAATGAGGGTCTTCTTCTTGAAACATCATTTGACACCGACCAAGATTACAATCGAATGGTCTTGGCCTGAAATTCTCTGGCAACCGATTCAAGGTTTTACCAACCCATCGCTTACAGTAGAACCCCAAATATGAGAAAGTGCGGCATGCGAAATTATCTCACCATTATTCAACTCATTGCTTTCTTGTTGTTATGGCCATTCACCAGGGTATTGGGTGCAGACCAAATCGATGAGATCACTCACAACATTAACCTCAATCGGATGCTCAGGGACATTGAATCCTTAAGCAGTACAGAGCTAGAAGGACGACAGGCGGGCACCGCTGGAGGAGAGAAATCAGCCAAATTTGTAATGAAACGCTTGAAGCACTTAGAGTTGGTTCCGGCAGGAGAACGAACAACTTCTAGGACAAATCTTTCGTGGAGGCAACAACACCCACACGCTGCAACAAAACTTCTTGAACCCGCGATGGCAGAATTTACAACCGTTCAAGGCTCCCTCAAGCACACAACCTTTTCACCAAAGCTGGGGTTCGACTTTTCCCCCATCCTTGACTCTCCTTCTGCAAACATTCTGGCACCCGTCATATTTGTGGGCTACGGAATCGATGATCCTGCGCATGGCGTCAATGACTATGAAGGCATTGATGTCCACAATCGAATCGTCATGTTTCTGCGAGGAAAGCCTGAACATCATTCAACCTGGGTCACGCATGAGGAAAAAGAACAGACCGCACGAAGACACGGGGCAGCAGGGTTTATTACGCTCACGGGACCGATCCTCAATCGCTATGACGCCCGCCGAGGCATGGGGCAAGCTCCTCTCGCGATGTACTCGAGTTCTTCTGCCGACGAACGACCTCTCCCCGGGGTTTGGATAAGCGGACAGGTGGGAGACACACTTTTTACATCACAAGCACGTTCTTTGCGAAATATCCAAGCTCAACTCAATAAGCACTCGAATAACCATTCATTTGAACTGGGAATCACCGCACGTCTTCAGTTGGAAAGTAAGCAAGAATCCGGATCACTCATAAATGTACTTGGAGCAATCCCAGGACGTGACCCTCTCCTTCGAGATGAAATGGTGATTGTCGGTGCTCACCGAGATCATTTTGGCAAACAGGCAGGCCAACTATTCGCGGGAGCTGACGACAATGCTTCAGGCACAGCGGTCCTGCTTGAACTCGCCCGGGTCTTGACGAAAACTAAACCCGGCCCTGCCAGAACGATCGTGTTCATTTCATTTGATGGAGAGGAACGAGGGCTATTGGGATCAAAACTCTATGTCAGTCAGCCCACACATCCGCTTAACAAAGTCGTCGTGATGATCAATATCGATCATGTTGGTGTGGGCAATGGCAAACTGACGGTTGGAATAACCCGGCAATCAAAAGCCATTGGAGAACAATCGGCCAAGCTGGCTGATCTCAGCGAAAAAATTCATTTCTATGGATTTTTCCCTGGTGGCGACCATGTTCCATTTTTCGAATCCGGAGTACCGACGATAACGATTGTCAGCAGTGGGAAGCACTCGCATTTTCATCAGCCTTCCGATACGGCGGAAACCATTCATTCCGAAATACTCCAAAAGGCCGCTCGATATGCGCTGACCCTCACATGGCTCCAAGCCAATCAACGTCCATAGACCATTACAGATAAATCGTTGCTCACACGCTCTCTTGTTATTATCAATTATCAAGAATTATCAGGTAAATTGATGTGATGCGTGTGTTAAACTTCTATTGCTGATGAACTGAACTTGACTTCAAGGGAACAACACGTATAAATAATTAATTAATTTCCTGAATTTTCTTCACAAATTTCATGACCCTAGGTACACTACATATTTCAGATTCAAAACACCACGAGAACAGTGAAACCATCAACATGTAAACTTTGCGAAACAATGAACCGAATAACACGAACATATCAACAATCAGACCTATCACGCGTATTCCGGCAAGTATGATGCAGCTTAAAGACTTGTCTCTCCTGTAGTCTCCAATTCACAGTAACGAATGAAATACTTTTCTTCGTGACGGTATGTTAAGAAAATTTCTGAGGTACAAACCGAAATCGTCCATCCTGCTCATGAGTTTCCTGAGTTGCCTGACACTCCTGCATGCCTGTTCGACGCCACAGACGACGAACATCGCTGAACAAGAACTCGCGACAGTAGAAATTGACGAGGCAGTACATTTCCCCACGCCTTCCGGAGAAGACATTACTGTCATGCCGGGAGCCTATCAAATCAAAACCGAAAGATATGGAATACGCTTGTTTGCCGAGGAAGGCACCGAGTCGGACTCAATGCTCATTGAAGCCACTGCCACGAATCATACAGAGTCGATGACTCATCCGATAGCATTGATGTCTTCAGATAAGCAAGATCATCGAGTCATTACCTTGCTTCGTCCGAATGGCGAGAGATGGGACGCATGGGGCACACAGGGCAGTGAACATTTCCGTGCCGCTCAACCTCTTCACATACCCAGTGCACAGATCATGCAGCGTCTCAACGCGATAAATACGGACAAGGCTCTCATCCCGCAATTTTCCTTAGCTTCGGTCTCAGTCAGATACGATGACTCCAAGAAATCTTACAAAGGGGAAAAATTAAAAACCACCTGGCGACTTCCCGTGAATGATACGCTCAATTCCGGCAGCTTTACCTTCAGATGGCGAGGGTACTGGGAAAAATCAGCCTTTCAACCATCGTTCATCCCCAGCAAAGTGGTTGATCTTCAAAATCTCGTCAAGAAAAAACAATGTTGCATTACATTGACGGTTGATGGAAAAGAAGCACCGTTAACCCGATTGAGTTTTAGTAAACACGGAACTCTCCTCACCAGAGTGCAACTTGACAATGTCCGAGTCAAAACATGGCCGAAAATCGTGAAAGTCGTTGTGACAAAAGGCAAGAAGACCTGGGAGTCAGACTCAATTAAGATTTACGCAAAGACCATCAGTTATTACGAGTCCGTGCTTCATCCAATTTTCTCACATGATCGATGCACAACCTGTCATGCTCTCGGCACACACGATAAAATTGTCGACATGCATCAATATCGCATCGGCATAGAAAAGTTCCCGTATGAATTTGACGAGGAAGCTAGACCACAGAATCCTACATTTTGTGCAACATGCCACAAGGCACCCTATCTCAAGAATGCATGGTTTTCTCCGCTCTCGGTACAAGAACTTGACTGGAAAGACTTGGATGCAATTCGAGTGTGCCGTAAGGTCACTGGACCATTTATCAATAAAGACGGAGAGGTCGAACCTCCATTCGAGCGTGAACGATTGACCCAACACTTTCACGAGAATCCGCGAATAATCTGGGCTATCAGCGATGGCCTCACGCCATCGGGCAAAGACCTCCGCGTGCCATTGTCAAAGAAACTCAGTCTCTGGTTCAGGAAAGTGGACCCGTGGGTCGAGGCTGGAATGCCCTGCCCAACCAATGCTAAGTTTTTTCAACGGAAAGGGCAAACGTTAACGGAGAAATTTTTTCCCCGTCGATAAGACTGATACTCACACCGCTTTCGTTATCTCTCACACTACGATGGTACACGCTCCAACCTGTCCTCCAGACGTTTAAGAGCTTTTTGCGTTTCGCGTAGATCTTTCAAAATCTCTTCTTGTGTGACTGGCGCTTCAAGCTCCCGCAACCGCTCGGCCTTGGCTTCGTCAAGATTATTAATAACGACCGCGATGAACAGGTTTACAACAACAAAAGTCCCCAACACGACAAAACTGACAAAATACATCCACGCAAATGGATACAGCTCCATAGCCTTATACATCACGTCAGTCCAGTCTTCCAGTGTAACCACACGAAACAGGGTCAGCAAGGAAATTCCCAGCGACCGCCAGTGTGTTGGATCATGCTCATGAAACAACTGAAAGCCCGTGATGGCGTAAATATAAAAAATAACACCCATCAGGGTCATCACATGGATCATACTGGGAATTGATCGAACTAACGTCGAGACGATAAGTCGCAGTTCAGGGATAGTGGAAATTAACCTAACCACTCTGAGGAGACGCGCTAACCGTGCGATCATGGCGAATTCCCCGGTCGCAGGAATTAAGGAAAACACAATCACCGAAAAATCAAAGATATTCCAGCCATCTTTGAAATACCGGCTCACCTGCGGGGCAACAGCCATCATCTTGAGCGCGGCCTCGAGAATAAATACGCCAAGAATGAAGTGATTAGCCAGATGAAAGAAATCACCAAATTGCGCGACGAGATCCGGAGACGTTTCCATCCCAAGAATCACGCCATTGACAAGAATTAATCCGATAATCAAACGCTCAAACAATGGTGTACCCACAATACGACGAGCAAATTGCTTCATAGAAATCAACTCACAATTGAATAGTTATTAATCGATGAAAATACTGGAAGTAGAATAAAAAAAGCTAGCAGATAATCCAAAAACCTTTTGGATCATACCCTGCGCACTCACATGCCCGAAAGACATAAACGAATCTATTGTGAAGAATGATACGTGATGAAGACTAATACATGACAGGTAGGAGTGCTCGTTCTCCAATGAGATACGATGAACGAACAAGGAGAGACTTAACGCATTTACTTATGAGGTATACGCCAAGAAGGGCACGGTGAAAGCACACACGACGAAGAAAAGTGTTGTACTCTACAAATACGAACTCTGAAGATATCCGCGCAGGACATCACGTCGTGCCACAATTCCAACTAATCGACCAGCGGAATCGATGACCGGAACGCGAATGAGGTGGTTGTTATGGAGTACATCTATCACAGTCAGCACATCGGTATCTTTCGTCACTGAGACAGGATTCGGGGTCATAATTTCGCCTGCGGTCACATCGGCCAATTTTCGTCCTTTCCGAACAGCATTCAACAGGTCAAATTCTGAGACGATCCCGAGTAAGCGATCAGCAGCATCCACGATCGGCACGGATCCAAAACCTTCCATCATGAGAGAAGCGACAAACTCCGCCTTCACATCTTTACTTGCAGATTGGACATCTTCTTCCATGATGGCCCCGACCGTCATATGGCCGAATTTGCTTTCTCGAAGAGCGGTTCGACCTTCCTTATCAAATGCCACTGTTGCCATAGTGCCCCCTATATCAGAAAAAATCACCATTGCCGACTTCGCCTTCTATCCCTTAAAAGAACAAGGGGAAATACTTGAAGCCAGTCTGTACTAACCTCGTTTCTAAGGTCTGGTCGGGATTCCAGTTCCTAAACTTGAGAGTTTTAATATATTCAGGTGGGATTGCTGCCTGAGGAGCGAGCCCTACCAGTTCACTTTCTTCAATCCCCACACCATACCGTTCGGCCCCTTCTTGCACCGCACAATACGCATCGTACAGAGAGGTTTCCTGATAATTCGTTAAATTCATTGAGACCTGGACGACTCCACGACTTGGTAAGGCCACCCCCATTGCCTTTAAAGATAAGAGGCCCCCTCCAGATGTTCGAATGGATTTGGCGATTGCTTGCGCGATTGATAGATCATTCGATTGAAGCAGCACATTATAAGCAATTAGAAAATCCCTGGCTCCCACAGAAACGGCTCCTGCCGTCGCATGTAGGTTCTGGGGGCCAAAATCCGGACGCCACTCTCCTTCTTTTTCCATTCGTTCCGACAAACCGCTCCAGCCACCTCGCCGTATGACCTCTAATGATCGGGGCGGATTAAGGGGAGAAGCCTGTGCATAAAGAAAAACAGGGATCGTTAATTCTTCGCCTATTTTTTTCCCCAAACACTGAGCCAGGGTGATGCATTCAGCCATCGTGACACCCTCAAGCGGGATAAAGGGCACAACATCCACGACCCCGACCCTGGGATGTACGCCTTCATGTTTTGACAAATCAATCAACTTCATCGCATGACGGGTAAGCTGATACACAACATTCAGCACTGCCTCCGGAATACCTACAATCGTAAACACCGAACGGTGATGGTCAATATCACAATGTCGATCAAGCAAGACCACGTTCTCGACACGCTGCACAACCTCCGCCAAGGCATTAATAATGTCGAGATCCCGTCCCTCACTGATGTTAGGCACACATTCAACGAGTTTTTTCATCATGAGAGAGACTTCAAGACCCTGTTATTTCTCACTCTTTTCGCATGGGCAGAAAAACTGAGGTCTAAGGCATTTTCTTGACACCAAAAAATACACCATACTATAGTCAATATAAGCAACACGAATAAGGTCATCGCACAAATATTCCCCTTTATAGAGGTAGGTGAACTATGAATTCTGCTCAGCTCGAGCCCACAGCAGCGCTCGCAGAGTTAAAAGAAAAAAAACCAGACAGCGTCACCATTGTCTGTCTCAGTGGGGACATGGATAAAGCCATGGCAGCATTTATTATTGCCACGGGCGCAGCAGCCATGGGCATGAAAGTGACGATGTTTTTTACATTCTGGGGCTTGAACATCATCCGCAAACAGGACACAACAAGTTCGGCCAAAGACTGGATGCGGAAAGCCTTTGGATGGATCAATAAGGGTGGCACCGAGAATCTCCCGTTATCCCGCTTCCATTTCGGAGGTCTCGGGACCAGCATGATGAAAAAGGTGATGAAAAATAACCGGATGCCCGGCATTGCTGAATTACTGGAAACCGCTCAAGATCTTGGGGTCAACATGATTGCCTGTACAACCACCCTTGGAATGATGGGCATCTCGAAAGATACCCTGATTGATGGCGTCGACCAATTAGCAGGTGTCTCTACGTACCTTGCCGAAGCAAAAAATGGCTCTGTTAACTTGTTTATTTAACGATTGAGGAATCACAATGATAGAATCCGATGTCAAACTCGATACCCTTGGGTACTTTTGTCCCATGCCGATTATCATGACCTCTAAAAAGATTAAGGAACTCGTGCCTGGGCAAGTCCTGGAAGTCGCATCAGATGACGAGGGCATTAAGAAGGATATGCCAGCCTGGTGCGAAACGACCGGCCATGAATGGGTTGGCTTAGAAGAAGCTGACGAAAATTCCATCCACGTTTATAAAGCCTACGTCAAAAAATCTGGCGAGTAAATTACCGTATAATATTTCGGAAAAAGGCCGTTGGTGTTCAAGCGCCAACGGTCTTTTACGTTTTCCCACGTTGGGTACGAACTGTCTAGCGCAAGCAAACGAGACTATATTCCTACTCATCTCCCCCCACACCAGGTGGAAAGAACCCAAACACCGACACGCTACACAAATCAGCACAGTCATCACTGATCGCATTGCCATTCGTGTGTTAGGAATTAAACATTTCCCAGGGATGTTCATCATGAGATTCTCACGAAAAACATCTGCGCAGTATCTGTTGAGACACGAACAAAAGCTAGCAATACGAATGCTTTCAATATTTTGTGTTTTTTATTAAGATACGATTCTGAAAATATCGGCACGCAAGACTTCTCACCATTTTATCACTTTTTCAGCCTGATCTTTGTGCAAAGTCGTCTTTCTTAGATTAAGCTTATATAACTCCATATTTTCCACTCCATCTAAATTCCCTGGAGGGCAATCATGCAAAAACTAATTATACTTTTGAGTATTATCATTACGTGGATTTCTCCAGCATTGGCCCTTCCTCTCAGTAATGGTGGATTTGAGACGGGGAACCTTAACCATTGGCAAACGCTTGGGTTAGTCAATGTTGAAACATCCGTATTTGGAAGCGGACCCAAGCAGGGAAACTTCCAGGTATTTCTTAATACAGAAGATGGCACGAGTACGAACACAGCCAGCATCGATAACATAGAGGCCTTCCTTGGCGTTTCCCAAGGACTTGTGGATTCCATTCACCCTTCGCCTGGGCCGTCATTTGAGACCAAGGACGGATCAGCCATCAAGCAAGATTTTCACGCTTCCGCAGGTGAAACCCTATCATTTCAATATAATTTTCTGACCAGCGATGGACTTTGGGGTGGCGGTGTTGATCCAGATGCGTCACGCGACGTCTCGTTTGTCACACTGACCGGGCCAAACCTGTCTTTTGGAAAAATCTTAAGCAACACACTCGATATTCCTAACGCCCCTGAAGAGACACTTGTTTCGATTAATCCTTTCCGGTCATCCCCTACTCCCTTTAACCTTGAAACAGGGTTTCGACATGTCTCCCTTATGCTTCCGAACGACGGCAACTATACCGTAGGATTCGGAGTCGTCAACAGCGGGTTTGTTGGAGCTTCTTCAGGCTTACTCGTGGACCAGGTATCCACGACACCTTCGCAACCCGTACCTGAACCGTCGACCCTACTGTTACTAACATCAGGGCTCATCGGTCTGGCAACATGGCACCGGAGGCAAAGGGCATGCTAATGAACGCCCACACACTTTCTGATATTTCTGTCGACACGTGGGTGCAGGGTGGACCGATCACACTCGAAGAACTTGTAGGCTCTGTTATCGTAATCGAAGTGTTTCAGGTGAATTGCCCTGGATGTTTTCTCTATGCGTTACCAAAAGCCATTCAATTACATGAACGCTATCGGGATAAGGGGTTAGTCATCATTGGGCTCGCGACAGCATTTGAGGATTATGACAAAAATACGATAGAAAACTTACAGCGATTGGTCGACACAGGAGAAGTGATTGGGGAAACATTAAAAGCCTTAACGCATCAAGGCATGCTGACTGATGGCAAGCTTGAGTGGCGATTACCATTCCCTGTCGGCATGGATCGCGTCGTCCCAGAATCCGAACCTGTCACACACGAAAAAGTGGAGCGGTATGCTCAAGATATTCTGCCAAATTTTGGAGAATTAACAGAAGACCAGCAACTCAATGTCCTCACTCAAGTCCGAAATTACTTGAAACAAAAAACCATGAAAGCCGAGACCTTCGATCGCTTTTCCTTACAAGGTACACCTTCAGCCATCCTGTTTGACCGCAAAGGCCAGCTCCGCGATGTCTCGTTTGGACAAATGGAACACCAGCAATCGCTGGTTGAGCAATGTCTAGCTGAAGCCACATGACGTCAGTAATCAAACAAACATACCGTAGACCTAAATTACGTAGAGACTGACGTCTTCGATTCCACATACCACTCGTTAAAGAGACGACACCCCGCACCGAGCGTTGCTTCCTCATTCTGAATCCACCGACGAATCAATCCAAGTAGACAGAGAGTATTCGCAAGAGGTTTGATGGTCGGCAATTTTAAGAAACGGGCCACTTCCCTTGGGTTGATGGGAACTCGGACGTTGATCACATGAGCCAGCACGTCATGTTCCATGGGCTCTTTCATTTCTTTAATACAACGCTGAAAAAATGGGGAAAGGTAGGCCACAGCCCTTTGGATCGTCTCCTCTCTTTTGCATTGTTTCCCCTCAGCCAACAATAACGAGCCAAACGCTTTCAGAACGTACGGATGAGTCCCAGCCTGCTCGAGAATCGTAACTCGATGTTCACTGGAGAGACCTTCACCCAGAACTTGGTGGGCTTCTTTCTCTAAAAAGACGGACAACGGAATAGGACGAGGCTGACGCTTGAATCCACTGAATCCACCGCTCTTAACAAATTCCATCCAGTCTCTGCCTCCTGCATACACGATCACACCCCGCTCCACCATCGAGGATAGAGCAAGCACATTGAGATCATCTGCCAACATATAATCACAATTATCGAGAAACAAGACCGATTGAGAATTCGCTGCTGTCGCGATGAACTGCTCTCGGTCTTGTGCTATGGACAAATCAAAATACACGGCTCGTGGCTCATTCGATCGGGAAGCCGATGAAGAATGGTTCAACTGCCACGCCAAGTGGAGCAGCAAAGAAGTCTTCCCTAATTTCGGTCCACCGAAAATGCTCAGCGACTCTCGCCGTTCAAGCCGCCAGAGTAGATTCCGAACCAATCCCTCACGCCCGTAAAACTCTCCTGGTCGAAAGACCGCAGCTTCCGGATTGTGAAATGATTGTGGCACATCTTGTTTTGACATGATCAAAGTGTAGATGCCCAGGGTGGAATTGGCAATGAAGCGTAATATGGAAAAGACAATATCAAGCACTTACGGCAGGCCCCGCCCCTGGCCTTACGAGGAAAACCTGTTTTAGATATATTTTCCGGAGTTGGGTTGTTTCATTCCAGCCTTAATAACTCCTTTTGAACTCCTTATTGCTGCAATTTAGTCGCTGTATTTATAGCAATCCCTTGTCTTACACAATTTCATATGGACTTTACCGGTTCCCTTTATTAGCCTTAAGTATTGCTCAATAAATATTTAGTGAACGGTGGCGGCGGTCTATGAGAAGATATTTCCTCAAAAATGCGACTACCTCTTTTTTCTGTAATCTGGTCTTTTGTAACATTCCTTATGTCGAACTGGAAAATGGAATATACTCAAAATTTTCTAGACAATAAAGGGAACAGTTTTCTTGATAGATTCTGATCAAATGATCGATTTCCACGAAATTAGGTCCCATGAAGGTGACAAGCGCAAAGGCTTTGAAGAACTTGTGTGCCAGCTTGCTCGACGAGAATATTCTTCAGAGAAAGGAGAATGTCGTCGGGTTGAAGGAGCAGGAGGCGATGGGGGAGTAGAAGTATATTGGTCACTAGAAGACGATACTAAGCATGGTTACCAAGCTAAGTATTTCCTTTACACCAAGGACATCGATTGGTCACAAATTGATAAATCCGTTAAAACTGCCATTGAACAACATCCTGAACTGAGGAAGTATACCATTGCCCTTGCGTGTGATCTGACAGACAAAAGTGGAAAACTCAGAAGGGGTAAAACCGGTTGGAAACATTGGGATACACATAAAACGAAATGGAATGAGTGGGCTAAAGCGAAAGAAATGGATGTCGAGTTTATTCCTTGGACGAAGTCAGACATTACCGATAAACTTGTTTCTAATACCACGCATCGTGGGCTAATACTGTTTTGGTTCAATACCAATCTATTTGACCAGCAATGGTTTACAAATATTTTTGAAAGAGTAAAAGCTGATCTAGGGGAAAGATTTCAGCCAGAGGATCATGTCGAAGTCGACATAGCGAAGGCTTTTGAGGGACTTGCACGTTCACCAGCTTATCTTCAATTTCTCTCAAATTGGTTTAATAATATTCCAGACCTGAGTGATCTTCACGACGCAATAAAAAGGCTGGATTCCGTTCCCGACGGACAATTAACTGAATATCTAGAAAATCGATACTTAAAACTAAAACAAACTGGGAAGACAGTTTATTCATTTAATGCAAATCCCTTCCCGCTTAGAGATTGGGCAGACACCATTGCCTCTCTCATTGAGGCAATACAACAAATTGATAAATGGCTACACAACCAAGATAACAAGGGCAGTGACTCGCTAAGGGATTGGAAAAGAAGAGGATTGGAGTGCCTCAATACCATTGAATCATATTTGGATCACACACCGTTTCACCTTCGAGATAATTCCCAGAACGAGATAAGTGTAGAAGCAGATTCTCGGCAGGTTCTGCTGGTCGTTGGGGAGGCCGGTTCGGGTAAGTCTCATTTATTTGCTGACTCCGTTTTCGCCGTTCTGAATAACGGTTCTCCAGCAATCCTGGTTCTAGGACAAAACTTTCCTGGAAGGGATATACGTCATGAATTTCTAAGCTACTTGGACCTGAGGCACCACGACTTTTTGGAAGTTCTTCAGGCATTGAACGCATCTGGTGAAGCTTCGAAGACCCGACTAATAATTCTCATCGATGCATTGAATGAAACTCAAAACCTTCGCATTTGGCAGGATCAACTCTCTGGATTCGTATCAGACATCCTTAAATACAAGTGGTTGAGTGTTGGTTTGAGCCTTAGACCAGAGTATGAAGATTGCCTTATTCCGGGTACTCTTAGGAAGAAGATTGCATATGCAACCTGTTGTGGGATTCAATCACCTCAAGAGAAGGAGCAAGCTGCAATCCAATATCTGGAAAAGCGAGGTATTATAAGACCAGCCCTACCTTGGATTGCTCCAGAGTTTTCAAATTTTCTTTTTCTCAAAACGTGCTGTGACTCACTTCGCGAACTCGGCATTAGCGAATTTCCAAAAGGTATGCATGGCTCCCTTCAGGTTCTTGACTTTTACCTAAAAAAGATTGATAGGAAGTTAAGAAACAATTTTCCGGGAATACAAATTCCATCACAAGCAGTACAAAATTCGATCCGGAGAATTGCCAAGTTGATGGCTGAAAATAAAACGGATTATATTAATGAGCTCGCAGCCATGGAGGTGTGCGAGGTTGAGTTCGGATCTAAAGGGCCGAACACACAACTCACTTGGTTTTTTGTGTTGACCAAAGAAGGGGCATTCCGACGAGACCATATTTTTTCTTCAGAAAGTAACGATCCTCTTCAAGACATAGAAGAAATTTTTCGGTTTACTTATCAACGTTTTTCTGACCATCTTATTGCTCAGGACTTTTTAGATAAAGTTGATAATGTTGATGATGCTTTTCAACCCCACGGCCAATTGGGGTTTCTGTTTGAAAAACACAAGTTATCTAGCTGGATGTCACTTTTGGATGCTCTCGCAGTCCAGATACCAGAGAAATTTTTTGGAAAGGAACTTCCTGATGTCTTACCTGACTTTATGGATGAACGTCTATTGACTCACTCAGTATTTGGAGTATTCGAACAGAGTCTTCTCTGGAGATCTAAAGAATCCTTTTCGACTCGAACGCTAGAACTATTTAGTTCAATCCCCAACGATTGGAACGATCCTAAACTTATCATACTAGTTAGGCTTGCCGTTTTACGCGATCATCCGTGGAATGCAGAATTTTTAAACAAGAAACTTCAGGATCTTCCAATGGCGATGCGCGATGCATTTTGGACGATCAAGTTTAACCACTTGTCCAAAGATAATTCTCATCCTATTTGGGAGTTAATACGTTGGGGGTTAGAAGGCGATCTTCAACATGCAGAGGTTGAAACATTACGACTAGCAGCAATTACTCTGGGTTGGGTTTTGTCAAGTTCGAATCGTCCTATTAGAGATACAGCAACGAAAGCGCTTATTTCAATCTTTATCATTCGCCCAGAACTTATTGCTGACCTGCTTCAATCCTTTCGAGACGTGGACGATCTTTATGTTATGGAACGTCTTTGTGCAGCTGTTCTTGGAGCCATAACAAGAGATATGAGTCATGAGCACATACATATAGCCGCTCGCGTGATTTATCAGACCATTTTCGCCGACGAAACTCCTCCTCTTAACATTAACTTGAGAGACTATGCGCGAGCTGCTGTCGAATATGCCTTTGTCAAAGGTTACCCAGGTGACGACATTGACATTGAAAAATGCAGGCCACCGTATAATAGTCAATGGCCCCTTGATGATGTAATGCAGGAAGAAGTCGAAAACATTGCGGAGGCAAGTGGCGACAAAGCTATACTTCGTTCTGCTTTAACGTCTGGAGATTTTGAACGTTATGAAATTAGGGCAACGGTTCGCCATTTTACAAACATTTCCCTTAGTCAAGTACGACCCTTGATCAAGAAGGAGAAGCAGGAACAGTTTAAGGCAATACTTGCAACATGGGATAGTCAGAAGCAGGAAGCGTACGCTCAGTTTAAAGTTGCTATAGACGAGAAAAATTCTTCACTCCGAGTGAATACGCGAAATGATAATAAGATTGCATTTCCTTCCCATTCTTATGCTCCTAATAAGATTGAACGTGTGAACAAATGTAAAGATAATTTAGTAGAGTTACTTTCAGAAAGCGAGAAAAAAACTTTTCAAGACCTAATTCACCCAATAGATAGTGATCTTCCACCGTTTGACACAAGTTTCGCGAAAAGGTGGATTACCAAAAGAGCCTATAGTTTTGGCTGGAATAAGAAACGCTTCCCTAGTGATAGAGATCAAGGTTACGGACGTAGCCGCCCAATAGTCGAAAGAATAGGGAAAAAATATCAGTGGCTTGCCCTTCATGAATTGCTCGCACGTTTAACTGATAACGTTTGGACAATTGGAGGATGGCCCGAGCGAGCAAAGAGATACGACCATCCTGCAGAAGGCTGGTTCGTCCGAGATGTGGAACCTTCGTTTCTACTCGACCCGAAACCCTTAAATAACAATAATCCCTGGTGGCCGGTAAAACCTTTGGAATTGCATCCAGTTTCAGATGAATGTCTTTCGACTTGGCCGTCCACAGTTAATCCACCCAATACTTCAGACTGGCTTAACGTGGTCTCTGAAAGTGAAATTCCTTGGATTCTTTTACATGGATTTTTTAGAGTCCGTGAAGAGAGGAAAGAAAGTGAGGTTATTGATATTTCCTCTCGACGAGAAATTTTTGTTCGAGTGTCTACGATCCTTGTCCAAAAGGATGCTGTTTGCCGCTCGATGTCACAGCTACACAAAACTCAACTGTCGGACAGTACCGGACTTGACCCCATGGATCGAACAGATGGCCCTTACTTATGCGAATATCCATGGAGCAACACATGGAGCTCTCACCGTGAAGATTACGAGGACAACGGCTTCGGGAACTTGGCTGCCATTAAATACATTCGTCCTGTCACAAGACACGTTTGGGAAAGCCATTTGGATACTAGCCTTACTGAAGGCTCTTCAATTTATATTCCGGATCCCTGGATCGGCCAAAAGCTTGGGTTGGGACCCAACCTTGATCATGTTGGGGAATTTATATCGAATACCGATGGTAAGACCGTTTTTCTGGATCCAACCGTTGGTACGACAGCGCATCCAGCTGCTTTAATTGATAGAAAAAAGTTTTTCGATTTTCTAGAAAGTGAAAAGCTCGAATGTCTCTGGATTGTGGCTGGGGAGATAAATGCTTGGCCTTCAGGAAAACTTGGAGACTATTCCTGTCGGTCTTTCGCAAGCATATGTCGATGGAGAAGAAAGAAATGGGAAGTTAAGAAATGGCATATAGACACTAGCAGCTAGAAAAGTTCATGATTATTTTGCCTGTAATTTACTTGGCATCATAGAAAAAATGAGTCTTAGTTTTTGGTTGTTTTTAGTGGATTGTTAACCAATCTCAATGAGGCCACTAATTCACCTTACAAAAATAGGGTGAACCTAACTAACCACTCTTCAAGCAAATCCCACACCAGGATTTAACTTTGCCAACTAGAACTCAAATCCTTGTAGTTAAAATCATGCCGTCTTGGTCCCCGATAGCAAACTCATTTACTTCGCAAGCCTCTTACGTTTGAAACCAATGAATTCCCTGAAATGGGATCCGTGAGATTGGCCTTGGTCTTGCCTTCTTCACTACGGTAGTGAAAATTGTTAAACTATAAGGAAGTAAGAATACTCATCCTTCAAGCTGGAGGGCCACCCCATGCAGCTCTTCATTCAGCTTTTTCCTACTGAAGTTCAAGTTCTCATAAGAAATGCTTTTCTCATTTCCCTTCTTTTCATAACCATGATTCTCCCGATCATGATTGCAGAGGGCTGCGTCAAACGTCCTTCTTTGGAACCGACACCAGGAGTCGCGCCTCAGCAAGATACAACCCCCTAAGGAGTTGTAAGACGTATTTAGGATTAATGAAAGAGGTGAGGAAATTTTTGGATGAGTGACTCCATGACTTGCGAGTCAAATTGCGCCTTCACCAATGAGTGCGCTTTGGAGAGCTGGGAAATCGTCGCATTTTGAAGGCTCTGTAGATTGGCCTCTTGAAAATTCACTTGCAACAATGATGTTCTTTCGAAATTAGCTCCCTCGCAATTCGATTTCGTCATATCAGCTTGTGCGAGATCGGCATGACGAAGATTTGCACAAACTAGATGTGCCTTCACAAGACAACCCTCTCGGACTTTACTTCCTTCGAAATTGGCATTTCCCAGATTCGCCCCTGAAAAATTAGCTAAATGCAAATTCGCTTCGGTTAAATTTGTTTCAGTTAAATCAGCCTCAGTGAAATCTGTCTTTGCCAAATGAGCTCTGGTGAGATTCGCTTGAACAAGAATAACCTTAAGAAGATCAGCGTCACTCACATTTGCCTGACTCAAGTTTGCTCCAGTGAGATTCGCTTCAACAAGACTCGACTCTGACAGGTTGGCCCCAGTCAACATCGCTTCGACAAGATTCGCCTCATCGAGATTCACATCTTGAAGATCGGCCCCATTAAGATCGATTTTGGATAGTTCCAATCCCGATAGATCAGCACCACTCAAATCAATGCGAATCGATGGATTCTCCAGACGCCAGGTATTCCAGACTTCGACTCCCAATCTGATTAATCGTAATTGTTCTTTATATGCCATATGTTCTTTCGTATCAAAAATCTGATCAGTATGTAAAAAAATCAATTGTCTGCACACAAACGCCCTTCCTGGGGAGAAGCTGAAAGAAGATCATAGAAAACTTTAACAGGAAGGAGATTGCAATAGGAAAAGTCAAGACACACGTTGCGATCGATATCGAACTTTTAGACAGAGGATGGTAAACGCCAAAATAAATGTGACGGCGTTCGCGACAATGAGTGGAAGATCACGAATTGACACACCATAGACAATCCAAAGGATAATTCCGGTGCAGAGCGTTAAGAGCATGCCAAGCGAGACATCGTCCGCCGAACGGGTTTTCCATGTTTTGAGTAATTGAGGCAAAAATGCGGTGGTCGTTAAGGCTCCGGCCATCAATCCCAGTACAGTTGTCACATCCACCATTGCTTTCTTCGCCTCTTTATTGTCTGCAACGCATTAGAGATTATTCTTTACACACACCCTTGGAATTGGAATCCGAACACCTTCTGTCAATCAGAATACAACTTGACCCTCAGCCCAATTCAAGGATAGCCTGATACTAGCAGTAATTCAATATAGAGAGTCTATGTCAAATATCATTCTTCCACCAGCTTGGCGAATTCCTGAACGTGAGGCCACACCCGAGTCTCTGTATTATCAATCGGTCAGCCGCCGAACGTACCTTAAACTGATGGGATTGGGAGCCTTCGCTCTAAGCAGCGGTCTTCCAGGATGCTCTGTCGAAGTCAGCGAAGAGAGATTTTCCAAGAATCCGAAAAACTATGAATTGTCCGATATTGATAAGGACGTGTACCCCGCTCCACGAAACAACCTTTTTGAACTTGACCGGCAAATGACGGCTGAACATATTGCCGCACAATACAATAATTTTTACGAATTTAGCGAAGCCAAAGATGATATCTGGAGACGCGTTGGCCCTTTTCAACCTCGTCCTTGGGACATTGAAGTTGTAGGATTAGTTCAGAAGCCGAAAAAACTGACTGTCGACGATTTACTTCGAACGATGCCACTCGAAGAACGAATGTACCGCCATCGGTGCGTTGAAGCGTGGGCCATGGCTGTGCCATGGACAGGATTTCCCCTCAAGGCGTTGATCGATCAAGTGGAGCCCGTGAGCACCGCACGGTACATTCGCCTTACCTCGTTTTACTCCCCGAAGGTGGCTATGGGACAACGAGGCTATGGACCTTGGCCTTATCGAGAGTTCCTCTCCATCAAAGAAGCCACGAATGAGTTGTCGCTGCTTGTCACCGGAGTCTATGGTCACCCGCTGCCCAAACAACATGGAGCCCCAATCCGGCTGGTCACGCCTTGGAAATATGGATTCAAGAGTATTAAATCCATTGTCTCCATAGAGTTTGTAGCCGAACAACCCGCCACATTTTGGAACACCATGGCACCACAAGAATATGGTCTCGTCGCAAACGTCAACCCAGCCATTCCTCACCCACGATGGTCCCAACAAACTGAAAAAATGATTGGCACCAACGAACGCCGTCCCACGATATACCTCAACGGGTATGCACAATGGGCCGGTAGCTTGTATAGTTAGGTCCCTCTAACGGCAAGATCTTTCATCTGCATACGTGTAAGAAAATCCCATTATTGCCCATCACCACTCTCCATGTCTTCTCGTGTTTCACAACCGAAAAGAACTATACCAATGCGACTCTTTCCTCTATCATAGGTAGTATGAGCTTTTTGTCTGGGAGATGATGGCATGATTTGGTGGCATTGGGCGTTACTCGGACTTGCTTTCTTAGGGTTGGAAATTTTGACCCTGGGTGGACTCGGCAATTTTTACTTTTTGTTTTTTGGCACTGCCGCACTCGTCGTCAGTGCCGTTGTCTGGTTAGGCCTAGCTGAAGCGGCTTGGAGCCAATGGGTCTTATTCGCGATTCTTGGCATCATCTCACTCCTCGCCCTCAGTCGAACACTTCAAAGAAAGATCACGCCTAAGGAACAAGGCCCAACCAACGTTGATTCCCTTTTGGGTAAAATTGCCACGGCCCTTGAAGATATCCCGAGCCAAGGCGCAGGCAAGGTCGAGCTTCACGGATCCACCTGGACCGCCTGCAATAAAGGAGACACCTTGCTACTAACGGGACAACGCACGCAAGTCATTCGAGTTGACGGATTGACGCTCTGGATTCAGGCTGAAGCGTCTCAAGTCAAAGCTGAGCAATTGAGTGGAAAATGACATACGGTTAGTGATGAATACACCATACCCCATGACATGTGACATCACATTAGGTCTACAGCAAACAACGGAACGAGATACAAGCCAGGAGGATCAGCATGTCAGGTGAATTGATTGTTGCCATTTTTTTAGCACTTCTGGTTCTTATCATTTTAGCTAAAACGGCCGTTGTCGTGCCCCAACAAAGCGCCTATGTTGTTGAACGACTGGGAAAGTATTCCGCCACCATAGGAGCTGGGTTTCATATTCTTATCCCATTTCTTGACGTCATTCGCTATAAGCATACGCTCAAAGAAGTGGCGATGGATGTCCCCGAGCAAATATGCATTACCAATGATAATGTTCAAGTTGGAGTAGATGGCGTGCTTTATATCAAAGTCTTGGATGCCGAACGTGCCTCGTATGGTATTACGGATTACCACTTTGCAATTTCTCAATTGGCACAAACAACGTTGCGGAGTGAAATTGGAAAAATTGATTTGGACCGCACGTTCGAAGAACGAACCAATATTAATGTTCAGGTTGTAAATGAGTTAGATAAAGCCTCAGCTCCGTGGGGAATCAAGGTACTCCGCTACGAAATTCGCAATATCAACCCACCCCAAGACGTTCTCAATGCAATGGAAAAACAGATGCGAGCTGAGCGTGAGAAACGTGCTGTTGTCTTGACCTCGGAAGGTCAGAGAGACGCAGCCATTAACAATGCTGAAGGCGAAAAACAAAAAGTGATCAAAGCTTCGGAGGCCAGAAAACAACAACAAATTAATGAGGCTGAAGGAGAGGCGTCGGCTATTCTGGCCATTGCCATTGCCACATCAGAAGGCATTCGAAAAATTGCCGAAGCCAATCAGGTCCCAGGCGGATACGAAGCCGTACAACTCCGAGTTGCAGAACAATACATTCAAGAGTTCGGAGAACTCGCCAAAGCCAGCAACACTCTCGTACTTCCCGCTAGTGTGTCAGACGTCGGATCGATGATCGCGCTTGCCATGAATGTGATTAATAAAAGCCCTGGAGCGTCTCAAGCCACGCCTTAGGATTACCCACCAAATTTTCTAACTTTCTAGCCTGCTTGCATAAGGGGTCTGTTGAATATTTCATGCCAATGGCCCAGAAATCGTCTAGGCAAGACGCATGTCTGAATGTTCAAAAAAGTCGTCCAGCAAGGCCGCACCCCTCGGCACGGTTATCTTTGGGGTAGTACCACATGACACTCTTTTTTTTGAAGAGGGGCTTCCTCTTGCAAGAACGATTATAGGTGGCCAAGTGACGAGCGGAGCGTACTCTCGCAGCCCCCACAGACATATTTCATCCTGATACAGTGGAAGCAAGCATTCAAATGACTTAACTTCTTTCATCAAAAGAGAAAGGTCAAAATGGCTAATGATGAGCAAAAGGCAAGAGGTACGTGAGCAACGACACTCTCGCACAGCCTCTTCATACGCTGCCGAATCAACTCACTGACGCAACGCAGACCCCCTCACAGAGAACTTCGTGGCGTTTGGACGGCGAGAGGGCGAGAACGCCGCTGGCGGCTTTTTTCAACATTCCTATAAATCAAATCCACTGTAATTCACGGAAAGCAATTGACCTTCCAAACGATTGATCAGTTCGATGACGAACGATCTTGACGACTTGACCGGCATTAAGCAGGTTGATGGCCTCACCAATTTTTGGGACTTTTCCGTGGTTGACCACATATTCTGCACTTTCCTCTAAAATCTCTTTGACAACAGTCTCAGAAAGTCCTCTTGGACGAAGACATTCCAATTCATCAAGACCAAACTTACTCAACCCACGTGTATAAAACCACACCTGCCCTGACTCAACCTTTTCTTGCTGCTCAACCTGAATGTGCTCATCTAAAAGAAATGCCGCAAGCGTCTGATCTTGCCAATCCGAAGGATTGAGATAGGCATTCGTCACCACATCATAGGCCGTGCCATCGGTCAGCAATGTTAAGCCGCGCGCAAGGCGAGCGACATGCAGTATGACATCAACTTTCGACTGCCCACTGTTCGATCCAAGTGAGACTTCAATGACTAAGGAATGATCCCAATGAATTTGTTCACGCCATTTTTTAACTGTCTGAGAATCAAGATTCATATTAATGCGTCCTCGCCATTGCGTATGAATCGCTTCAAACTGTTCATGCCCCGCTTGACTCAGAAACTGAATCGACAGAGGACCGCCATATTCCTGATCAAACCAGGCCGTCAAATAGCCGGGAGGCGGTGGATCTCCATGCGTAAATCCGATGACATACGCCGGAAGCGACCGTGCATTTCCGGTTTTCTTCTTTTTAATCTTTTTCATGTGGTGTGAATGTATAAATCTTTGGCGAAAGTCCTAGGACACGGTCGCGTCACAGGCCATTCTCTCTCTGCTATCTCGCTTTCGTTGAAAACCTCTAAGCGTACTTGTTTACGAGGATTACAGGTGTCCTAGGACACGATTATTTCACAGGCCATTCGCTCTCTGTTATCTCGCTTTTATTGAAAACCTCTAAGCGTACTTGTTTACGAGGATTACAGGTGTCCTAGCTCATGAGATTACAAGTGGCTGTCGTGGAAAGGGCATAAGTTACGCACTTTTTCAAAATGTTATCTTGGCGTTAAGAAAGAACCTTCGACATTCCGAAATTGGGAAGACATCAAGTGAAACTTTTCTACCCAATTCTTATAATTTCTCACGTATAGACCGAATCATCCATTTCTAGAGAAATGTCTCAAAGATATGTTCAGGACAAAGAGCACAGCCATAGAGAATCTCCATAAATCATTGTGAGTTCTCTTGACAGTTAAACCATATTGATCCTCGTGAAGTTGTTCAAACGTTTAAACCTAACAAAAAACAATTGATAATGATGCTTATTGGTCTGGCCAGAGATATTTTCGACCTCCTCGTGTGAATGAATGCTTTGGCTCTAGAATCACGAGGAGAGAGAAAGGTTTGGTAATGCAACAACTAGCAATTACTCCAATGTTAAACAGGCAGACTCTTGTCACTCGCTTAATATAATAAAACTAGACTTGCCCCAAAAATCAGGGTTTTCTGATTGATAGGCAAATCTTCTTCCTTCAACAATATGAGCTTGCCTGGAATGGAAATCTCAATGAATTTGAATGTCCCCTATTTACTCGCATTCGTGATTCGTTGGTGAAGTTAGGGACGGAACACGTGAAGACTAAGTTCGGAAATAACTCGATAATGTTTCGCGTTGGCTGTGAGTAAAGGGAGTGCATACACGACGGCTGTGGCACCAATGAGGGCATCAGCGAGATGAAGCGAATGGCTCAGAGCATACTTTTCGACATAGAGCATGGCTTTCGATGAGATTGCCTCTGTGAGATAAATGATTTTTGTCTCCCACTGTCGAAGAGCTGACCGTAGGGCCATCAATTCCTCCTGGTTGCGCATCCCTTGTACCAATTCGATATACGTCACGACTGAAATGGAGAATGGCTTCTGTTGATCAATGATTATTTGCGCCTTCGCATTGCCCCGCATAAACCAAATGAGGACGTCTGTATCAATGAGCACGCGTGTGTCTCGGTTTTCTGAGTTGGCGCACGTAGGTTTTGACATTTTGAGAGGGCTGATGCTTCGCCCAAATACCATACAGTTTGAGCTCGGCGCTCGACAGTTGTGTACCGGAATCCAAGGGCACTAACTTCGCCACAGGCTTTCCTCGATGTGTAATCACGACTTCTTCACCTCGAGAAACAGTGGCAAGGAGTTCTTTTGACGAGAATCGTAAATCTTTTGCGGTAGCCTGCATGAAATCCTCCGTAGTTGACACTTTAAAGTATACACTCTAAACGGACTATGGTCAAACAGATTCAGTGGGATCGACACCTCAAAATCACTGTTTCCCGCTATCTGTTTTATCAATATGGGAAATGAGAATGATCTACTTAGCGTGGGTTTTGAAAGGAGAAAGGAGCACTGCTTTGACGGTGGGATTATTCCATTGACCATGTAAGTGCATTTCTAACTTCTTGAACACTTCAGCTTGTGCCGTGGTCTTGTCATTCTTGATATCGTCTTCTCCTTGAGAAATAAATTTCAACAGACCCAATGCATTCCTCATATTCTCGTAGCTTTGTGGATCCTGCAATACAACCTTGGGCTCGCCATTTTTCGTGATCACAACCGGACGATGTGTTTCATTGATTTGAATAAATAATCCCCGCCGCAAGCGGACGGGGTATTAGAAGAGGACTAACTGGTGATTTGCGTATAGCTTTTGGTAGGCATCCCCTTGTTGCTTGACATATTTCCCTATCATATTTTCATTGCCATGTTTACCCACTGTGCTTGCGTAATACCCGTCGGTCCATAGCTCACCACCCCATAATTGCTCTTTGACCTGAGGGGCGCGCCGGAAGATCTCTCTGGCGGTCAAACGCTTTATGATGGTCACCACCTTCGTCACACTATACCCGGGAACCGATTGGACCAGAAAATGGACATGGTTCTTATCCGTACCAATCTCCAGAAATTTCAACTGATACCGCGGCTCGAGCTCGAGGCAAACCTCCTTCAACACACTATCGACGGCTGAATCAAATATCGCACGGCGATATTTGGCAGGAAAAACCAGGTGGTACAACAAAACCGTAACATTATGGCTCTGATGAATGTACTCCCTCACCCGAGTAGTTTACGCCGCAAGCGGCGGGGAATATACCCTCAAGTGATTCAACAAGGCGGCGGCGTTGGCCTTCAGGTATGTGACTGGCTTGATGTCTGAGGAAATTTTCATACCGTGACTCCGTGGTCTTAGTTATCGTTTCCCCCGACCCAGTTGCAAGGCATTGAAAAAGTAGTGCATATCTTCCTTCTCTCTGTCTAGTCATTTATCGTTTAACCATTCTCAACATGATTTGAAATTTCGAAAAATGTATTAGTCAGGAATCAACCCTGGAATTATATTGATCCGCTTCAGCACATTTTGGGGTTGTTGCCGAAGACCTGACATGACTACGGGAAGGGGACATTTTTCTTTTGTCCATACTGTATCGTTAAAAATGAGAATGTTCCATTTTCCTAGCCATATCACTTTGTCATAGAGAGCCGGGTAGCTTTAAAAAGAAGAATGACCCCTATTCTGGATTCTGGAAGAATACGCCATATTATCTGTGGTTTCGCAATCTTCCCCATTTTCCATGATTGATACGAGACGAGAAATACCCATTGACATATATGCATATATAATGCATATGAGGACAACATTAAACATCGATGATGACCTTCTTGAGAAAGCCGCAACCCTCACGGGAATTTCTGAAAAAACCTCGTTGGTGAGGCTTGGCCTTGAAGCATTGATTTCTAAAAACGCTGCATTGCGGCTTGCTCAACTCGGAGGATCAGAGAAGCACCTAAAGTTGCCTCCACGACGACGATCGCCCCAGACACGATGACCCTGGTCGACACATCAATCTGGGTCAATCATTTTCGGTATGGAAGCCCTCGCCTAGAGTCCTTACTTCGAGATACACAGATACTCATTCATCCCTTCATCGTTGGCGAACTTGCTTGTGGGGGACTGAAGAATCGAAAAGAAGTACTTGCCTTGCTTTGTGCCCTTCCCGAAACACACATTCCAGAACATCATGAAGTGATGCATCTTTTAGAAACTCAGAAACTCTATGGAACAGGGATAGGGTGGGTTAGCTATGAACTTGTTAGCAGCCGCACAGTTGACAGGATGTGCTCTATGGACAGCAGATACTTCCTTGCAAAAAGCGGCAGCCAAACTCCAGCGATCTAAATAGACACAGCATACATGGCAAATATATTGATTTGCTCTATGAATGTTTAGTTGAAAAATATTGAATCGGTGAATTTCACCATGATTCAGCTGCGGAAACGCTGCAAAGAAAATCCAGACTGAGTGAAGATGATTCAGAGGATTAGGCCCTATGTCTTAAAACAAGCAACAGGTCCCTCTATTAAAAAAAGATGAATGACCCTTTTCTTCGAAATGTTCACGAACTTATTAGGGCCCCTCATTCCTAAATGAAAAATCAGGGGCAGACATATGCCTCAGCCTGCCCCCGATGGCGCTATTATTTCATGTCTTCTACCCGAGTGCGAACCGAGGCCCCGTGAATATCGCTATGTTCGGTGCCCTCATAGATATGACCGCCCGGTGCACTGACCGGTGTGTCGTCGATCGTATTGGTGGTGCGCAGTACGGTGGCAAGCTTGCCCCTTTTGCCGCCTGCCAGCAGTCGAATGATTCCAACACCGGGGCAGCTACCCTGCGCTGCATGGGTGACCGAAACGGGTATAGGCCCGCGCAGTGCCACCGCGAGGTACTTGCCATCTGGTGTATTCTCTAGCAGATCTGGTGTGGCATCGTTGGGAGGCAGGGCTGGGTCGCCCGTCGAACCACTTTCGGATGTGACAGACGCGGCATCGCACGGTCCTACGCCATTGCCCAGGCCGTTGGCCGAGGCCAGATCATAGGTGGTTCTGGCCAGGGTTTTAGTATTGATAACCTCAACTATGTTCTGGATGCGATCCACCGTGTGCACGTGCTTGCCGGACAACGTTCGCGCCATGCCATGGCTGTCGCGGCGGGTGCTTGTCCCTGGAAGCTGCCCGGTCAGGTTTGGGGGCTGATCGCCACTCAGGTTGCCAATGGTAGCGGTGTTGGCCGCATTACCATCACTGGCATCCGAGTCTTTGTAGACTGTCACCGGCAGGGGTGTGTTCTCTGCCTGAACGGTGTTGAACACGCGATCATCGAGCGTATAGATGGTGAAAGTCGAATGCACGTTACCAGCGGCTGACGCTGATATGCCGGCATTGAGCCACATGTGATCACCCACCTGAATGCCGCCACAACCGGCGCCGTTAATCACTTCCTGCCCGTATTCGCCGACGATAGTCATCGGCGTGGTCCTGGTGTTGGCCACCAAGAGCCCACCACCGCCCATGGTGATATACGCGTAATCGTTAGCAGAAACGATGGGGCAAATAATTACGTTATTAACGCGACCGCCCATTTCGCCATCTGTACCGCTGATGCAGCCGTTTTCTCGACACTTACCGGCTGGGGTAAGATCGCCCAGATTGGCGTTGCTATAGTCGCCGGTAATCGTGCCGATCATGGGGTTGCCTTGCTCATTCTGCCCCAGGTAAACCTTAACCTCCGCAGTCACGGCCAGGTTTTTGCCAACGCCAAGGCTGGCAGAACGATTGAAGGCTGCTTGAGTGATGGAACCATCTGTATCGCGGGCGATGTCGATGCGCTCGAGCACTTTACCGTCCAGGTTGGCAATCAGCAGGGCGCTGCCATCACTGTTCCAAAACGACATGTGCACCCGCTGACCTGAGCTCGTTCCGGTCACGCGAAACAACGCGACGGCTTCCTTGGTCGCACCGTCCATGATTCCTATAAAGCCGTTGCCAGGGCCGAACAGATTAATGTTCATGTAGCGATTCTGTGGATCCGGCAGTGCCCCGTGTAAGCGCCCATAGTCGTAGTCGTGGAGGGACGCACCGGTCACGCCATTGCTATCATGCTCGACCAATGTGCCGGGAAACACATTGAGCAGATCGCAGGGACCGTCACCAGGAGTATTATTTCCATCACAGCCCAGGGGTTGAGCCGTCGTGCCATTGGTGAGCTGGCTATGGATGTCTTCGCTGTTCCATACCCAAATCAAACTGCCTATTGTACCGCGGGCGGGAGCACTGCTCACCGAGTTAGACTGATCGGCGCCCCAGACTTCATAGAGTATATTCTTTCCATTTTTCGCACTCACGGGCACCGATAGTAGGACGAGAAGGAAACCTACAGTAAGACTAAGAAAGGTAGACTTGAGTTTGATACGTTTCATTCGGTTCCTCCTTAGTTATTCATTGCAAGCGTATATCGATCAGTCAAGATGGGCTGCGGGGTTCTAGTTCCGGTTTTCTTGGGCGTTGCAGACACAAGCTCCCCCTCAATTTTTCCAAGAACTGGTGCAACAACAGGCAAGTACATACTAGGTGTGACTACCAGGCACCGCCTCCAAAATAACGAATAATTCACGGAAAATTGCGCCTTCATTCTCGCTGCACCAACTCAGGTGACCAGAAATCAAAAGATATAAGACATTTTAAAGAAATAGGAAATGAAAACGACCGTTTTCGTCCGACAGCAAAGTATCAAAGATTTCTATGGGGGTCAATCGGAGATCCTCTCTGGTTGCAACGCGGGCGTTCCCCTTGCAAGTGGCAAAGAGGTCAACTTGCTTGCTTTAGAATATAACCTTGATATTATAAAGACTCTTCTACCACGACGGAAAGCACTATAGGCTTTCTCGATGTTTCCGTACCAACCACATAATCTTGTCCATCATCTGTTGGAACCGTTGTTTCTCTACTTAAAAATGAAAAAGGGGACATTCTCCTTTTTAATTAAGCATACACCTAGACGATCCCTGACGGGGACACTCACCCAGATTCATACTGAACTCAAGGTCCAATCACTTTGCCATTCATTATGTCCAGACCTATCGATCAAACGGTGAGTCTCGGTTGACCTTTGGTCGAATGGCCCCGACATCCATTCTCTCCAAAATGAGATTATCCTATTTTCCCCTTTCGGATGGTCGTTCGAACAAAAAAGGTGAATGTCCCCTTTTTTTACAGTGGCTGAGGAATGATCCCAATGAAGTTGTTCATTCCATTTTGCAACTGTCTGAGAATCAGGATCCATATTAATGCGTCCTCGCCATTGCGTATGAATCGCATCAAACTGCCCATGCCCCGCCTTCGTCAGAAACTTAATTGATAGAGGCCCGCCATATTCCTGATCACACCAAGCCGTCAAATACCCGGGAGGGTCACCAGACAATTTACTTGAAGCCTCATACTTTCTGATCTATGAATTAAAAGTAGGCAATGGCCACGGTTATTCCCTATCAGCAAGCCAACCAATAGGCAATCTACATAGAACCTACTATTGCAAATGATGGGTCGATTATATGTGGCTTTGGTGAGTACGATCGTTGACCGCTGTATAGGTCGGCTCATAAGCAACGTTCGATGGCATTCGAGACCTACTGATATACAGATTACAGTTGGCAATGGCCACGGTAGTGCTGACACAGTTCCCGCAATTGACAGGCAACCTTTTTTAGTATCAGGTCGCGAATGACATATCGATTACAAGTGGCCATTACCATTTAGCTTCGGCGGGGGGCCATTCGAGTTCGGCTTGGCGGCCGCAATAGTGGCAGGAAATTTGGTATCGAGCTTTACGCCGAGGATTGGGGAGAGAATGAAAATGCACAGGAGCCTGATCATGGGGACACACCGGCTCAAGATGTAAGAGGTGCTCCTCAGTGATCTCGATCAGAGCGGCTTCGTCCCAGGGAGGCTCCATTTGCAACTCCCCAGCTATCTCCTCTTTCCAATTGCAGTGGTCACAGTGAAAGCTGAAAGTTTTCACACGATCATCGCGATGCGTAAGATCAACAACCGTTACAGCTCCTTTGCAATCTGGAGTCCGACATGTTACAGAAGCCTTATGTAAGGCTTGAATGAATGCGGGTGGCGCGTTCATTACATTCATAGTAGTATGACCCTTTCATTGGGTTTGGAATGTGGTCTTGTGTAAAAGACTGGCAGCTTGTTCATCGACTAACCAGAGCAGTTGACCTGATAACGGGTTAATGACTTGAGAAGGATACTGGTCTGGCTGTGAAGGCCCCTCTAAGACAGCCTGTAAGGCATTTGCCTTATCTTTTCCACTCACCAGAAACATGACGTGACGTGCCTGATTCAGAACGACTGGAGTCAACGTCACACGATGTGTCTGAAATTTTTCAACCCAGGGAGCGGCGACCCATCTTGCTGACTCATGCACGACCTCTGTTTCTGGAAACAACGATGCTGTATGACCGTCAGGTCCCATACCCAAGAGTATAAGATCAAAGACCGGAGCCTCTCCAGGTGATGGAGTAAATTCCTTCCGCAATACGTCTTCATAGGCATCCGCGGCATCTGAGGCATTCGGAAATTCACCCTGCATACGGTGAATTTGGCTTGGAATCGCTGGAACGTGGGAAAGCAACGACTCATGTGCCATTCGATAATTGCTGTCCTGATGGTCCGGCGAAACATGTCGTTCATCGCCCCAATACACATGAACCTTCGACCAATCGATCATCGATCGATAGGGTTCGCTTGCCAAGAGTCCATAGAGCCCCTTTGGCGTCGATCCACCAGCCAATGCGACAGTCATGTGCCCAGTTCGCTTAACGGCTTCTTCTATGCGTTTGCAGAATTCTTGAGCAGCAATCGAAAAAAGTTGTTGAGGATCAGAAATCTTGCGTATGGTGCAGGTCACCCGATACACCTGGCGGGATTATGTTCAATACCCTGTATATTCAATGTTTCACCTCGCCAATACTACACGCCACAGACGGTCAAACGTAACATTATACTCTTGTTATCCGGTCTTTCCTTAACAATCTGTGTAATCATATGAATCCAATTTTTCTTCCTTGTCAAAATCCAATGTAATCTCACAAGAATTCGGAGCAAAGTTGAAGAATGGGAAATGCTTTTCCCCTCCTGCCATTCGGTGATACACCCACGTTTCTCCCCCAAAAAACCGTTGAGACTTTCCAGTTGGTGTACCCCAGTGCTCTTCAAACCACGCCTTATCTTTCCCCTCAAATTCAGCAGGATTCAACGAAGCCTCCAGATAGGGATTTCCTCCACAAGCCGACAACAACAACCCTGCCAATATCACACCAAGCAATCGTCCAATCACTCCGCACCCTCCCATGCCAAACTTCATGTTATACTAAAGAGAGATGTTCCGTTTTCATGACATATTCTGACTGAGCGACAAACATCCCAAAAGGACAGTCCCGTCCTTATCAAAATTTTAGCCTCTGAGGAGTCATTCGTCAAACAAAACATCAGGCAATGAGAGTCTCCGAATTGTGGAGATGACGATCCCTGGTTACAATAAGAAATCATTCAAACAAAACCCATGACGTCTAAACACACGAGGGTCAATTATGCAAATCTATCTCGATACAGGCAACATCAAAGAAATTCGTGAAGCCGCAAGCCTTGGGGTCATTGATGGTATCACCACCAACCCTTCATTAGTCTCGAAAGAAGGACGTGACTTCAAAGATCTTCTGCTAGAAGTCTGCAGCGTTGTCGACGGCCCCATCAGTGCAGAGGTTGTCAGTGTAGAAGCTGAGGCCATGATACAAGAAGGGCGGGAGCTCGCGAAGATTCATAAAAACATCGTCGTCAAGTGTCCTCTGATTCCTGAAGGATTGAAAGCCACCAAGCAACTCGCCAGCGAAGGCATTCGCGTCAATGTCACACTCTGTTTTTCAGCAGCGCAAGCATTGCTTGCAGCGAAGGCTGGAGCCTGGTGTGTGTCTCCATTTATCGGCCGCTTGGATGACATCAGCAGTAACGGGATGGAGCTGATTCGACAAATTGTGACTATTTTCACCAATTACAAGTTCCCCACTCTGGTCCTGGTCGCCAGCGTCCGAAGCCCACAACATGTGGTCGAAGCGGCACTTGCCGGAGGACACATTTGCACCTTGCCCTTCAGCGTCTTTCAGCAATTGGTCAAACATCCCTTAACCGACAGTGGACTCAAAAAGTTTCTCGCTGATTGGGAAAAGCAAAATTTACCCAAGACGTCTTAATTGAACGAGTCGTGAATGTGAAAAGAAAAGACGTTCGTTGTATCATGTCCCGCAATTTTTGCGCTTCGCTTCAAGTTCTAACCTGGCGCGCTCAAAGACACGATAAAACATCGGGCGGGTGAGCTTCCCAGTGAAGGTATTTTGCTGACTGGGGTGATAAGAACCAATCAACGTCACTCGCCATGGCAGGACGTACGAGCATTCATGGCCAAATTTAGGCTTCGGTGATGGAATAGCATGACCTAAGACTTGGCAAGTTTTAAGGTATTCGTCAAAGGCAATTTTCCCAAGCGCGACAACGACCTTTACACTCGTTAAGACACGAAACTCTTCCACTAAATACGGTCGACAGGCGTCAAACTCTTTCATAGATGGTTTATTGGCTGGCGGAGCGCAACGTACGGCTGCAGCAATATAACAATCCCTCAATTTCAATCCGTCTTTAGCATGCGTCGAGTCTGGTTGGTTCGCAAAGCCATAGTGATATAATGCGTCATATAACCAATCCCCGCTCCGGTCCCCGGTAAACACCCGGCCGGTTCGATTCCCTCCATGCGCGGCCGGAGCAAGCCCAACGACAAAAAGCCTGGCCTTGGAATCACCAAACCCTGGTATAGGCCGACCCCAGTAGTGCCAGTCCTGGAATCGCTTGACCTTGACTCTGGCAATTTCTCGACGGTAGATCGTCAAGCGCGGGCATAACGTGCAATCTGATACAGTTTGATGTAAAACCTTGAGTGATGACATTGGAAATCATCCTACCATAGGAGGGAAACGCACTCCCAGGCCAAGGGAATCGAATCCATGACGATCAACGATCTTCATCGACCACACAAAGTCATTCTTACCCAACTTCTTGAGGCAGGGCTTGCTGCCGCTGATCCAGGTCTCGCCATTCAACGATTGTGTATCGTCAAAGATAGCGTCTTAACAATTAAGAGGCGACGATATCATCTCAAAAATTATGATCGTGTTGTGTGCATAGGAATAGGAAAAGCTTCGGCAAGAATGGGGCAAGCCCTGCAACAACTACTCGGGAAAAGGCTAGACGACGGATTGCTCATTGTCAAAGATCTCCCAAAATTTACACTCAAAAATATTGAGATGTTCCAAGCTGGACATCCGACTCCAGACTCACGAAGCCGCCAAGCAGCAACACTCGTCCAACGAAGGCTGAGGTCTCTCACGCCTCAAGACTTACTCGTGACTCTCATCTCAGGGGGCGCCTCCAGTCTTCTGGCCAGCCCCGCACCAGGACTGACCTTAAACAATAAGCAGCAGACGACGAACCAACTCCTTCGAAGCGGAGCCAACATTCAGGAGATCAATACCATACGCAAACATCTCTCAGCACTCAAAGGCGGGAAACTCATCGCATCCACTTCGGCGACCGTGATCAGTCTTATTCTTTCTGATGTTCTCGGTGACGATCTCGAAACGATTGGGTCAGGGTTGACGGCATCGGATTCAAGTACATATCTTCAAGCTCACCACATCTTAGACAAATACGGTCTCTGGGAACACTTATCCGTAGCAGTAAAACGTCATATTGAAAAGGGGGTACATGGACTTGTACCGGAAACGCTCAAACGTGGAGATCCACACTTGAAACGAGTCCATAATGTCATCATTGGGAACAATCAACTGGCTGCATGCCAGATTGCCAAAATGGCCAAAAATTTGGGATTCCGACCTATTCTCCAAACATCTCCCTTACAGAGTGAAGCGAAAGAAGCTGGAAACCTTATCGCATCATTTGCTAAACGTATTGATAAGACTAAAAACTCTATCCACCGTCCTACCTGTATGATCTGGGGTGGTGAACCAACTGTGAAGGTTACTGGTAAGGGGAAAGGCGGCCGAGCTCAAGAATGCATGTTATCTGCCGCAATAGGCATATCTGGAATCCCGAGTATCATTCTGGCAGGGTTTGGGACAGATGGCTCCGATGGTCCAACGGATGTTGCCGGCGCCGCGGTCAATGGGGAAACAGTCATGAGAGCTAAAAAGAAAAACCTGGATGCTCGCAGGTTTCTCCAATCACACGACAGTTACACATTCTTCAAGCACGCTGGCGGACATATCAAAACCGACCCAACCAACACCAATGTGAATGACATTTATTTACTCCTCGCTCTCTAAATATTTCTATCGTGAGCACTCCTTATGGTAGGAGAAGGAAAAGGAAAGGAAGACAAACACGTGAACAAGGCTCAACAAATGGTTTTAGAATTTCATCAACAATTTGATATTCAGATCGCACGTCAACCAACACTACCCGACGAATCCACACAAACGCTGAGAACTCGTCTTATACAAGAAGAATTTGAGGAACTCCAAGAAGCTATGAAGACCAAAGATCTCCCGAATATCGCGAAGGAACTCGCGGACCTGTTGTACGTCGTCTATGGAACTGCCGTATCGTGCGGGATTGATATGGAACCTGTTTTCCAAGAAGTCCATCGCTCCAACATGAGTAAAGTGGGAGGGCATAAACGGGAAGATGGAAAATGGGTCAAACCACCAACCTACTCACCAGCGGATGTAGTTCCCGTTCTTACAACTCAAGGTCTACGCGAGAACCTATCGTAAAACCATAAACGTCTAAAATCTCTGGATTTACAAATTGAAATTCTTGGTCGCAGGATAGAGCGTTCGAAGAACCTCGCGAGTTACGGATTCAAGTTGCACTGCGAGGCGAGGAGTTCGTTCCTCCATACCTTGAGATGCACGCTCATCATCCGTCTCCCAAATTCTTTGAAACGCTGACTGATCATCTTCATACACGTTGCGTATGGCTTCTTGCCAAATGATTGGACTATCTTGATCTGCCTGAAAACTTCCACGGCCACGACCAAAATGAGCTACCGCCATATAGCGTAAAAGAAGATCTTGCGTGAGCGTATGAAGAAACTCCGGCACCCACTTAATCTTTAACGTCTCTTCCATTTCGACTTCGTTTCCCCAGGCGGCTAACCCTAATGCACCAAGAAATGCCCCTGTCAGCGCAAAAAGCCCCAACGACATTCCACCTGTGGCGGCATCAATAGCAGCTCCGGCAGCAGTTCCTGCCGCAGCCCCTCCAAAGCCTCCTAACGCAGCACGTCCTAAAGCCTCCTCTATGGCTGAAGATTCTATTGGAACGGTCACATCTTGCAATTGCGATTGAATTTTAATGGCGGCCTCTCCCTCCAACCCATGCCATTCAATCAAATCTTGCATAGCAAGACAAATATCCTGTTCAAGTCGAAGACGCAATTCTTGCGCCGCACGTTTCACTTTCATCTTCCTGAGTTGTCCTGTCTCATTCACGTCTTCTTCATCACTTGCGGCACGGGTCAGGACATGCGCCACCCGATTCATCGCTTTTTTGAAAACTTCAGTATTTTGATCCTTCCACCTGTCAGTCAAACGAATCATTGTCTCCTGGGACTCCGTGGGGAGTAGACGTTGAACATATTCCAACAAGACTCCTTCAAGCATCCAACACCGCGAAAAACTATCTAAACTCAAGACTCCTTGAACAACAGAATACGGCTTAAGTGAGTCCTGCCAGTCACGTTCGCACTCGCCCCCTTCCCGCGTTCCACCCTCGGAACCGATTTGATTCAGAATCACCAGTACGGGCTTCTGCAGCCAATCAAGAAGCTCCATTTCGGGCTTAATGTATCCACTCGCGAGCTTTGGGTTCTCTAATGCATTGACAAGATACAGCACGACGTCAGCTTCATCACGTACATTCTTGAGAGCTTGTTGACTGCACCATAATGGGCGATCTTTGAAACGGTCCCAGACGTGCGCGATCATCCACCCTATGGGATGTTCTTGTTGTTGGAGTAACTTCAACAGTTGAACCGAATTTCCAAACCCAGGGGTATCCCAAATATGCAATCGTGCACCATCACCTGTCTCTATCCAAGTAAATTTCTCATTCTGATCCGTCACATGTGCTTGATCCAGGACCTTTCCCACATCACGACGCAGCAGAGTTCGCACCAATGTGGTCTTTCCAATATTGGTGTGGGAAATAATTGAAATCGTAATCTCTGAAGTACCCGTCGGACTCACAAAACCTCTTGAGCATGGGTCGGCCATAATTTTCCTGTTGCCTGTTTCAACAGTTCATCGTTTTCTATTGTTGGAGAAAAAAACAGAGGCTCGATTTCGTAACCCTTTGTGAAGCGCTGCCAGGATTGAGTTCTCTGCTCCAGACGCTGTTGATCCGTTCGCTTCAGATACGCCCCGGCCAGAATCACGAGTAAGAGCGATCCTCCAGCTGGCCAATCCCCAACCTGACTTTGAATATTTTTGAGAAATTCACCATGCACCTCCTGCTCAGGTGTCGTTGCCACATCAAAGATGACAAGCACTCGCAGGGGAATGTGATGAGGTACATCCATGGGACGTTGATCTTCACCATAGGCAATAGAAGATCGTATCTGCACGGACGAGCCATTCCCGAACATATGCAAACAACACTCTTCAAGACGTGTTGCTGTAGAATGATCAAGTTCACACTGATACGGCAAGACTTCCACCCATAGACCATCGCCTCGATACGGAGCAAGCAAACGCTGAAAATACGGTTCGTCTAATGGAAGTTTAAGTTCGTCTAACTGTTTCGAGGCCTTTCGTCTTGCGTAAAGAGCCAAACCAATTCTTGGCACGACAATAATCAACAGACATGTCACCGCCCACAGATGAATCCATTTCGCGGCATTCTCACTGCCCGGGGCCTTGAGCGCCGCCATGGCCTGAACAGATGGGAAGTCAACGCCCAACATCATTGAAGCTGGAAACAAAATGATGGCGAGGACATCATGAACCTGTTCCGTTTCGAGAAACGTACTCTGCCAACTGGCACGATATTCAAACGCAAACCCTCGAAGGTACATTCCGATGATCACTCCAGCCGCAAGACCTGCCGCCCCCCAATGAAGAATAGACCGACCTTGCAGGCGCACAGCTTGCCCCACGAGCGAACTCCACAATCGAAAAAATCTCGTCAAGGATGCGATGATCCATTGTTTTTCTTCAGGACTTTTTCGTTGAAAAAAACGTACGTTAAATTGTGAAATTCCAAGGCCTACCTTGGTCAACCAATTCGATATCCACTCATTGGGATCATTCTTCGACGCGCTCACGACAACTCGTCTCATGCCCATCCACAGATACGTGACCATGTTCCAACACACTAAGGCGAGCAATGGGAAATGCAGAAGATTAATATGTCCTTCGGGACCAATAGGGTCAGTGAAGAATCCTCCGAGCAGAGCAAGTGCAACAATCAAGAGGAGAGGAATTTGTCGCTGCGTCAAACGACGTGCTACGTGGAATACGGAATACCGGTGTTCGAGTTTCGCAGTCAGACGTTCTGCACGCTCTCGCACAAACCATTCTTCAGAAAAATGAAGAGGTGAATCGGACTGATCAGACATTTGTGATTCACGTGCGAGAGGCTCGCCTCGTTGTCGATTGTGCAGTGAAAGAAAATATCCTGCAGGATCCTCTTCTTCACAACTCCAAACAAGAACAATTTTTGAGAAATTATCTGGGTTCATTCATTATCAACAGGCCGTATGGATTTTCGTTGAGTGAGGGCTCATTGAAGTGTAACAGGTTGTTGAGATTCCGGAAATCTCAGTGTTTGATAATTATCCCATTTTCCCATATCCATAGCGCGTATCACATCCTCAAATATGAATCTGCTCTCTTTCTGTTTTGAACATAACCCTGTGCTCAACAAAAATTAACCAATTCTCCCTATTCCAACATATCAACAATGTTATGCAACTGTCGTAGACAGACACAGCAGAAGATTTCATCATTTATAGCGAATTCAAACAAATTCCAGCAGAGGCATATCAACTAACCCCGCCCGATTATTCACTTCAAACATGCGAAAGTTATAGCCGTACCTTTGAACATTCGCTTGTACGATGCGTGTGGTTGCGTTGTGTATTATAGGCAATTCAACTGAACGTTCTGCGATTTCGCTATAATTGAAACGTCTATAAACCGCAAACCCATCCATCAGCGCCTTCGGTAAGGAGTGTAAAATCCTGTCGGTATGGGTAAGGAAAAACGAGAAATAATGGCTAAGATAAGACTGAAGAGGTGAGAACATGGTCATGTGGGGTGCATACCCTCAATTGGGATGCCCCCACGAAAACCATTTATTAAATTTTTGTCTTGGATCGTGACCGATTTTTTCGCTCAATAGTCGTCGACGTTGTGCTTAATTTATGTGTTTGCGAAGCCAACCCCCGAAACACTTCACTCGGTCGATTGGCGACAGCTCCAGATACCCCTTGATAGACTTTCCTTGCCGCTTCGGACCATTTTGGATTAAAGGGGGCACCACGAAATGCCGCTTCAGCAGCTTTTTTTTCATCATGTGTCAGAGGTCGTGCTGTTTGCTTTGTACCTGTGGACATTCTGTTCCTCCTTTTCTTAATGAACTAGGGGCCGGGGTTCCTTCTCAGCTTGCACCCGTCGACCACAATTTAAACACGCGTAATAAAACATTTTGAGTCCGACCTCAAGATCAACCGCCCGCTCAATCACCATCGAACCTTGGCATTTATCACATGTCTTCATGTTGTCCTCTCTCTCTATTTCACCAGTTGTGTGTTCCTAGCTTGACTTGAGCAAGGTGCATGCCCTTTTTGTTTATCAAGATAGAACTGACACAATACACAGGAATACCTAGCACTTAGGAATAAAGGACAGTGGGGATTCTTTTTTCGTCGGGAATGAAAAAAGACAAACCAGGAGATCGTGTAAATCTGACTGACGACCATGCATGGCTGAATGCAGCCAATCGCTAAAAAGTCTCTATTCTCGGCGTGTTATCTGGTGATAGCTTGTGTCAGTCCATCTTACGTTGATCGTATCCCTTGAGTTGAGCGCTCAAGCACTTACTAGCCACCACTCATAAGGCACACGAGATGCCAAGAACAGAGAGAAACGGCGGGACTCCCTCTTTCGTACTATGAGACACAAGCTTGCTCAAGGTGAGAAATCTTGTTGAACTAGAGAGAGGATGGCGAACAAAATAATATCGAGAAGATCAAATACCTGGATTAATGTAATGAGACACAAATAGGCAGTCTCCTAAGTAACAACATATCCTGTTGCTACCTAGAAAACTGCCCATGACGAGACACGAAAGGATAGAGCTGAGGTTCTTACTTCAAAGCGCTACCGGTATCCGACTTTGTTGAAGAACCGTTTGTTGAGTTTTTATCAGTATTCGTCTCTGTTCCCGAAGATTCGGCGGAGGTGGTTGATGTTTCTGGACCTTTATTCTTTTTCCCACCATTGCTGAAGTTATGACCCGTATTGCCATTAGGCTTTTGATAGGACACTTGCTCTTTATATTTCGTCCCTGAATTTTCGTTAGACACTGCACTATTTGAATTCATGGAGATATCTCCATTAAAGACGACACCAATTTCCATCGATAATTCCGGAGTTTTCAATGATCCATCCATGATAGCCGTCGAAAGAAGTTGAACCTGTTTGTTTGCCACAATATCGCCATTGACTTTCCCTTTACTAATGACTGACCCGGCATTCACTTTGGCACTAATGACTGCCTGTTCACCAATTAATAAGGTCCCATTCGTATGAATTTGCCCATCCATACTTCCATCAATCTGCACGCTGCCTTCGTAGAAAATTTCTCCCTTAAATTCCACCCCAGGACCAATAAAGGCGACGACCTCACCTTTTCCATCTACAGGCTGAGTGGGAACGTGAAAGGTCTTTTGTGACTCTAAGTTTCCGTAACTTGCAGCAGACTGCGTTGGCACGTCTAATTCACTAACAGTTGCCATAAACTCTCCTCCTAAGGTTCATGAGGATACCGGCTTAATGCCGTGACCCTACTATGGGTGTGTAAGAATACCTTCGTGTTTCCTGTCCATAGTGTAATTCTATCGGCAATTCATCTAACCAGCTTTAACATCAATTTTGATGGTTTTAGTCTTTCAAAGTTACGCACAGAAAATTCATTCTGTAACGCATATTTGCAAAACGCTGAACCTTCTGGCTCCTATCCCTTGAACACCCGAGAAGTACATTTGAATACGCCTGGCTGACGTCACCAGTGATGAAATACCTCCGTCGAAGCAGAGGCGGTCATATGTGGGAGGATACAATTTAACTGGAGCCGGCGAGTGGGATTGAACCACCGACCTACGGTTTACGAAACCGTTGCTCTACCACTGAGCTACGCCGGCCCTGGCTCGTTGACTAGTCAAAAAGAGAAGGGCTAAAACTTTGAATGGGAAGTCCTTGTAGAATTGCAGGATGCCGGACAACCATAGACATTTTATACCGTTCTTAAGGGAGAGGCGTCAACTTTCTTCTCTTTCTCGATTAGAAAACCTCTCCAGAGATAGTCGTTGACAAGAAAAGGTTAATGTCCTAAGTTGAGGACACTATTCACTATATTGTCAACTACTTACTCATTGGGGAGTCGCCGTCGTGCGTGTTCTTCTGTCGTTGTTCATTCTTGGAAGCAGCTTTCTACACAGCGCACATGCTTGGGCGGACTTTGAAGTTCTTGAGGTTTCGTTATCAAGTTCCATTCAGAATCGAGAACCGGCAGCCTCGGTGTCGCCAGCAGTACATTGCGAAAAAGATAAAAATGGTCAATCCGACCTCCCGGTTGTTAATTCGTTAGTTCGGCCAAAGATCTTCTTTTGGACACGGATTGCCTCTACCTCAGAAGGCGCGATTCGCCATACATGGCATCAACATTTGGAAGACGGCTGGGAAACGATAGCTGTAGTGAACCTTCCGATTAAGCCGTCACCTGGCTATCGAATGTGGAGTTCAAAATCCTTGCGTCGAGGAAATCCTACTGGTGATTGGATGATTGTCGTGGCCCCGTCGCACGACCCGGAACGTATCCTTTGTATCACGAGATTCAGCATAAAATAGTCACTGCCATATGATTACCATACGCCTCTTTTCCTCTTCTTATCTTCCTCACATCGGCTATGTTCAAGCCAACGAAGCTAGCCATTTAACGAACGCATGTTCATATTGGAGAAAATGACCGGAAGATGGTCAACGCATTTCCCGCTCCTTCAACAGACTCTTCTCCGGAACCATCTCCTCAAAAGCCATCGGTACTATCAGCTTATGCCCGACTGATCCGACTACAGAATCAAAGTGGAACGTTGTTACTTGTGCTCCCATCCTTATGGGCATTGACCCTCGCATCAGAGGGACAACCTGATCCTATACTCATTGCCATCTTTATACTTGGATCATTTTTCATGCGCAGTGCTGGCGTCATCTTTAATGATCTGGCAGATCGATCAATCGATCAAAAAGTTTACCGCACAAAACACCGTCCGTTAGCCAGTGGGGCGCTCACTCCTCTTCAAGCGCTAGGATTGGCGTCTCTGATCACATTTTTCGCTTTTGTATTGGTGTGGTTTTTAAATCCTTTCACTATGGCACTGAGTCCAATAGCCCTACTCCTTGCTGCAGTCTATCCGTATGCAAAACGATACATCCATATCCCTCAATTCATATTAGGAGTCGCCTTTGGATGGGGGAGTATCATGGCTTGGGCAGCCGTACGCAATCAGCTTGATATCACCGCGTGGCTGCTATTTGCTGCGACAATATGTTGGGCCATTGCCTATGACACCATCTACGCCCTACAGGACAAAGAAGATGACCTTCAAATAGGGGTCAAGTCATCGGCAATACTTTTTGGATCCTATGTTTGGCTTGGAGTTGGAATGTTTTCGGTTTTAACGATGTTGTTTTTAGGAATGGCAGGATGGATGATGGAGTTAGGGCCTATGTTTTACGGTGGGATATTAGCAATTAGCGTGTATGTAATCTATCAATCTTGGACACTGACAACAAAACAACCTTCAACAAACTACTTTCAGATGTTTAAGAAACATGTTTGGGTAGGAATAGCCATACTCCTATCTTTCTGGATCGGCTTCGTATAATACCTATTCAGAAACAGCAGAGTCGATGGATTTATCTGGCTTCGGAGCTCGAAGCGTTCCGAGATAAGCCGTCACAGCTCTTGCATCCTGATCATCGAATCCCAGGTTCGGCATTCGAGTATGCTTTTTAATGCCTTGAGGGTACATGAGCCATTTGTACACCCACGTATCATTTAACCGGAAGCCTGCTCGATCCAGTTCAGGTCCAACAAGACCTCCCTGGCCTTCAAGACTATGACAACTATTACATCCGTATTTATTGAAATAGAGATGCTTACCAGTTTTCTCTAACTCTGCACGTTCTTCGTCGCTCACAGTCAAGTCTGGACGAGACACAGTCATCTTAGGACGTTTGGCAAAACTTTCGAATGCGAGTTTAGCTTTTTTATGTTTAATCGCCGCTTGCGTCATAATTTCTTCTTCAGGCAATTCTATTTCTTCCGCTTCGAAATCTTCGTCACCTGCAGCTTCAGCCGCTGCCTCAGCTGCTTCTATCTCTTCGTCACGTTTCTCCTCTGCCGCCTCAAGCGCTTGCGTTGCCGTCTCCAACTCCTGAGTTGCCGATTCAAGCTCTGCCTCAAGTTGTTGACGTCGAGCATTCACATCAAAGGTAAAATCCCCTCCATGCAACGATCGGACATATCGAACCAAACTCCAGATTTCCATCTCCGACAATGTGTATTTGAAGGTTGGCATCGTGGCCACGCCAAAGTAGTCCACATCATCGACCACTTTAGGGTCAGCGGTATCTTTCATCTCACGAGAAATGGCATTAAAAATATCTTCATCTGCAATCGAGTCAGCCATTGATGAATCAGAGAGATCTTTTGGTGGAGGAAATTCCATATTAGAAAGACTATCCCAATTAAAGCCTTCTCCTTGCTTTCCGGACTCTCCGTGACAATGCATACAGTAATGACGATATATCTTTCTCCCCTTGGCCGTTTCTTCATCTTCAAACATGGCACACCCATTGACCATGAACAAGAGACCGAAGCTGACCACTAACGGCCATACCCACTGACGCCAAGACTGCTGCGAGAGATTCATACGGCCTGTCCTTTTCGAAGTTTTCTAACCAGGAAAAATTCAAATGCTGCGGCTATCATGAGACCCAAGACCACATACCCAAAAATGGAATTATCTGGCGCTGGCTCAGCACGGATAGACCACCAAGACGAGACAGCTTTTTGACTCCCTTTTTCCTTCACAGCGCCATCGACAAGCTTTCCGTCCCAAAAGGCAAATGCGACACTGGTCCACGTCCCTGGGTTGATTTGAATATCCTCCTCATCGCTCGTTAGAAGTGGTCGTGAAAACACGACCGTCCATTTACCGTCTACCCAAACTCCCTTAGCGGAAACATCTTGTTGGGTTTGAGGCTTGAGCGTTTTAAATCCTTTGGCACTCATATCCGTCGCTTTTCCGGTTTCGTTCTTCCAATACCAAATATTGACTGGCCCGCCTTCGACCAAAAGCATTTCTTGTCCATGGGCAAAATGGGCTTTTTGATCACCAACCATAAACTCCAGAGCCGCCGCATCAGCGGGATCTTGGGTCGGATCTTGGTATTCCACTCGAATCGCAATGGTCTGTCCATCATGGAGTCCACGAACTTTAACGGATTTGACTGTGGCTTCTTGCAAACGATCCGGCCAATGTACCTGTGGGGCTAAATTAAATTCTGACTCTGGCACGGAATCCCAGGCAGAAGACTCAGGATCGTCGATCGGCACGGCATCTTCAGACAAATACACACGAACCGATACACTAGCAGGCGAATTATCCGGAGGAGGATCACTTGCATACACCGGACTAAACCACGTCACAAACAGAACACCAATGAGGGCGAGGGGAAATCTTGGATTTAAACTCGTCAGCCAGCGTTTCATATTCTCATACCTATATGCCATCAGATCACCTAACCCAATTAAACCTTTTATTCCTCTTCTTCCCATGTTCTCGGAGATTGCCCGGCACCGTCATATTCCCCAATGATCACCTTCCAAATTTTCTCGTCGGTTAACTCATGCTCCCATCGTGGCATCGCAGACTTCCACGGCATGCCTTCAATCGGGAGCCCAACGCCCCCCTTTTTAATTCTCCAGAATAAATATGATTCCTGAAGTTGCGCTATGGTTCCTGGGTCTGCAAAATTTGCTGGAGGTGGATTAAATCCTGGGGCTGCCGACCCTTTTCCATCAAAATTTGGACCATGGCAAGGGGAACAGTTGGCCGCGTAAATACCTTTTCCTTCCTGAATATTTTGTTCATTCACAGGATAGGGATTGGCTAAACCGACAAATTCACCTGGGGGTGCGGGATGAATAGTTCTATTTTCAGCCGGAGGTAAATCACTTGGAGCCAGCTTTGTATATGTCTGCCACCCAACAAGAAGTGGGAAAACAATCAAGAGAGCCAGCCTTGCCATCTTAGCTGGTCCATCAATTTCTCCAGATAAGAAGCGATAAATTGGCCCCATAAATGCTTCCAATCCACCAGCACTCATCGTTTGATAAATCATAATGCCACTGAGCGTAATGGCCAGATACAAGTAGATAAGACTTGCCGGCAATGGAGCGGTAACGAGAGGAAGAAGAAACGCCAGAAATATATAGACTCCTACGAGAAGAATCACTGTAGAAACAAGAGGGCCTTTCATATCGCTTACTCCTAATTAAGGATGATTCGGAGCCCTAGTCAATTGCTTGCGCGACGACGACGGAAGCATTACCACTTGGCATCGTACCATGAATCGCAATTTTCTCTTCTACCTGATCGGAATCAGGGCTCAACACATCTTCGACTTTGATACTAACCGGTTCTCCACTCATCTTTTGTAAAAAGGCAATGACGGAGTAGATCTCCGGCTGACTGAGCGCAATGGGATTCTTGTTAATGTACGGCATCTGAGCTGGATACTGTTCTGGTAATTGATCGTGCCTAAAGTCTAAATAAATGTATGCCTGCGGATCCGTTAAACTCTCATAAATAAATTCCGGCGCGAGCTTCGCACCTATGCCGGCAAGGTCCGGACATCGGGCTGATTCACTCGGACCGATTGAATGACAAAGAGCACATTGCCCTTTACTAAAAAATATTTTTTGCCCCAGGGAAGCGAGATCATCAGGAGACTTCACACTGGCAATGTCGAATGACTCAATTGCAGGTGGAAGAGACGCCATCTGCGGAACACTGAGAGCCACAAGACTAAACGAGCCGAGGACAATAATGACAAACCCTATGACTCGAAGAAATTTAGATTTAATGAAAAGGAGGATACTGATACCCAGCCCTACAACAATCAATCCAATTAATTGTAGTAATGCAACTTCACTCATGATGCCTCACTTTTCATTGTTATTTTCATGTCAATTCAAAATCATGCCCATCAGGATGAAAGTTCATTTGGTCTCGGAGAACCTCCAGCCATTGCCGGTGAGGTGCTTCCCAGAGGTGGAACTTGGACTTCTTGTCCGCCAGGAGGTTGACTCTTCGCTTTATCACCTAACGTGGCCACCCAAAAGATAAATGCGGCCAACAAGCAAAAGACAAAGGTGTTCAGCGACATAAAGGCTGCAGCATATCCTAAAGCCGGTGAATACGCATACTCAGATGTATCACGCATGACTCCATATATATGCCAATGAACACGGGAAGACGATCTTGCATAACCCATTAGGGACATAAGCAAAATAACCATCACTGCATTTAAGACCAAGCTGTACCCTGCACGAACTGGCATTTTCCCCCAAACCATCTCCGTGGTCGTCTTTGCACTCTTCATCAATAGAGCCGTGAGCGGTGTAAAAGTGACCATGATGAAAATGACAATCAGCACTTGGGCCACTGAGAAATAGTTAATGCGGACAATTGCGGGGACAAAATATCCCCACACTCCCAGCACAATGACTGCTGTTCCGGCAATAACTAATAGTACCCCCATCAAGGCTTTTGCGGCTTTTGCCCACCCTGCAGTCTCGACCTTTCCCGCGCGCCAATACATAATGAAACTCATAAACGTGACGAGAATCATCAGATTCGACACCGTCATTTTGGCAGACATGACGCCGAACACTCCAAGAAGCGGATGGTGAGTCCCTCCCATTTTTTGAGCTTCTGCTAAGCTGGCAACAAGTGAGTGCGGGGTCATCCAAACTGCGAGACAGGCCAACAGAACCACCAACATGGCCATGATTGGTTTCTTATATTGACCTTCAGACCCAGGTATTCGATGAGCGATACCTAGCCAAAAATAATAATTTGCTCCAAGAAACAACACGCCAATGAGCATCGCCTGTAGAATAAAGAGCCAGGCTAAGAAACCTCCCATCAGCGTAATCCCCATTTGCTGATTGTACTGATAGATTTCTCTCATCAACCAATAGCCAGCAAAGGGAAGCGGCAACATTCCAAACACCCCGATGAAATTACCAACATACCCCATCCAGTCATAATGCTCTTTTTCTTCTTTCGTAACAGCAAGAAGATACCGAACGCCTGCATAGGCACCACAGATAAACCCACCAAGCACCACATTCGCAATCAATCGATGAATATTCACCGGCCACCATGTGGGATTTTGCATGGCTGCCCATGCCCGTTCAATGGCCGTCCCATCGGAAACGACAACGGGACTTGCCTGAAATGTGGCCCACGCATTTGGAACGATCATAATGCCAAGAGCAAATAGATTAAGCAGGAGTCCAAGGAAGATATGAAAGGCTTTTTTCCTGCCCTGCATCGCATCCCACCCATACCAGTACATATACAATGTCGCGGTTTCAAGAATGAAGAGGATGCAGTAGGCGATAAACGATGGGAAAAATATATCCGTGAGGTAGGCCATCAGCTTGGGATACAGCCCAATCAGAAGAAAGAGAAGAATGCCACCAAACAAAGCCGTCGTCGCGTATGCTGATGTCAGAAGCTTCGTAAATTCCTTCGCCAGCTTGTCATAGCGTGGCTCATTGGTCTTCCATCCAACGATTTCACATACCCAAGCAAAGATTGGAACACCTAACACAAAGCCGGCGAGGAGAAGATGTTGCTGGGCAACAATCCAGATAATATTTCGACTTCCAATACCTGGGATGTCACGATACTCAACTGACATCGCTTGGGTTGCAGCGTCTTGAGCCCAAGCCAGAATCGGGAACAGCAGAAGAACGAACAACCCACCCCACTTAAGAAGGGAGACCCCCGAAATCGGAAAGTGTGAATTCCTGAGGATCTGTAGAGGTCTTCCGTACATGATTACGTTCTCCTCACCCACTCGTTATAAAGAACCATGATATAACGGTAGTGTTAATACCCCGTTATTTAGGGGGAGATTTTATTTTTCCCTCTGCCGCTTTGTCAGGCTTCTTTTCTTTGTTAACTTGCGTATCACCGCTCGCGTCTTTTTCTTTCTCTAACTCCACAATGGTCAACTCTGCTTTCTTTAGAACTTTTTCTGTGTTCTTTAATACCTCTAACGGTTTCACCGGCGGCTCTATCTTTACCACATTTGAGTACTCATATTCATCATGTGGATGAGGGGTTGTTTCCGGCAACAGTACCCAGAAAAGAAATACCAGAACCACACCGGCAAATGTGAATGCTGTCAGCAGAAGACCTTGGTCGGCAGGAATGCGAATTTTATCCCAAAAATACACAATTTGCTCAAAGTTACCATCTTTAGATTTTGAAGACTTTACTTCTCCCTGAGCCAGCGCTCCAAGCCCATAAAACCAGCCTATAATGAGCAGCACCAACACCGCACTGGCAACACTTCCCCACATGACTAATTCGATCGTAATTTGCTCAGCAACCGGAATGACCCATACATTTTCTTTAATCGTTTCGATAATGCTGGTGGTCACGGCTTTTGATGCTGATGTTACAAACCCGACGATAAAATACAGCAGTGGAAGATAAATCACACTGAACAGTGCCCACTTCCACCATAACCTTTTCCCTAATCCAGATTGTGGATCAATATTTAATCGTTCCAGTAATACCGTTCGCCCACAAAGGCCCAAGGCCCATATGTCGATTGGGATTGAGAGAACGAGCAAAAATTCAAGACCAAGACCTTTCCATGGACGAAGGCCACCTGCAAGCAACAGGAGACAAATTACCATCTTGATGGGAAAGCCAGTCCAGAAGGTAGGCCAAAAAACAAGTAGACCGAGCTTTGTATTAGACATGGATATTTACAACGCGTCGTATTTTAAAATTTACTGTTCCCAAAACCACACATCTTATTTATTATTTACGGCCTAGAAATTTCAGCCTTTATGATTAGTCGAGAAACTGTCGATTGATAATAGCTGAAACGGTAAAGATCAGTATTCCAAGCATAATGACAATCCAGCCAACAAGTGCAACCGGTCGCTTGAAAATGTCTCGCTGTGGATTGGTATCGATAAACGGCAATGCGGCGAGGAAAGCCATAAATGCCCCAGGTATCGCAATAGCTCCGAGAAATTGCCCAAACTCTCCACCAAACATCTTTAAACGTAAAAGTTGAAACAGAAAGAGGAAATACCATTCAGGCTCTGGATGATAGTCGCCTGGATCAGGAGTCGCTTGCTCCAGCAACGTCACTGGCTCAATAAACGCCAAGCTACAGACAATAAGAAAAACCGTGGCCATTGCCACAATGTCTTTCCATATTTGCCGAGGGAAAAAGTAATCGGTCTTGGCTTTGAGCTCTTCCGGTGTGCCTCTGAATGGACCTGCAGGACCTGCCTTTCGAAATAAAAAGATATGCAGTCCAGCTAGCCCCATTAACCCTGCAGGCAAGACCATAACATGGATGACAAAGAATCGACTTAAGGTCATTTGTCCAGGAGTCGGACCACCCTTTAAAAATCGAGCCATAAAATCACCGACAATCGGCGTTTTATCCATGATCTCTACACCGACCACTGTTGCCCAGTAGGCTCGCTGATCCCATGGAAGGAGGTAGCCTGTAAACCCAAAGGCCATCACAATGCCAAATAGGGCCAAACCAACAAGCCAGATAAGTTCTCGCGGTTTTTTATACGCTCCCCATAAAAAAACCTGAGACATGTGCGCAAATACCATCACAACCATCGCTGAGGATCCCCAGAAATGGTAACTCAGCAAGAACCATCCATACTCAACTTCATGAATGATGTACTGCGTACTATCATACGCGTGATCTGTACTTGGGACATAATAAAACATCAACAAAATGCCCGTGACCACTTGAAGGATAAAGATAAAGAGAAGACAGGATCCAAAGGCATAGGCCCATCGTGACCCTCCAGGGACAGGCTCATTGAGCATTTTGGCCTGTATGGTCTTTAGGCCAACACGCTCGTCGACAAAGTCCACTACCTTTTCTAACGCATTCGGTTCGTTCGCAGTACGTTGCTGATTATTCATGATATTGTCGTGAGGGAATTACAAGAGTCTGATTTGATTTTTGACGCCAGCCTTATACTCAACGTCGATAACTTTAATTTCTCCACCAGCGTTGATATCGAGAGGTAGCACGTCTAACGCTCTCGGCGCGGGCCCATCAATAACTTTTCCCGCTTCATCATAGATGCTGAGATGACAGGGACAAAGAAATACTCCATCAGGAAAGTTTTTTGTCCTTCTCCATTTATATCCACATCCTAAATGCGGACACTTCCCCGAGAATCCAATGAATGGGGAATTGGCCTTATTCACCCAAATTACATCACCTTTATTATCGTAAAACTTTCTATCTTCACCTTCATATACAGCCTTTTTTACTTCTGGCGTCGCCTTCACAACCCAAATATTCTTTTCGATCTGCTGCTCAGGCATAAAGGCTTCTTTAAACCCTCGAGTAAACTTAAATTGATACCCAATATTTTCTTTTGCAATTTTCTTAGAATTACCAACATCAAACCATGCGTTATCGAAGGGTTTGTACATGGGTTTCATCAGGTACTTTAAGACAGGGAATGCAAGAGGCAGGGCAATCAATGCGCCAATCGCATGGGTCATATTGGTAAAAAACGTACGACGAGGCACATCGCGCTCTAAACATGGGAGCGGGACAAGCACCTCACCAGGCTCCACATGGATATTATCTTCAAGGTGTGCAATTTCGACTTCGTGAGGCGTCACATACTGATCTCGATCCAAAACGGAATACTGGCTAAACTCGGAAGATGAACAACGAAGAACAACTTCCTCCTCACTCACAATTTCTTGAACATCTCCTATTGGGACACAACGCTCCAATCGCATTGCCCCAGACTCTTGAACGACCACATGGCTCACCTCGTGCGAGATGGGATCCATAATTACCTTTGAGATCTTACCGACCTCACCATCACTACACCGAGCTTTTGCAGTTAACTTAGGTTGCATAACACTAAATGCCTACAATCATGGGTTAATTCATTTTAATGGGTTTGGGGGTTACCACCGATGCATCTTTCAGAGATACAAGGAACGCCACAAGTGCATCGATTTCTTCATCAAACATCAAATCTTTATATTTATCAGGCATTTTGCCTTTCTTATACTGTTTATCGAAGCCTTCGGCCATCCAGCTCTTAGGATCCAGAATTTTTTCTCTTAGCTGTTCAGCCGTCATGAGGTTTCCAATGTTGTCCATAACAGGGCCACGCTTTTTCCCGCCTTCTCCAAATAACTTGTGACAGTTGTAGCATTCTTGCAATTCCCATTGCTCTTTTCCTAGAGCAACAATGTCACCTCCAGCAGCAGAGGTCGTAGGCGCAGCCTCCACAACCACATCAATCTTTCCAGCTCCCAACGTATTTAACTTTTTATCAATCGCTATTGCTCGCTCATCAAGGGCTTTTGCACGCGCAATCAACTCTTCGGCCTTTCCCTGTTGAGTTCTTGCTTTTCTAAGTTTGAGAACTTTATCAATTTTTCCTTTTTCAACTTCAGGATCATATTGTGGGAGTCCACTAGCCCCTCCCGTAAATATGACAGACAGAACAATATAAAACACGACCAACCCGATCGCAGCCTTAGGACCCTCAAGTCGATTCATTGAAGGCGCATCAAGTAAGATGAAGACAAGAGCACCCAACATGGCATACGAAAAGAACATCACCTGGAACACAAACGGGAAACCAGTCAGCTTGGCGACGACAACGAGAATGACGCCAATAATGACGCCAACAATCCCCTTTTTCATAATGCTACCCATTAGACTTTGCTGAGCCATTCGCTTCTCCCTTATTTCCCTACGATTACTTCGCCCCTTCAGGAAGAGGGACACCTTGTGCTTCTGGAGCCTTATCTTTTGTAATCCGTAGCGTCACCATGATGGCAAAACTCACGACCGTAAAGAATACCACCGTACAACCGGTGATCCACCAAGCTGAATAAGCCAGAGTGGGAGTAAACGCTTCAGCCGTAAAATCAGGCACCAAGTTATACACGTGGTAATATTTGCGAGTTAAAGACCGAACCGTTCCCATTAACCCCATTGTCCAGATTGCGCTGAACGCCAGAAAAATAAGAACGAATTGAGAAGCAAAATCTATTTTTCCCCATGAAATACTTCCCACACGAATCCCACGATTATAGAGAATATAGTTGACAATCGTCAGATATACCAGGGTAAACGCTGCCGCATTCTTGGCTGGCATCAATGCGAGCTCCTGAGCCCATTCAGGCAATTCAAGGGCGTGGGTGGCTTCTCCTTGTGTTGCGACAAACCCATGCGGTGTCATCCAAATGGCATCAGCCACAACTATCATCAAAAACCCAACCTTGATCATAGTAAACGCTGATACCGTAAACTTTAAGCCAGGCAATTTACTGAGCACTGCCGGCAAGACCACAAGAGCCGCTAAAAATATCAAAGACTGCCATTCAGGTGGTGGAAACATTTTCCAGGCCACCCCCATCACCGCAGGCATCACAATGACGGCAATCATGACTAGCCCAGAAATCCGTACCTGTTCAACTCCTTGTATCCGCTTCATGCTGAGCCAGATGTAATAATTACTGGCAAGGAAAATCAGACCTATCATCGCGCCCTGCATTTCAAAGAACATCGATAACTGATCAGCCATCATGTACGGACAGATTGACGCATCATAGTCACAAAGCTCATAGGCCAACAAATAACCCATGAAAGGAAGAAGCAAGAGCGCACCGACTCCAATAAGGTTACCGACGAAGCCCATCCAGTCATAGTATGCGCGTTCTTCATCGGTCCGTGAACGCATGTACATATATGCAGCAATAAGACCTGCGATAAACCCACCAAATGTGACATTTCCGACAAGCCGGTGAAGGTTTAGTGGCATCCAGCTATAATTCGCTACCTTATCCCATAAGCCGGCAGTCTGTATGAACTCGACCAGCGACATGCCTTCTGCTGCTTTAGCCGGCGTGTTCATAAAGGCCGTCGGCCCGTCTATCACAAAGAGCGTAATCGTTCCGACCAGATTCAGAAGTACTCCCAAGGCAATGTGCCTTGCCTTTTTACTTCCCTTCATCGAATCCCAAGAATAAAAATAGGTGTACAGAATGATGGTTTCTGCAATAAACAGAAGGGGATAAATGACCGCGAAGACCAAGAAAAAGTGCTTAATCAACCATGTCGTGAAGTCAGGATACGTTCCCAACAATACAAATATAAAGAGGCCCCCAGTTAATGCTGTCATGCTATAGAGGATGACGGTCACCTTTGTGACCTCTTTTGCCAACCGATCATACTTGGGATCGTTATTCTTGTAGCCCAACCATTCCGACACGACCGCAAAAATTGGTGCACCAAGAATGAACGCGGCAAATAAGATGTGCAACTGAGCCACTACCCACACAGCTGTACGATTTCCAGCGTAGGGGAAATCGACAGTTGGTGCATCGGGAGCCTGCCCATACGCGGCAGCTGCCCCAAGCACCAACAAGCCTGGCAAAAACAGTAAACTTCGGCTTAATGTCTTCAAGGGTCGTGGCCCTCCTTCTTTAGCTTTCATATCCGCCGTGAACAACTCGTAACCTTACTTGTACAATTCTAACCCTTAAGCCCTTACTCCCGGCATGTTCTCCAGCTCATTCTGCTGGAGCTTCTTCCGTTGGAGCTTCTGCTGCTGGAGCTTCTTCAGTTGCAGCTCCTGCCGCCCCGGCCGTACCCAAGGGAACCCACTGCTTCTTTGCGACATCATATTCTTGCCCTTCAAGACCAAACGTCGCTTCAAAGGCAATAACTTTCCATATTTCATCTTCTGAAAGCTTGCTCTTCCATGCTTTCATTTTCGTCCCTTTTACACCTTCTGAAACCCTCCAGAACCACTGCGAATCTGAATACAGTTTCATATGTTCAGTCTGCCTAAAGTCCCGCGCCCCAGCCTTGACTGGCTTTCCATTCTTACCATGACAACTTGCACAATTCACGTCGATATTTTGCTGTCCGGTATAGATCGCCTGCCCTTCGGCAATAATATCTGGATTTCCCCAGTGATCTGGAGGCATATGTTTATCCGCATACTCGGGAGGAGCTGGCGGCGGAGGCTTCGGAGGTCCCTCGGCTCCACCGCATGCCGTGAGGGTTAATCCAGCAACGGAGAGACCGACCAAAAATACGTTTCTCAAACTATGACTCTGCTTCATATAACCCCCTAGTTGAACGTTGTGATGTACAAAATTACTCAAGAATTCGCACCAAAGCTATACTGTCCCCATCGACCTATATCCTATATCGCAAAAAAGCGCTTCCCCCCCTGCTATACAGCCAGAAACAAAAGCGCTACTCAAATCAAGTCTCTCATCAACTCGACAAATGTACCTTTTATTACACCTGAACATACAAGTCATCAGCGTCTTTTGTGAGCGGTGTCAGAACAGCTTTTCAGAAACCAAGACGTCCACTCTTTTCAAACTTATTAACGGCCTTCCCTGTGCCATGGATCTTTGTGCCGTAAGTGGGAGACGCGATTCTTGTTCCCTATGTCTTTCGTCCAGAAAAAAATCATGAGATCAAATCAAACCAGGAACTTAGGACATCCATCAATCAATCAGAACAAACTGCAAAATTCACCACTTACTTCATTTGCAATATCGCAATATTGGCCTACACTGATAACTGTATTGATAGCTTATATACAATAGACGTATTCAGTAAGAAAAATAATTAAGTCATCAGTAAACATCTATGCTTTTTCTCCTAGCACTTGAACTCCCTTTTCAACAGACCCAATGGCATTCCTGCCAGTCGCTTAGCACCACTGCACTACACTAGGAGGATCATACCTAACTGATTTTACCCTTGAGTCTCATCTAGCCAAAAAGGTCCGTGGTTTCTAGCATAGACGAGAGGTAATCGTCAATGATGACAGGACAATGTTTCCTCAACAAAATGCAATTTCATCATTAATTGATGGAATACTATTTTGCCTTCATGTTGGTCAAGACGAAAAGCTGGAGAGCTTAGACATTGATAAAGAGAGGGATTCATACACTCGACAATATTTATCGTGACTGAAACCGAAGGAAAGAAGACTTGCAAGGTGAAAAAAAAGGGGGGGGGACTGAGGAAGGCCTAGCGAAGCGAACTACAATTTCTTCTTGGTTATTTTTTCCATCTTGTGAACCCAATCATCCCACGATTTTCCAAATGCGGTATCTTCCCCTGAAAAGGAAATGGCATCAAGTTCTTCATATCGAAGACTCTGCATACTGGATTGCGCTTTAGGAAATATCTTCACAGTAGGAGGCGAGGACTGTAGATCTCTGTCATACAGATAGCCCTCAATCGATTCACCTGATCGCAATTCAATTGTCACATCTCCCCGATAATCAAAGGCCAAATCAATCACACGTCTCCGCTCTTCTGGATCAGTCAATTGAAATTTTTGCCCTTCGAGGCTTTTACCTGAGGAGGCTGAAGTTTGCTGATTATCCATAACTAGCTGCAAAGAAAAGACAACCCCACGCGCTGGGAACGTCTTATGTTATACTTGGAAATAACGTGGCCCTGACCGTCCCCAAAAATCCAGACCAGGAGCTAAAGGTGTCTTCCACAGCTGAAGCCTCGTACCCACAATGCACCATGCAATCCTGGCATTTTTCATTTCGACCCGTTCCATAGCGTTCCCACGAGGTCTCTTCCATTAACTCCCGGAACGATGACGCATAGCCGTCCTGAATCAAATAGCAAGGTTTTTGCCAACCGAAAATATTATACGTGGGATTGCCCCAGGGCGTGCATTCATACTCTCGCTTCCCCATCAAAAACTCTAAAAAAAGGGGAGACTGATTAAACTGCCAAGCTCGCTTTCGCTCACCGAGCAATTGCGAAAAAAGCGCATGCGTTCGTTCACGCTTGAGAAAACTATTTTGGTCGGGAGCCTTATCGTAGCTATAGCCTGGTGAGATCATCATGCCTTCAACACCTAGCCCCATCATTTCGTCGAAAAATTGACGAACACGAGAAGGATTCGCATCGTTAAATAATGTCGTATTCGTGGTCACTCGAAAGCCACGTTGAAGCGCTGCACGAATGGCCTTGACCGCAACATCGTACACCCCTTCTCGACACACTGCATGATCATGCTCATCCTTAAGGCCATCCATATGAATGCTAAAGGTTAAATACTTTGATGGAGTATAATCCGACAGCTTACGCTCAAGAAGAATGGCATTCGTACACAAGTACACATATTTTTTCCGCTCGACCAATCCTCGAACAATTTGCGGCATTTCTGGGTGAATTAATGGTTCTCCACCGGGAATACTAATGATAGGAGCATCACAGTCATCAGCAGCGGCCCAACATTGCTCTGGTGTTAACCGTCGATCAAGAACATGGTCCGGATATTGAATTTTCCCGCATCCGGCACACTCAAGATTGCAGCGAAAGAGAGGCTCCAGCATAAGCACGAGCGGATATCGCTCTGTTCTCTTCACCTTTTGCGTGATGACATATTTGGCCACGGTAAACATCTGAGAGACTGGTACAGCCATCATGCTCTCCTTATACGATATAACGAATACGTTGGGTCATGATCATATTATATAAGACTTTTTTAAGTTGGAAAGGTTACAGAAAAAATTGGAGGCGCCGAGCGGGTTCGAACCGCTGAATCGCAGTTTTGCAGACTGCTCCCTTAGCCACTTGGGTACGGCGCCAGTGGCGTATTATAGAGACTAGTAGTCAACGAAGACAAGAATACGGAATACTTCAAGGTGTAATTTTTTAAGAACGTGCAGGTAAGACAGGAATTTCTTTTCGCCCAAGCGTTTTTGCTGGATCGTCTGAACCTATAGAAAGAGATGGAGAAGACTGGAAAGCTGAAAGAGCATTGGAAGGGGACGCACCTGTTTCACCATGACTAGCCAACTCCGCTTCTTTTTCCTGAGCCATCACCTCAACTTCTTGAATCAATACTTCGATCAACTCTTCTGACGGGACCTTGCGGACAAGCTTGCCTTTTTTAAACAAAATACCGGACCCTTGTCCTCCGGCAATCCCGATATCGGCTTCTTTCCCCTCTCCGATGCCATTCACCACACACCCAAGCACCGAGACAGTCAGGGGGGTTGTGACATGACCAAGTCGTTTCTCCAGTTCATTGGCCATACGGACAACATCTATTTCAACACGACCACAGGTAGGACAGGCAATGACATTCACTCCTCGATGTCGAAGCTCTAAAGATTTTAATATTTCAAAACCGACCTTCACCTCTTCTACCGGATCAGCTGCAAGCGAAACACGCAAGGTGTCGCCAATTCCTTGCGACAGGAGCCATCCTAACCCCATAGCCGACTTGATGGCACCAGTCATCGCGGTTCCCGCTTCGGTGATGCCAATATGCAAGGGGTAATTGGATTGCTGCGCAAACAACCAGTAAGCATCAATCGCCATATGAACATCTGAAGCCTTCAGCGACACTTTCATGTTGGTAAAACCAACATCTTCTAATGCATGAACAGCATTTAAGGCAGATTCTGCCAGGGCTTCGGCCGTGGGATAGCCATACTTCTCAAGAATGGGCTTCTCAAGTGAGCCACCATTCACACCAATTCGAAGAGGAATGCCGTTATCATTGACAGCCTTGATGACCTCTTCTGTCTTCCACCACGGACCAATATTGCCAGGATTAATCCGAACACAATCGACAATCTCGGCCGCCTTCAGCGCAAGACGATGATCAAAATGTATATCGGCGATAAGAGGAACGGTCATATGGGGTTTAATTTTTGACAAAGCGGAGACGGCCTCCTGATCAGGCACGGCAACCCGTATCAACTCACACCCAGCTTGCTCCAGCTGGTGGATTTGCTCAAGCGTGGTCTTCACATTGCTAGGATGGGGAATGGTCATGGATTGAACAGAAACTGGCGCATCACCGCCAATTTTGACATTCCCAACCTGTATTTGCTTGGTTTTCCTTCGAGTGATATACACAAAATTCCCGACTAGCTCATCACAGTGTGGAGAGGAACTCGTGCGAGCAGGTCTTTGGCTTGGTCGTAGATTCCATTCGCCGTTAATCCATACTTTTCCCGCAACAAGTCTTGAGGACCCTGTTCAATGTAAATATCAGGCAACGCTAATACTTTGGCAGGAACATGCCAGAGACCTTGATCAGATAAGGACTCGAGAACAGCTGATCCAAAACCACCCATCTGACATCCTTCTTCCATGGTCAACACGCATTTAACCTTTTTCGTGATAGATCCGATTAACTCGTTATCAAGGGGTTTGACAAATCGTGCATTCACAACAGCGGCAGAAATGCCCTCCTGGGCCAGCCGTTCAGCAGCTTCCAGCGCATGATGCACTAACACCCCTACCGCAATCAGCGCCACATCGTCCCCATCTCTCAAGAGTTCACCTCGCCCCATGGGTAAGGGCTCCGCAGTCGCATCCATCGGCACCCCAATGGTTGCCCCGCGTGGGTATCGAACAGACACCGGGCAATCATAATGAATACAACTTTTAACCATATGCTGCAATTCGTTCTCATCTTTCGGAGCCATCACCACCATATTGGGCACATGTCGTAGGAAAGCAAAATCAAATGCCCCGTGATGGGTCGTCCCGTCTTCTGCAACCAATCCTCCACGATCTATACACAAGGTCACAGGCAAATTTTGCGTTGCCACATCATGCACCACTTGATCGTACGCTCGTTGCAGAAACGTTGAATACATGCAAATCACAGGACGCATGCCCTGAGCGGCTAACCCCGCCGCAAATGTCACGGCATGTTGCTCGGCAATTCCGACATCATAAATTCGATCAGGAAAGGCTTTCTCAAAAGCGGCTAATCCCGTGCCTTCACACATGGCAGCAGTAATCGCGACAATTCGCTCATCTTCTTTGGCCATGTCCACCAATGTATTGACGGCTATCGCACTATAAGAAGGTCTCGTGGCTTTTTTCGCCGGCTCCCCAGTTTTAGCATCAAAGGGCGAACAGGCATGAAACCAGACAGGGTTTTTCATAGCGGGCTCAAACCCCAAGCCCTTTTTGGTGATGACATGAAGAAGAGTCGGACCTTTCAATTTAAGGACATTGTCCAGCGTCGACAACAAATGCTCAAAGTTGTGCCCGTCAATCGGACCAACATATCGAAAGCCTAATTCTTCAAAGAGCAGGCCTGGCAATAAAAACCCTTTGGCCAACTCTTCCGCTCGAATGGCCATCTTTTTCACTGGTTCGCCAATTTGAGGAATCGTCTCGAGAAGCTGAGATGTTTCTTCACGCAAGCGTGTGTAGAATTCTCCCGTAAATGTCCGGTTGAGATATGCTGAAATCGCTCCCACATTTCGAGAAATGGACATCTGATTATCATTCAGGATCACCACTAAATTCTTTTTAAGATCACCAGCATGCTGTAACCCTTCTAACGTCATGCCAGCCGTTAAGGCGCCATCACCCACCACACAGACAGTCCGATGCGGAAGCCCCATTTGCTCGTGAGCTTCGGAATAGCCAACAGCCGCCGACACGCCCGTTCCAGCATGTCCGGCATTAAACGTGTCATACACACTTTCTTCTCGCTTACAAAATCCACTCATCCCGCCAAATTGCCGTAATGTATGAAACTGCTCTCGTCGACCCGTGAGAAGTTTATGCGCATAGGCTTGGTTGCTCGTATCCCACACAATTTTGTCTTGCGGTGTATCAAGCAAGTAATGCAAGGCAACGGTCAGCTCAACCACACCCAAATTGGATGCCAAGTGCCCGCCGACATTCGACACAACAGAAATGATCAAGCTCCGGATTTCCTGGCATAACTCAGGGAATTCCTCGGGAGATAGTTTTTTCAGATCGGCCGGACTCTCAATCCTTTGTAGTATCGACATAGCTATAACCTTTCACTATTCACATTGAATTCGTCGCCAGGGCAGGAAACCATACGGACATCAACATAAATACGTAGTTTTCATTATACCTGTAATTTTCCCATAGACAGTGAAGCAAGTCAAGAAACTCGCGGCAATCATCAAGAGGAATATTGGTTAGTGCGACTCAACCAAAACACGTTTATTTTCCGCAAGCTCTTCCAACATTTTTTCCGCTTCAGGTTTATATCGCAACTTCCAATTCCAATTCTGTTCTGAAGGATTATGCTGAACAATTTTCCGCAGTTCTTTTATGGCGGCAACAACATTTTTTCTTTTGACATACAGCTTCGCGAGATCAAGACGGGCATGAACATCATGTTCATCGGCCAACACGGCTTTTTGCAAATTTTGCAATGCCGCGTCTTCATCCCCCCCTAAAAACCATGGTAATTCTTCTAACATTCTCCCAAGCATATGCAATGCAGGAGCATGGTCCGACTGCAACTCCACCGCCCGGGTCGCATGATCCTTTAACTCCTTTACCGCGAACGCCGAAGCCATCAACCCGCTTAATTCAGCGGCACGGCCAAGGTTCGCCGCATAATAAAAATGTGCATCGGCAAGAGCTTCCTGTCGTGCGAGAGCTTCTTTGGCAAAATGGGCACCCTGTTCATAAAAAGAAATTCGTTGTTCCTTTGAGGCACGACTGAGATCGCCTAACTCCAAATACAATCCGGCAAGTTTAGTCAATATCCTTGGATCCGCATGGGAACGATTCTGAGATTCTAATGCTTGGATATCCTGCTGAAGGGTACGAATGGGCTCACGTTCGCCCATTTGCGTACTCGCCTCACTTCCGTAGAGTCCCCACCAACCGCTTACGAGCATAACGCCCAACCATAACGCTACGTGAGAAACCCTGACGCCTGTAACAAATAATGAGCCTGCGCAGCATTTCTTGCTCATTCTTTCTCCTCCTTCAACCTCTCACTCACGAACTTTTCTACGATTCTGTACCCTCAAAACGGGTAATCCAAACCGGCAAAGACCGCTCCACCCTCCTTGCTGTATGCCCAATCAACACGACCGACAACATTCGGGCGAACAATCCCTCGAAAACCAATACCCGGAGTTACTTCATATTCATTAAATTGACGGTATTCAAAGTGATGATAGGTCCTCCCCATATCAACAAACGGCGCGACCTCAAACTCGACGTTCACATGAAAAATTCGAAGCCCAAGAACATGAATGCGTTCTTCGATATTCAAGGCAACCAAATGCCGGTCAACAAACCGATCTTCACCAAATCCTCGCAAGTTACTTTGCCCACCAAGGGAACTCCTTTCATAAAATGGAATTCCGTTACCAAAACTCAATTGAACGTTGCCGCGAACGGCAAAGACCATTCGTTTTGATGAGCTGGGGAAGAGGGCCCGCCAGTCAATCCCATACCGAAAGTACACAAAATCATCAGTACTCTGACGTTGAAAATTTTGTACGGCCTCGGCATACGCTTCAAGACGTGATCCAGCAGTCGGAGTGATGAGATTGTCTCGAGTGTCATACTGGAACACCAAACGATTGGCAAGAATCGTCGCTCGCTCTAGACCCGTGATCCCTCTAAATACATCACCAGTGAACGGCTCCGTATCGACTCCTCCTGGCTGCACCTCCACATCTCGGTACCGCTGTCCAATCATCAAGCGCGTCACATCATTTAAGTGTACGCCAAAGTTCCACTGCACTCCAATTTCTCGGCTTGTGTAATTCGATTCGTTGCTTTCCGGTGTTGTCTGCCCAATTCCAAAAAACCGTTTCGTCGCATTTTTAAAAAATTCAGCTCCAACATCAAGAAAGAAGAGACCCTGGATAAATCCAGGATCTTGATAGCGAACCTTAAGCTTCCGTTCAATTTGCTCCGTATAGGATCCCACAAACTCCACTTTCCGGCCAGCAGACCAGTAATGGTAGTAGTTCATGGTCCCGCGAACTCCCAAAAAGGAATTATGAATCACCATGGGAGCCATGAGTGAGACGAGATTCCCCTCGTCATCAGACTCAAGTACAGGAATAATAAGGCCAAAATCTTGGCCATCGTTTTTCGAGGTAGATATGGCTGGAACAGCAAATATGGACCGGTTATCTGATGCAAAAGCTGGGCATACGCCGAGAAAAACGGTCAGCGAAAAAAGGCAGACACACAGACACCTACGCAAATGAGGCATGGAACAAAATCTAATCAGGGGTGAGACGCCTGATCGGCTTTCGTCCGAAGTTTTGCCAATAGACCATCAAACGATGAGGTTTTGAGAATACGGGAAAATTGACCACGGTAGTTTTTCATCAAGCTCACCCCGTCTATAATCACATCATAGACTCGCCACTCTTGATTTTTTTTGAGTAACCGATAATCGATGGGCACTCGAGACTTCGGTGAGATGACTTTCGTCTGAACTTCGGCAAAATTCCCTTTTTTTCGTTCTTTCAGATACTCGACTTTTTCTCCGGAATAGGAATCAACATTGCTCGCATATGACGTCGTGAGAAATCGTTGAAAGAGCGAGACAAATTCTTTTTGCTGTTGAGAGTTGAGACTCTCCCATTCCCGAGAAATTGTCCGTTTCCCCATTTCTTCATAATCAAAACGTTGCCCAATCACTTCAATTAAGCGTGTCAGTCGCTCGGCTTTTTTATCATCACTCTGCAATTCTTTCTGTTGGAGTACCTTGAGGACCCGATCAATGGTCCCTTTGATGGCTTCGGTGGCTGATCCAGTAGCAGCGGCATAGCCAACTGAGGACAGTCCAACGACACATCCCAAAAAGAGACCGACGACGACCATACGTAACGCCCAGATTGATTTCATAAGACACTCCATTGAACTCTCTTTCATTGGCGGTTCATCCATCTGCATTCTTTACATACCAAGACTTATCTGTTTCAGTCTTTAGAATCTTTAAAACGTTACGACATACTCATCTGTTCAATTGTGGCACCCATGAGACACTGATACCCCCCTCTCAACTTTGAATCAGGGCATTCGAGTCATTTCCCCTAAAGCATGAATCGCTTATGCGAAATAGTTCTGAATTTTCACTATTATGGTACCACGAGTGAGCATTGATGCAATAAAACGATTCTCCACAACGCGTTAACACGTAGAAGCAACTTTCTGTGGGTTATGGGCTTGCTCAATTTCATCTAAAAAAATTTGAAAAAACAGAGTGAGACTCCGAGAAGCCTCCAACATTTGTTTTCGTAGATGAAGGATTTGAATCAACGATGAAGGATTCCGCACGATCATACTCACCCCTTTCATCCAGTCACCTGGGTGAAGAAATAAATTGAAATCTATGGGAAGATCTTCGTCAAATAAGTCCGATATCGTCCTGACAACAATAAAAGGAATCTGTTGGGTATGCGCAACAGATCCCAAAGACGCGCTTTCCATATCCAATGCCACCGCGTGCGTCCGAGCGGCAAGAGCCTTTTTTTCCGCCCCCGTTCCTATAATACGTGGGAGACTCACAACGTAACCAGACTGGCTACCAGGATCAATAGAACTGGCGACTTGCCAGGCTTGAGTTCGAATGATGTCATCACACACAATTGGAGATTGCTCAACGGTATCAGCGTTGATGATGGCTTCATCCATCACCACTTCATCTCCAACTACAATAGTCCCAATGGAACAAGGAACCAGCGCCCCAGCGAACCCTGAAGACACCACGAAGTCCCAAGGTTCAAGGCCGAGCACCGATTGAGCGGTAGCCTTTGCTTTTTGAGGACCAATGCCTGATTGAAACACGGAAACCTTTGCCTGCCCTCGATGCCCAATCGTGCATCGAACACCAGCCTTCGTCGTCGTTTGATCGACCGTCAAGGCCTCCTGAACAGCCTGATACTCCCAACGAGTCGCGGTGAAAATAGCCAGTTTGACTTGGGAAACCTCAGACGAGACAAATGGCCTCACGTTTTGGATAATCGCTTAAAGGATTTTTTGATGTTGTCGCCGGGCGGCCTGTGTGGCAATGCGTAATTCATCAGCACGTGACTGGCCATTCATTTTGACATTTCGATACATCGCCAAGGCCCACAACGGGAAGTACTTAAAATAACCGTGATAGCGTAGGTAAAACACGCGAGGGAATCCAGTTCCTGTATGAAATGGTTCATCCCATACACCATCTTGTCGTTGATGACGCAACAAGAAATTGACTCCCCGTATAACACTAATGGAATCTGAAACACCAGCCGCTAGCAACGCCATTAATGCCCATGCGGTTTGAGATGCGGTGCTTTCGCCTTGACCAGACTGAGCAGGATCAGCATAGGACTCACACGACTCTCCCCATCCTCCATCTTGATTTTGGGCAGTTTCGAGCCAAATGACAGCTTTTTGAACCCACGGCGCAGTCATATCAACATCAATCGCGCGAAGCCCTGAGAGCACACACCATGTTCCATAGACATAATTCACCCCCCAACGACCATACCAACTGCCATTCGGTTCTTGCTCGCGTTGCAAAAATTCTATAGCCGGCTCAACAGCGGGGTGTGTTCGGTCATATCCTAATGTTCCCAGCATTTCAAGACACCGTCCGGTCAGATCAGCCGTACTGGGGTCAAGGAGTGCCTCATGATCCGCGAATGGAATTTTATTGAAGATGAGACGGTTATTATCTTTATCATACGCCCCCCATCCACCATCGGCCCCTTGCATGGCTAAGGCCCACTCGCAGCCTGATCGAATGGCATCATCTCGATCAGCGGGCAATTCTGTTTCAAGTTTTGCTAAAGCAATGACCACAGCCGCCGTATCATCCACATCAGGGTACCAATCATTTTCACCCTGAAAATACCATCCGCCAGGACGAGCATTGGGTGAAGAGACGATCCAATCACCGACTCGGTCCGTTTGTCGCGACCGCAGCCAGGAGGCGGCACGCAATAACGACGGATGATCAAGTTTCAAGCCTCGCTCAACAAGCATATCCAAGGTCAATGCGGTATCCCAAACTGGAGACACGCATGGTTGAAGATGAAGTGCCCCCTTTGGACTGCCCCCATCACGGGAGGGTCCATACACCTCAAGGTCTTCTATCTCTTTTAGCGCCTTAACCACCTGAGGATGATCGGCTGAATACCCTAAGGCTTGTAATGCCACGATCGAATTGGCCATGGCTGGATATATAGCCCCCAGCCCGCCTTCTCCCTGCATATGTTCCAACATCCAGGTTTCCGCTTTTTGGACGGCACGCTTTCGCAAGGACTGAACTGGATAGATCTCATACAATTTCAGAACCGCATCAATCCAGACAAAGAAGTTCCGCCAACTCAACCGGACACCATCTTTCTTAAAAGGCGAGACTTGTGAATAGTCAACTTCGTTCGAAGGCTGAACAAACAATTCTTCAATTCCTTGTTCACTTGAAATATGACAGAGGGGCCGTTTTGCAAAAATAATGAGAAGAGGAATAATCACAACACGCGACCAATAAGAAACCGCATAGAGATTAAAATACAACCATTGCGGCGCCAACATAATTTCCGCTGGCATACTGGGCACCCCTCTCCAGGGATACTGCCCAAATAATGCGAGCGTAATCTTGGTAAAGACATTGGACTCAATCACGCCTCCATTGTTTAATATCAGCTCACGGGCCTTCTTCATAAACGGTTCGTCTGGCGAGACGCCACAGAGCTTTAAGGCAAAGTAGGCCTTGACCGATGCGCTGAGATCTGTCGGACCGCCTAAATAAATTGGCCATCCTCCTTCATCTAATTGCATATCAATAAGGTAATGCATTGCCTTCCGTTCCCGATCAGGGTCAACACGATCCATAAACCTTCTCAACATCAGATATTCAGAAGTCAGTGTCGTATCGGCCTCAAGTTCAGCGACCCAATAGCCAACCTCGCGATTTTGATGAGACAAAAACCACGACTCCCCTCGTAGTAATGCCTCTTCAATGGACTCCGCATGACCGAGCGTTGCAGAAGACGCACGGCTTGAGGACAACGGCGCCGAGGTCACCGGGTTTGGATTATGAGAAACGAGCTTTAAATCAGGTGTCGGACGTTTCGCCGTACGTGGCTTTAAGGCAGGATGAACATTCGACAACAAACTGTCAGAAAGACGCACCAACAGTTGCTTAAGAATCCTCATAAGTTATTTGCGAAGGTTTGGTAATTGAAAGTACCGATGAAGAGAATGCACGAGCATTCAAAGGGATATGCCCACAAAACCCTTCATACTGACAGAGGGCTATTGCTTATAGCAAACCACGTAGACCCTGTCAACGAAATGCTAGGGGTAGGATAACCTTGAAGTTCGGCTATATCCGTTTCAGTTATACCGAAACGATAAAGCGCCAAGTTGTAAAATGTTGATAGCCAATACGTGATAGAAAACGTCAATCATAGGTGGTAAATCCAAGCGGGTTTAACCTTTCAATGTTTAAGGCGCAGTATTACGCTGTCTTGGCTACCTCGAATCAACAACTTAGGAGGAGAACCGGGTTCAACGTTCAATGCCTATTCAGCTTTCTGTCAGGTAGACAACGATCGTAGCCAAGACTACCTTACTGAGTGCTCCTGGCGATTCTCAGTCAAGATTGAAACTACAAGGCCAGTGGTGCACTGAGCGTTCGTGGCCTAGGCATAACTGGGAATTAATGTGATTTGTTCTAGAGAGGGAACAGAAAGAACGGCAAAAGGAAGACCTCGACATCAATACCAGTGCCCATGGCCATCCCTCCCTTTACGAGAGGAGGACGATACGTTCTCGATCATGTTGGACATGCCTCGTTCCATTACGAGTATCAAACACGACAGGCGCCTGCTTCACAATCATGTCATAATCAAAAGCTGAATGGGCTGTTAAAATGAGTGCGCACGCACTACCAGCCACAAGCTCTGGAGTCAGTTCTTGAGATTTATACTGCTGACCTCCAACGCAAATACTTGGGGCAAACGGATCTGTATAGGCGATATTCGTATTTTCTTTTTGTAATAATTCCATGACTTTGGTTGCTGGCGATTCTCGCTCGTCACTAATATCTGCCTTATACGTCACACCCAATACCAACACCTGCGCTCCATTGAGACATTGTCCTTGTTGGTTCAATATCCGCTGGAGCTTGCTCACGACATAGTAGGGCATGCCTTCATTAATTTCGCCTGCCAATTCGATAAAGCGAGTATGAATATCATATTCTTTGGACTTCCAAGCTAAGTAATAGGGATCAAGCGGAATACAATGGCCACCAACCCCAGGTCCTGGATAGAAAGGCATAAACCCGAAGTTTTTGGTGGCTGCCGCATCAATGACTTCATATACATTGATATTCATCCGTTCACATAGCTGAGTTAATTCATTGACGAGTGCAATATTTACCGAACGAAAAACGTTTTCAAATACCTTAGCCATCTCAGCCACTCGCGGAGAACTTAACGGAAATATTTTGACGATTGACTGCTCGTAAAATGTCTTAGTGACCTCCTGACATGCCTTCGTGACTCCACCGACTAACTTAAATGTATTATGCGTTTTGAAGTCTTCATTTCCTGGGTCTACCCGCTCAGGAGAAAATGCCACAAACAAGTCCTTACCAACCGTCAGCCCCGTTTCTTCTAATCGAGGAAGAATGACTTCTTCGGTGGTTCCCGGATACGTGGTGCTTTCCAACACCACTAAAATTCCAGGATGCGCATACTGTGCGAGTTGTTCAGTAACCTTTAAAATTGCCGTGATATCCGGTTCTTTGTTTTTCGTCAATGGTGTCGGGACACAAATAAGAACAACATCACAATCCTTTAACTTCGAGAAGTCTGTGCTCGCAACAAACTTCTTACTTTCCACGACCTCACGAAGCTCCGCATCATCCACATCACCAATATAATTATTTCCTTGATTGACTAAATCGACTTTTTCAGCGACTGAATCGATCCCAATAACAGAAAAACCCGTTTTAGCCTGAAGGACAGCAAGGGGAAGCCCAACATAACCGAGACCAACGACACCAACTATGGCAGAACGATCTTTAATTTTGTCCAATATCTTCATCAATCACTCCTCCTTGAGCACCCTCACATGACTATCACAGACATTCACCTTTACCATCGGGAAGGCATATCGGAAACTTTAACTGTAAATTTATTACCTTGATCAAAAATTCAAGCGAGGGAATCAACCGCTCTCTCAGTTATTATTTGTCGCAGAATTAGTCAGAGCACATGCGCTACGAGGACACATCATTGGTCACATTTGTTAACACTTTATCTTGATCAATGGCCCAAACATCACAGGTGGTATCACCATCAATATTCCCAATGGCGACAGCTACAAAACTGTTAGCCGTCGCTTGATCTAAGGTGGATGCTGTACAGCCAGGCGGAAGCGTCCCTAAGCTGGATTTCCCAATTTCATAATAATATCGTTGAGATGAACCACTTACCGCAAATCCTATCGCATTAAAATCATCAATATAGCCATTATTTTCTGCAAAGTACGCAATTTCACCTGTATGAATGGCGACTAAATTATTCTTGGCCTCCGTCTGTTTGGCTTTGGCTTGATACGTCATGAACTTTGGAATCGCAATCGTCGCAAGTATACCAATAATGGCCACAACTATCATAAGCTCAGTTAAACTAAAACCTCGTTTATTGCGTAGGTGCTTTCTCATATGAATTTCTCCTGCTGATAAATCGTCTCTCTTGCTCTTTGCAATCTAGAAGTTTAGTCACTGCCACATGACCACTGCTTCTATTGTGCAAAAAGCCCTATCTTTTGTCTATTCCTTTATCGTATCGAGTCTTGGGCATCACTCATCTCATGCATGGTCCATGGGATTCTTCCATATTCTTCTCGGTAAACAGACACATCAGCCTAAGCATGCCCTTCGTGATCCGATAGTCGATTTTTACGAGACAACCCAGTTTACTCACAATAGCCCAAAATGGGGGGGCAGAGGAGTCTGGTCAAAACAGAGGAACGTTGGCACTCTGGCCACGCGAAATGTTCACATGGACAAACTTAAGGAGTGAGAGAATGTTCGGAAGTGCTATGACTCACTTTGGGAAGTTCTGATTGACGTGCGTCTTGCAGAATCGGCTCACCAAACCCTTGATCACGAAACCTCTTGATCAACTGCTCGTTAGACGAATCAAGTTCGATCGATCGAGTCCAGGCCTTTTGGGCTTTACCTAGCTCATCCCGTTGTAAATAAATTTCCCCAAGATGTTCAAAAATGACCGGATCATCGGTTATTAACGATAACGCACGGTTGATCGTCGCCAGAGCTTCATCACTTCGCCCAATTTTAAACAAGGCCCAACCGAGACTATCGATATAATATCCATTTTGGGGCTTTAATTCGACGGCACGTCTGGTGAGCTTGAGCGCCTGCTCGACCTGCACCCCACGATCCGCGTAGCTATAGCCCAAATAATTGAGGGCATCGGTATGTTCAGGTTCCAATTTCAATGCGCGTTCCATGGCCTGAACAACCCCATCAAACCGATCCAATTTGTCATAGGCCGTACCCAGATTAAAGTGGAGATCGGCATTGGTCGGATCCTGCTGGATTCCTTCTTCAAACTCACTGACTGCGGACTCATACTGTTCTTGCTGAAGATATGTCAGCCCCAGCAACAGGTAGGGCTCTGATCGTTTCGGTTGGATATGTTTGGCTTGATCTAAATGTAAGATCGCATCAACATATTGTTTTTGGCGGTAAGACAAAAACCCAATATGCAATAAACTATCATAATATCGTGGATTAATCTTTAAATTAGCTTGATAGGTTTTCATCGCCTGTCGATAATCATTCATTTCTTCATACATCAGGCCCAAATAGTCTCGGACACGCAACTCATTGGGTCTCGCATCCAAAATTATGGTCAGTTCATCAATCGCCTGTTGATAGTTACCCATTTCTCCATAAATCAGCGCAGTCCGAACCTTGATGTTCAAATCATCTGGATGATCATCTGAAATGAGAGCTAATTGTTGTAAAGCGGATTCATATGATTGAGCGCCGAGATACAGCCTCACAAGTTGTAAGCGAAACTCTTTGTCGTGAGGATTGACCTCCTGAAGATACCGTTCATACACCGACTCCGCTTTTTCCTGCTGGTTTTGGTCCTCATACAAACTTGCTAAACTCTGATACGCTCGACGAAAATCTACACGTAACTGAATCGCCTTTTCAAAATACGTCTCCGCCCCTTCGGCTTCACCTAATTCACTCATTGAAAGACCAAGATAGTAATGGGCAGCCGGAGAGTTTGGCACCTGAGTCACAGCTGATTGAAAGACCGCTTTTGCCTCTGCAGTCCGCTTGAGACCCAAGAGAAGCATCCCCTTGGAAACGTAGCCATGATCTTCCGTTGGCGTTTCAGCGATAACACGATCAAAAATCAACAGTGCTTTCTTCGAATGACCTGTTCCCGCGTACACTCGCGCTAACTGCATCAGATGCGCGTTTTCTTCAACTGCTGACAATGGGATAGAGTCGACCATCTCAACAGCCGAAGACATCTCACTATTTGAAAAGTGCAGGGTAGCAATACGTATTTTCAAGAATACCGAATCAGCATCAACTCGCAATCCTTTTCGGTATTCTTCGATGGCCACCACCGGATTGTTGGCCAATTCAGCCATATAGCCGCGAAGAAAGTGATAATACGCTTGAGGATTGACGCGTGCCGACACCTCTTTAGGGGGAGGAGAAAGCTTGGGAACTCCTTGAGGAGCCGTTCCACAAGAAAGAATGAACAGAGGAGTGGCGAGGAGCACAAGCGAGAGCCGTGCCCAGCACGAAGAATGATTTTCCCAGTATTGACGATCCAAAATATCCATCTACATCACAAACAGCATATCCGTCGATATTCTATCATGATCGGCACATAGAGTGGATCTCACAACGTTAAAAACTTTTAGCGCCGGCGTCCTAGTGACTTTGCTGATGTTCTTCAAGGTCTCGAAACGCCGCATATTGTTCATGAAAGTGAAGACGAGGCTCACCAATAGGGCCGTTTCGGTGTTTACGAACAAGTATTTGCGCCACACCCTTTTCGTCCGTGTCTGGGTCATAGACCTCATCTCGATAAATAAACATGACCACATCGGCATCTTGCTCAATCGCCCCAGATTCACGAAGGTCAGCCAAAACTGGTCGCTTATCAGTCCGATTTTCGACGGCTCGGCTTAACTGCGATAACGCAATAATAGGAATATCAAGCTCTTTCGCCAGTCCCTTCAGTGCACGAGAAATATCAGAGATTTCCTGTTGCCGTGACTCTGAATCGCGCCGACCTTCCATGAGCTGCAAGTAATCGATAATTAACAAGTGAAGGCCATGTTCGGCTTTGAGGCGTCTGGCCTTTCCTCGCATTTGCTGAACGGAAAGGTTGCCGGAATCATCGATATAAATTTGCGCCTCTTCTAAACGAGAAGCCGCATTCGTCAACGCTTTCCAGTCATGACTGGATAACTGACCAGTTCGAAGCGCATGAGAATCTAACAACGCTTGAGAACTCAACATTCGAAGTACAAGCTGGGCTTTTGACATCTCCAAGCTAAAAATTCCCACCACGGCATTGCCTTTAATTGACGCATTTTCAGCAATACCAAGAGCCAGACTTGTCTTCCCCATGCTCGGGCGGCCAGCAATAATAATAAGATCTGAAGGCTGTAATCCTGCCGTAAGATCATCAAGTTTGGCATACCCTGTGGGAATACCCGTGATACGCTCTTTGCGGCTATAGAGGCGATCGACAATTTCAACACTTTCCTTAATAATGTCACTAACCGGCAAGAACGAACGTCCTAATTTTCCCTGCGCTAATCGAAAGACTTCTCGTTCCGCAAAGTCTAATAACTCGTCAGTGGACGTTGTGCCCTCATACCCCCGGGTCGCCACATCGGTTGCTGTGCGAATCAGTCCACGTAACATCGATTTATCGTGAACGATCTTGCTATGATATCGGATGTTCGCCGCACTGGCTACTATATGAACCAGTTCCGCGATATACGATGCCCCCCCGATATTGTCTAACTCTCCAATGCTCTTCAGATATTCGGTCAGCGTAATTTGATCAACCGGCTCATTTTGTTCCGAGAGCGCCATCATCCCTTGATAAAGGGTGCGATGGGCAGAACGATAAAAATCTTCCTCAGACACAATCTCAATGGCACGATTCAACGCCGCATTATCAAGCAAAATTGCGCCAAGCACAGATTGTTCAGCCTCCAAATTTTGTGGAGGCAACCGGAGATCCGTCATTTCAGACACTGACATGAGGCGGTCCATTTAAGATATGAGGTAATTCATGACATTCCACTGTTGACAGACGAGGCTCCTTCTGTTGAGGAGTACATTTCATCAAGATGACTGATTGAGCGGGAACTCGAGGAGCACCGAAGACAATGGCCGTGACGGCCCCCATTTTTTTCGTTCGATCACGGGCGTGATCCATGAGAGACGATTTTCCCACAACCACGGCTTCTTGAATGACCGGCAATCCCTCACTCCGTAATCGCTGAGCCAGTTTACACGCAACGCCAAATTGCTTCAGAGGTGCCAATAGCAGAATGGGCACGCTCTGCGCCCCAGCGTGGAGCACGGAAGGGTCTAAACTTGCAAACACACGATCCATATCAAGAGCAAACCCTGTCGATGGCAAGTCCCGTCCAAATCGACCCAGTAAATGATTATACCGACCGCCGCCGCCTAACTCGGTCCCCATGGACGACGTAAACACATCAAAGACCACTCCGTCATAATAATCAAATCCTCGCGATTCCCCAAGATCCAACAACAAATGATCCTTCAGTCCTGCCAAGTCAAGCAAATGATAGACCTTTACTAAACGATCAAGGGGACGTGTTAACGCGACATCTTTTCCAGCAACCGCTCGTCCCCATTCCAACACATCGTCCTGCCCGCAACGACCTGCCGCTTCTATGATGACCTTCGTTTTCTTTCGAGGCAAACGTTCCTGACTCAAAATCGCTTCCAATGCAGGAAGATCCTTATGGGCAGCCGCCGATTCAGCTTTTCGTTGTCCTGCCTCTGATAAACCAGATCTCGTTAACAGCGCATGATAAAATCCGACATGGCCAAGCGAAACTTTAAAGTCTGGAAGACCCACGGCCTTCAGTAACTCAATCAGTGACATCAACACTTCAGCATCGGCATTCGCATCATCCATCCCGATCAACTCAACACCAACTTGGAAGATCTCCCGCTCTCGCCCAGCATGTTCCGGTTCATAACGAAACACTGTAGTGCGATACGAAAGCCGCAACGGCAAGCCTGCCCCACCCATGCCCATCGCGACAATCCGTGCGATTTGAGCGGTGATGTCCGGACGAAGAACTAGGATTCGTCCAGTCGTCCAATCAGCAAATTTATAACACTTCTCCAAAACTTCTGGAGCAAGACCGACAGACAGCACGTCAAGATATTCAAAGGTTGGGAGGATAATCTCTCGATACCCCCATCGAGAGAGGCGAGTGATGAGTTGACTTTCTAACGTTCTGACATGACGAGCGGTATCCGGCCCAAACGTAGCCGTTCCGATTGGGATGAGGGAGCGCGCCGGTTTCATAGGCTAGGTAAAGAGAAAAATCGACTCGTGGTTATCGTTTGAGCCACAGAAATGGAATGCTTCTAGCTCACTAATGACCTTTGGAGAGATCGACGAGTCTCGCAGAGAGGACTCCATCCTCTTGCTTCACTGCGTCTAAAACCTCTTTAGGAGGAGGTGCATCTAACCCGAGGATCAGCAGAGCCTGTCCACCTTGCTGTTCGGCACGGGCACACTGCATCTGAGCAATATTCACCGAATGTTCCCCAAGTATTCGTCCAACCGTCCCAATCACTCCAGGACGATCAACGTTATCGATCAGAATCATTTGTCCATCACAGATCACCTCGACCTGGAATTGATTAATTTCAACAATGCGAGGTTCTTGTTTATGAAAGAGTGTACCAGCAAGATGATAGCTCTTTTGTCCGGTGTCGACTTTGAGACGAATAAGGCTGGTGAAATCTCCGGCATCACTACTCTTGACTTCTTTCACCTCAATCCCGCGTTCCTTCGCGACAACTGGCGCATTCACGAAGTTTATGACATCTTCGAGAATCGGAGACAACAACCCCTTCAGAACGGCAATAGTTAACGGAGCCACCGACAACCCGGCGACTTCACCAAAATATTCCACTGTCACAGCTTTGACTCCACCTTCAACCAATTGAGCTTGGAAATGTCCCATGCGCTCAGCCAATGTTAAATATGGCTGGAGTTGAGGAAGAGCCTCTGGAGAAACAGACGGCACATTGACCGCTCCGCGAGCGAGACCACGCTTAAAATAATCCACAAACTGTTCGGCAATCCCAATCGCCACGTTTTCTTGAGCTTCTTCAGTCGAAGCACCAATGTGGGGAGTACAAATAAAATTGTCGAGGGTTAGCAGCGGATGATCCACCTTGATCGGCTCTTCTTCAAACACATCAAAGGCTGCGGCAAACACCTTCTCGGTCTTCAACGCTTCATATAAGTCCTGTTCATTGATGATGCCACCTCTCGCACAATTCACGATCATCACACCATCTTTCATCTCCTTGATCGTCGTGGCATTGATGAGACCGCGCGTTTCATTTGTCAACGGTGTATGCACAGAGATGACGTCAGCTCGTTGAAACAGGTCGGCCAATTCAACCACTTCAATCCCCATCTGTTGCGCTCGATCTTTTGCCAGATATGGATCATACCCGATCACATTCATGAAATGGCCTTGAGCGAGTTTGGTCACATGAGATCCAATTTGTCCGAGCCCGACCAACCCCATTGTCTTGTTATACAATTCCACGCCCATGAACTTACTTTTTTCCCATTTTCCTGCTTTCATAGAAGCCGTCGCCTGAGGAATCTTGCGACTCATCGATACGACCATCGCCATGGTATGTTCCGCAGTTGTGATGGTGTTCCCCCCAGGGGTATTCATCACGACAATCCCGCGTCGAGTTGCCGCATCGCTATCGACGTTATCAAGTCCCGTTCCGGCTCGACCGATAATCCGAAGCCTCCCACCAGCCTCAATGACTTCCTTGGTGACTTTGGTCGCAGACCGGACGATAAGCCCTTCGTAGTCTTTGATTTCTTTCAGCAAATCTTCTTTAGATAGCTTCGTTTTCACACCAACAGAAAACCCCGCACGCTCCAACACTTCGACACCACGAGCAGATAATTTATCACTGACTAATATATTCATAGATTTCTCTGGAGAACCTCCATTTTCCTTGCGACGAGGAACAACGCCTTATGCTTTGCGTTTTTCAAAGTCAGCCATGTACGCAATCAGCGCATCAACCCCAGCTTCGGGCATGGCATTATAAATACTGGCTCGCATCCCGCCAACAGAACGGTGTCCTTTCAGCGTGGTTAACCCCGCTTCTGTGGCTCCGGCGAGAAATTCTTTATCTAAATCTGCATTGGCCAATACAAAGGGAACATTCATCCACGAACGAGCGGATTTTTCAACTGGATTACTATAAAAACTTGATTGATCAATGGCGCCATACAGTTTCTGGGCTTTGCGTTCATTGACCTTTCCGATCGCTTCCAGCCCACCCTGCTCTTTCAACCATTTAAACACCAAACCGGCGACATACACGGCATAGGTTGGCGGAGTGTTGAGCATCGAATCAGCTTCAGCTTGTTGGGCATAATCGTAGACACTTGGAGTGATGGGCAAGGCCTGTCCCAACAGATCATCACGAACAATAACCAGGGTCACCCCGGAAGGTCCAATATTTTTTTGAGCACCCGCATAAATAATTCCGAAACGACTCACATCAATAGGACGGGATAAGATCGTGGAGGAGTAATCAGCCACAAGTGGGACATCTCCTACTTCCGGAACCCAATGAAATTCTACCCCTCCGATTGTTTCATTTGGCGTATAGTGCACATATGCCGAATTCGGATCTAATTTCCAGGATTCAAAAGCTGGAATACTCGAAAAGTTATCGCCCTGTGAAGAAGCTGCCACATTCACGTCACAATACTTTTTGGCTTCGCTAATGGCCTTTTTCCCCCATGCCCCAGTCCAAATGTAATCGGCCTTGGACTTACCCCGTAAAAGGTTCATGGGTATGGTGGCAAATTGAGTGCTGGCTCCCCCTTGTAAAAAAAGGACTTTATAGTTGGCTGGAACCCCAAGCAGGTCACGTACATCTTGCTCGGCGTCAGCAGCCACCGAAACAAATTCTTTACCCCGATGACTCATTTCCATAATAGAGGCACCGGCATTATGCCAATCTGGCAGCTCCGCTTGCGCTTGCTTAAGAACCGGCTCCGGCAACATAGCTGGACCGGCACTAAAATTATAGACTCGCGACATTGATAACTCCTCTATGAGAGAATACAGATTGACAAATAAAATATCTTAAAAAAATTTTACCTATAAGCATAGCTCGATTTATGTCTCAACTCCCTATCAGAAACACACAATCGAGCAACGATGGACAGAAATTGTAATAGGAGAGAAACTTCCTATTAACGAGAGGGTTCCTGGAAAAAGAGGTTACGCTAGCATAGGGTTTCAGGCCAGTCAAGGCACATAAGAGAGAACTTGTCTTGGAGCACGCAATAGCCTAAAATGCGCCTGCTTCCAATGACTTTTGGCGAATTTTAGCGAGAAGGAACATCGATGACTGGACTGCGTTTTGAACGAAAAGGTGATGGGGATTACTATAAACTCATCTTGCACATAGGAGACTGCTATGTGCCAGTAAGCGACGATATCGTCGAAGTACTCACCCAGCACACATCCGCGACAGCAGACCGGTTTTTATCGGTGTTGCTTGAGAAGGTGGGGTACTCGTCCTACCTGAAAGAACAAATACAATCTGAACTGGCAAGGGGTGGGAATACCAGCGCACAAATTAGCGCACTGCAGCAATCGTTAGCAACACCAGCCTAGTTGATGCCACAACCGTCAATATCAGCAATGGTCTAAAGATCTTGCCTGGGGCATGACCCTGATAACGCTACCCAATAGGGTGCTATCCTCTGCCGCCTCCAATTCTATCAATAAAGTTTAAGATACGAGATTTGCGATCAGCGTTTTTCTCTAAATCCAAAGCACGGCAATAATGATCACCGGCAATCTCCTCTTTCCCCTTTGCGTCATAGACCCGGCCCACACCAAAGGTTGCACTGGCATCGTTCGGATTGACTTGCAACGCTTTACTAAAGTAATCCAACGCGGTATCAACACGTCCTTTCTCTAGGGAATACCACCCGATAGCCGTTGCCGCTGGAAAGAAATCTGGGGCAAGTCGGAGCGCTTCTTCATACGCACGTTGAGCCAAATCCTTGCGCCCCTTTGTCTCATAAATTCCGCCAAGCGCAAAATGGACCTCTGGATCTTCAGGAACGAGTTCCAAAGCTCTTTTGTACTCAATAATTGCTGGCTCGATTTTTCCTTGCTCGGCCAGTGCACATCCTAAATTTGTATGGGCCACAGCATCATCAGGATGCAACTTCAAAATTTCCCGATATTGCGGAATGGCCATTTCCAACTGCCCCTGGTCTTGATAGGCCACGCCCAAATTCAAACGAGCGGCAATATAACTTGAGTCCCGCTTCACCGCCTCACGATACGATTTAATGGCCAGATCTTTCCGTTCCATACGTTGAAAAATCTGGGCCTGAAAAAAATGCGGGTAGGGAGAAGTGGGGTCAAGCTCAATCGCTTTTTCATAACACGCCACCGATTCCTCAGACTTTGCCGATTGTCCGAGGAACAATCCTGTGACGAGTTGAACATTGCTATTCTCGGGGGAGGTCCGCTGTAGCGCCTCAACCCATTCCTTTACAGACTCAATATCTTCTGGCTCCTCCAACGCTTGGCCATGAACGTGCCAGGCCTTCGCAAAATTGCCTTGAATCAAACTCGCGATATTAATGGCGAAAAACGCTCGAGGACTAGACTCCGAACGTTCTGACCATTCAGTCGCTTCGCTCAGGACTTTTTCCCATTCCCCCTTGAGTATCGCGTCAACGATAGCGGCTTCATGTAACGACGTCATAATTTCTCCATGGTCCTAACCTTACAGACCCTATGCTTTTACCGTGTCAGTGTGTCTTCAATATCCGGCGGGGTCGCCTGAATAAGGCTCCCAAGGTAAGGGTACCGTTCTACTATCTTCTCTTTCATCAACCACGCAATGGTTCGATACGACCAATGCCCCTTTACCCCAGAGCGTAATTGAGACATGTATTCAGCTTCGGCATAGTCCATTTTGAACAGACAGCGCACCTTGAAGCCAAAGGGGATCGCATACAACGCTCCCTCCTGACTGGTGTTTCGAAGTTTTTCAATGTCTTGTCGCACGGCGTCCATGGCCTGGCAATACATCTTGTCGAGCCCAGCCTCATTGAGCACTGGCGGCACATCATACCCGTGCATCGTCGTAAAATTCTGCTGAATCTGCTGGCAGCGACGATGTCGATGCATATCCCGCCACCCCCCGATATCCATGAGGATGTCAAAGATAAACGCATAGCCTGACCGAAATTCTTTAATTAACTCATCATACGGTCCGCGTGTTTGCAGGGACACAGCAATCAAGTCATGCTTTTGTCCTTCCGACCACTGCTGGACTAATTCCAAGAGACAGCGATACGGGGCATGAGCCACACGATAGAGTAAGGTCGTCACCAATTCATCCAAGGGTTCGTGGGGTTCAAGCAGGTCAACCGGATGGCTACGCCCAGCCCAACCTTCAGGACGATCTAAGCCGGCATTTTGTAAAATCCGTTTTCCTGCTCGTGAGAGATCGCGATAGACTTCTGATTGATACGGACTGGCAACGGCATAGCGAGCAAGAGTCGGTGCGAGCGGTTCTCCAGGAGCCGGATCGGGTTGCTCTAGTTCTGCCCAGATGGAAGAAGGTTTCTTGGCGCATGCTTCTTTCAGGTCTTCCCCTATCGATTTCAGTTCAGGTAATTGCGCCGACAACAAGCGTGCAATCTGTTTTTCCAATGTCCGAATACTAACGACCTGCCCCACATTGGTCTTCGCGGCTAAAGGGAGTAAATAGCGGGTTACATCAAACGCCCGCGCCGCAATCGTCCGTTGATACTGCGCTTCAGACATCGTCTCAGGCCGGGGATCGCGTTCTGAGAGAAATTGCTGGATGGGACCGGTCAACTCTCGATAGACGGTAAACAGACTATTGAGAATACCGTTGTACGTTCCTTCGGTTTCTGGATCTTGGATGGAGGCAGGCAAAAAGCATCCGCTGGCCTCAAAGTTTTGATAGCGGCTCGACTTGGCCTGACCATCCCACAATGGCTCATCTTCAAGACGAATGGCTGCAAGCTCCGAGATATTTTCAAAACAAATCGTAACATGTCCTAAGTCCGCAATAGAACCGTGCCCGTAAGCAAAATAAAATTGTTCCCAGAATTTCTCTGACGAATGGGAATGCACCCATGCCAGACTCTCCTCTATGGAATCAGGCGACCGGCTGTACCGTGCCAGCGCATACGCTGACTTTTCCGGCGGCATCGGCGCTAACGCGATCACTCGCTGTGCTTTCTTGTCAGAACTCATATTACACCGTAAGGTATAAATAACATGTGAATCTTGGGAATGGAACGAAGCATTTGAATATAATGAGGCCGATGACAGTAAGCAAGTTTCTTACGAAGACGTTGGATGAAACCCACGATGCCTAACTACGATGGTTGTAAGGAAAAACCCTTGAAACCCTGAATAGCACTCGGTACACTCCGCGAGTTCTTTTCTCACACACATCTATGGCAGCCCATCTTCCAGAACAATGCATGCACGGCCAGTGGTCCTCACGCTGGACCTTTATCTTAGCGGCGACCGGCGCAGCCGTGGGACTCGGTAACATTTGGAAGTTTCCATACCTTACGGGGGAAAATGGCGGGAGTGCATTCGTCTTAGTCTATCTCGTGTGCGTCGCGGCACTCGGCATTCCGTTGATGATGTCAGAAATACTCCTAGGCCGGCGCGGTCGATCCACGCCAATCAACTCCATGCAGGTGCTCGCCACAGAAACCAAAGCCGGTCAGTGGTGGCAAATCATCGGATGGTCCGGCACCATCGCCGGCATGCTGATTTTGTCCTATTACAGCGTGATTGGCGGTTGGACCTTAGCCTATATTTTTAAGTCAGGAATCGGCACGTTTAGCGGTGCAACAGGAGAAGTCGCCGCCTCGACCTTCTCAGAATTCGTGGGTAGTCCCTGGACACTATTTATTTGGCATACGGTGTTTATGATCATCACCATGGGCATCGTCGCTGGCGGCGTTCAAGGGGGACTGGAAAAAGCCGTGCAGTATCTCATGCCCACGTTATTTGTCCTCCTGCTTATTATGGTTGGCTACAGTATGACCACGGGGTTTTTTGGGAAGGGATTAGCGTTTCTATTCACGCCTGATTTCAGCAAATTATCCGGGGCCAGTATGCTCACAGCCATGGGCCAAGCCTTTTTTAGTCTGAGCCTTGGCATGGGCACAATTATGATCTATGGGTCCTATGTCCCCAAAGGCACGTCCATCGCCAGCACCTCCGTGGCCATTGCACTGGCGGACACTGGCGTTGCCTTACTCGCCGGGATGGCCATCTTTCCAATTGTGTTCGCAAACGGCATGGAACCGGGATCAGGACCTGGCTTGATTTTCCAAACGCTTCCCGTGGCATTCGGCAATATGACCGGAGGAATTGCATTTGGCTCATTGTTTTTTATTCTGCTGTTGGTCGCCGCTTGGACCTCTTCCATCTCGCTGATCGAACCACTCGTCACTTGGATGATTGAAACCTACGGCATGTCACGCATCACGGCCTCGCTCTGTTCCGGGCTCGCCACATGGCTTTTTGGATTAGGCACCGTATTTTCTTTTAATATTTGGAAAGAGGTCACATTCTTTGGCTTAAACTTCTTTGAGCTCCTCGATTTCCTCACCTCAAACATCATGCTCCCGCTTGGAGGTATTCTCATCGCCCTCTTCGCCGGCTGGCTCATGAAAGTCGAACTCACCAAATCCGAACTCAATATCCAAAACCCCACTGCCTATCTCATCTGGCAAACGCTCGTCCGTTACATCGCCCCGGTTGCCGTCTTCATCGTCCTGCTCACATCGATTGGGGTTCTTTAAAAAACACGTATCTCGTTGCTCGTATTTCGTATCTCGTGATCTGGAAAAAGTTTCCCTTTTCTGTGGGTAAAACGGGGTAGAGACAAAGCAAAGGAAGAACAACATCAGAGAAGTGCGTAAAGGAACAAATGCAAGAGGCTCTCACAGCTAAATAGTGTACTCTCGACCAAATCCGATGTCTCGAGAGGGATAGTACTTCGGAGAAAAATTTTAGAGGGCGTCTTCATCAAGAACGACATTGACTGCCTCTTTATCCGCAAGATCTACACGAGATTACATTGGTTGAGACACCCAATGATGAGACGAAACTTTATTCGTGTTACCACGAGAGGCTAATGCCTCTGCCAGCAACTGCGAAACGAGTTGTCCGAACGAACATCGTTCTCTCTTCTGAATTCTCTTCAGTTCATTGAAAATCGGTGTATCGATATCAACTGTTGTTCTTGCCATAATGTATTGATAATACAATTAGCTACATTTGAAGTTGAGACTCGTAATTACTCGGTTTTACTGAAACGTCCCTTGAGACATTCCTTGCCAGAATCTCGTCGAACTAGTGTTTACTACCTCTTCGACAAGCAGTACTCTTTTAGCCACAGAGCGAACACTTTTTCGTTCAGCTTTTTGCTCACGAAATCAAGTATTACCTGAATGGCTTCAACTTCTGAGGCTACTAATTCTTTTTTATTTTTACCAAGAAACACATAGGCAGTTAGGAAGGCTGTACGTTTATTACCGTCGACGAAAGGATGGTTTCGCAATATCCCATGTGTATAAGCCGCAGCGAGACTAAAGAGATCCACCTTCTCATACGAAAAGAGATTCTCCGGCCTTGCCAGAGCACTATACAACAGTCCCTCATCGCGTAAACCAGTAGCCCCGTCATGTTCGGCTAGCAATTCGTCGTGTACTGCCAGCACGAGTTCTTTGCTGACCCACCGTGGCTCCTTCATTTGGCAAGCGCGCGCAAGGTATTGCGATACTTTGCCATCCCTTTTTTCGCAACCTTCATGTCCTTTTCAAAATCTGGATCGTACGCGCTAATCCTGTAGCTACCATCTGGGGCATCAACAAGAAAGAGCTTTTCTCCTTCGTGAAGTTTCAAGCGTGTTAGGACTTCTTTAGGCAGTAAGACACCCAAAGAATTCCCAATTTTCCGAACAGTTAAGTCAATCATGCGCATCATCTCCATGTTATAATTTACATTATAACTCAAAAGGTATTCACAACAAACAAATTGACACACTCCTACAAATAAGTCATCGAGTGCGCTATGGCGTCTTTACGTTTTGGTAAAGAACTAGAAAGCAGACTGGAGCACTTGGCTGCCAGTACTGGGCGGACCAAGACTTTTTATATACGACAACTCATCGAAAAACACATTGATGAATTGGAAGACCGGTATACCGCTGAACAACGTCTTGAAAAATCTGACAAGCGTTTAAGTAGTCAAGAGTTGAGGCAGAAACTTGGCTTGGACAATTGAATATGACAGCAGTTTTGTCAAGGACATGAAAAACTGGACAGGAAAGTCCAGCAACAAATCATAGAGTATTTCGATGAACGTGTAGCCCCCTCCACCGATCCCCGTACCTTAGGCAAATCACTGAAATCTTCCTTCTCCGGTCTTTGGCGATATCGAATCGGCGATTACCGTGTCGTCTGCCGTATCGAAGATAAACGTCTAGTTGTCCTGGTAATTCGAGTCAGCCACCGAAGCAAAGTTTAGAAAAAACCATTTAAGGAACGGAAGACATAAAATCTATCCGACTAAAGGTCTAGACCCATCATTTTCCAGACTCAAGTCCTCAAAAAATGTTATGGGATAATGCATCGGGATAGTATGATGTACATATAAAATGTAGATGTAGGGAAATTATGGCATTAAACATTAGAAATCCAGAGGCGGAAAAACTAGCGGAAGCCGTGACGGCACTGACGGGAGAAACTAAAACTCAGGCGGTCACGAAGGCTCTGGAAGAGCGCCTTGAGACACTCAAACGCCGGAAGAGCCGTCGCAGTGTGGCGGACAAACTCGATGAAATCGCAAAACATTGCGCTACCCTGCCTATACACGATACACGCAACCCGGATGAAGAAATTCTTGGCTACGATGAGCACGGGCTACCAACATAATGGTGATTGATACATCGGCAGTCCTCGCGATCCTGAACAATGAACCGGAGCGTCGCCTCTTTAACGAAGCCATCGAACACGCGGAAACCTGCCTTATCTCGGCGGTAAGGCCTGTGGAAGCGTCGATGGTACTGGAAGTACGCATAAGGGTATGAAGGTGTGTGAGATTTCGACTTATTCGTTGCACGCGGGGGATCACGCTGGCAGAGGTGGATGCTAAGCAAGCGGCGATTGCCAGGACAGCATTCCGCAAGTTCTGAAAGGGTCGGCAAGTCGCATCGGAGATTGCTTCTCCTACGCCCTCGCAAAAGTCACCGGATTCCCCCTGCTGTACAAAGGCACCGACTTTTCACAAACCAACATAATGCCAGCCGTGTGAAGGATGAAGGAAGAGAGAGCATTCCTGAAGGACAGGGAGAATTTCCGACACCCGACAAAGAATAGAATTGCATAGTTTCAGCGATCAAATATCCGAGGATAAATTCCCTGCATCTCATTCCACCTAAACCACAAGGCACAATTACTTGCATCTAATCTAATGGTAATCAATACTCATGCCAGACTCCTAATTGCAGTTGTTAGATGATTTATTGCTTTGACACAAGTGCCATCAATCGATTGCTGGATGATCCAGAGCGGGAGCCAATCGTCACGACAATCTTAAGCATTGGTTCATTCCGGATAACGGCTTATAACGTCCTGGAAGCAGCAAAGACCAGCGATTTGTCCAGACGTACTCAACTCCTCAAACTTATGTGTCGTCTGGCCAATAGAAACCGCCCCCTAGACCGACCAAATAGAATCCTATCGAAATACTTGGATGCACATGCAGCTGGGACTTCCAGTTGGAAGATCAATGCAGATGCTAAGTTAGATGGTACCTGGCTTGCTTTGAATCAACCAGATTGCCTTGATCAAAATGCGATAGACGAGGTAGTTGATTGGGCAAATAAATCAGAACAAGACTTCTCTAGCGTCGTCGCCGGAGACCGAGTAAAGTTTCAGAGCGTCTTTAACCAAATACCAACATCTGAACAACTAAAATCCACAGCGTCGACGTTGCGAGTTTTCAGTACGAATAAAAATTTCTTGAATTCGTTGGTCAGCGAGGCGTACGAACGACAAACAGGTAAACGACTCATTGATCCTGAGATTGAGTCATTGGTGCAGGAACCAGTTTGCGGATTATACTTTCTTGCATACGCATACGCACTTCATCATCGCGCAATGCAGGGGCAAGGGTACTCAGCAAATCGAAATGCCGGGGCAATTGATCTTTGGCAGGCCGTGTATCTATCTCTTTGCGACAGATATGTAACGAATGACAAGGCCCAGTATCGAGGACTACGACTCTTAAATGTCATAAACAACAACCTCCATACACAAGTAATGCGATATGACACGTTTCGTAGTCGCTTATTGGCATTGCCGTAGATTAAGGCACCTTACTCCATGTGAGCTACATAAGCCATTCGCACCAGGTCGAAACTCGAAATATTTTGGGCAGGCAGGATTATTGATTTTTAAAGTATTGCGATGACATTTCTGTTTGACCTTTAGCAGCCCATATGGATTTTTGTGGAATCAGAGTTCCCGTCATATATCACATATCAATAGTCATGCTTCCCCTGTCATTTCTCCAGATTTAACGTCAGGCTTCCTCTTTACTCTTTCATTCCGTAGTCGTCGCTTTTCGATTCGTTGACAGGCCTTAGGGCAACTCCTAAAATGACAAAAAGGATCACTGATCGATGGATACGAATACAATCCTCTCACCTGAAGAAATGTCTAGCATTTCGGCTGAACTTGCGAAATACGATCAGCTGCCAGATTGGTACGAACTGACGGAGCATGGAGAAATTATCATGAGTCCGAAGCCGCCCAATCGACATCAAGTCATTTGCGCGGAGATCGCCTTTCAGTTGCGCTCACAGCTTGGCGGTAAAACCGTGGGCAAAGTTGCCGTGTTGACCACTACTGCGGGCATTCGAGTCCTCGATGTTGATGGATGCCAGACGATAAGTGGCAAGTTGTGAACGTGGAGGAGGGGCTCGGGCAAACGCCTAACTTTGCGGTCGAAGTCCTGTCACCAGGAAATCGTCAGACCGAAATCCTCCACAAACTACAAGCCTAGCTCACCTCTGGTATTCATGAAGTGATCATTCTCGATCTGAAAGGCACGCTCACCTTTCATCGAACCGATGGTCAACACGACGACTCCTCCTTCAACATTCAGCTAAACATCCCTCCTCACCTCATCGAAGCGCAGTCATAAAGATTGTAGGCGGTAGTAGTGAGTGCCTCACTCCTCACCTTCTCCACTGCGGGACGAGGAAAATTTACTAAAGATGGATCACTCTTGTCTCACTTGACCTCCTTCACTGCAATTTGCTAATTAGTAATGATTCCTAAAAAAGAATATCATGAATATTTCTTCAGAAACTATCCGACAGCGGTTTAAAGACCAAGGCCTCAAGAACACGCCTCAGCGGACAGCTATTTATAAGGCGTTGGTGGAAACGACCAGCCATCCGACCGCTGAAGACCTCTACCAACACGTCTCACAAGATTACCCGATGATTTCACAGAATACGGTCTATTACACCCTTGGGGTGTTGCAGCAGGCGGGGTTACTTCGTGAGGTGAATGTGGGGCATGACCGCGCACGGTATGATGGCAATTTGACGCCTCACCATCATTTGATTTGTCATGGCTGCAAGTCGATCGTGGATGTGATGGATAAAAAGCTTAATAAAATATCGTGTCCAAGTGGCCTTCCGTCGGGATTTCACATCACCGATTATCAAATAGAATTCCGAGGTTATTGTCAGGCTTGCCGTCCCCAAACGGCATGAGTTTTTTGTTGCGGATGTAGTTACTCAATTATTCAAAGGAGGCTGGTATGGGTAAGGGATTAAATGGAACGAAGAGTCACGAAAATTTAAAAGCGGCGTTTGCCGGTGAATCACAAGCGAATCGCCGATATCTCTATTTTGCACGACGTGCGGATATTGAAGGCTATACGGACGTTGGTGGTCTCTTCCGTGATACCTCTGAAGCGGAAACCGGACATGCCTTTGGACACATGGACTTCTTGAAAGAAGTCGGTGATCCCGCAACCGGTGTACCGATTGGCAACACCGAAGCCAATTTAAAAGCCGCCATCGAAGGTGAAACCTACGAGTACACTCAAATGTACCCAGGCATGGCCAAGACGGCACGAGAAGAAGGCTTTGATGAACTTGCCGAATGGTTTGAGACTCTGGCGAAGGCTGAAAAGTCTCACGCCAATCGTTTCACCAAAGGCTTAGAGTCACTGTCGTTATAAGAACAAACAACGTTTGTCGTTATACCCCAGACAGGAAGACTGTCTTCCTGTCTGGGACTTTCATTAAATACGCGATATGTACATTTCCTGAACTGAGGCACATTTGAAAGGTTTTGAACTCATTACCCCAGGCTGGGATCGACCGCAACTTGAAGCTGAAACGTTGCGCGTATTCGACATCTGCGATGGCTGTCGGCGGTGTTTTAACTTATGTCCGTCATTCAATACGTTGATTGATCGTATCGATGACTACGACAATGACGTCAACAAGTTTACCGCTAAAGATTTCGAGCAGGTCGAGCAAGAATGCTATTACTGCAAACTCTGCTTCAATCACTGTCCTTATTCCCCGCCGCACAAATATGAAATCGACTTTCCCCGCTTGATGGCAGCGTGGAAGAAGCAGCGCATTGCGGAAAAAGGTGCAACTTGGCGTGACCGCTTACTGATCCAAACCGATTTAATTGGAAAGGTGGGAACACTGACGGCCCCCATGACCAATTGGGCACTGCGAACCCCGTGGGTCCGCAAGCTCATGGAGCACGTGATGGGCGTTCATCGTGATCGGCAAATCCTGCCCTTTCAGCAAGAATCGTTTCCATCATGGTGGTCCAAGCAAAGTCCATCTTCAGCGAAGCCGGAAACCAAAAGGAAAGTGGCCTTGTTCCCTAGTTGTATGGTGAACCACCAAGCCACAGATATTGGAAAAGCAACCGTGCAAGTGTTAGAGAAAAATGGCATTGAGGTAGCTGTCCCTGAAGGACAGCAGTGCTGCGGTATGCCACGGTTCGATCTCGGCGACACCGACAACATGATCGAAACGGCGAAAGCCAACTATGAAATCTTTCGGCCTTATCTAGAATCCGGGCACGACATTATCGTTCCGACCGCAAGCTGCAGTCTGATGCTGAAACGTGAATACCCTTACCTTCTGCCCGATCATGGTCCAATCAAGGACATGGCCGAGCGAACATTTGATGTGTGTGAATACCTGATGAAACTGAAGAAGGAAGGGACGCTGTCAGTGGATTTCCCCGAAAATCCCGGCCGGATTGCCTATCAGATTCCATGCCATCTTCGAGATCAAAATATTGGATTTAAATCCAAAGAACTCATGGAACTCACCGGCGCGAAGGTTCAGCTCATCGAGAAATGCTCGGGTCATGACGGAACGTGGGGAGCAAAAGTGGAGTTTTTTGATCTCTCGATGAAAATTGCCAAGAAGGCCGTGAGAGAAGTGGAGGAAGATGCCGTCGATGCAGTGGCATCTGATTGCCCGCTCTCTGCGCTGCAACTCGATCAAGTGCGTGGCATTCCGCAAGATTCCAACAAGACCGCTCGGCACCCTATTCAAATTATTCGAGACTCCTATGGACTATCTTCATGAATAACGTGACTCAACAAGATCTTCTCTCTTACGCTGACTATGAACAACAACGATCATCTATTCGCCAGCAAATTATTGCCCTAAAAAAACGCCGGCGCGTCGCCATTGGTGACCTCGTGACGTTGATTTTTGAGAATCGGGACACCATCCTCTATCAAATTCAAGAAATGCTCCGAACCGAACGGATTTTTGACAATGAGAAGGTCCAAGACGAGATTGATGTTTATAATGCACTCCTTCCCAAAGCCGAAGAATTAAGTGCCACTCTGTTCATTGAAATTACCGATTCTGAGCGCATCCAAGAACTGCTTGATTCATTTCAAGAAATTGACCGCTCTGATACTTTGTCCATTCGTGTTGGCGATCAAGCCATCTATGCTGAATTTGAAGCCGGGCATAGCAAAGAAGACAAAATCAGTGCCGTACACTTTATACGGTTTCAAACCAACTCAACATTTCGTCAACTATTAAGGAATTCCGATGTTCCGGCTTCTCTCAATATTACACATCCCCACTATCAAGCCGAAGTGATTGTTTCGCAAGAGATGCGTGATGAGTGGTTGAAAGACTTAAAATAATGATTATCTATAGACGTAAGCGCACGTGTATTCCAGAGAAAAATTCATAAAATCAAGGGGTTATCACTTTCTGGTCAATTGACAAGACGGTTAGTCCTTGCTAGAATGGAAGACTCACACAGAACTAGATTTTCCTTTTAGTTTCATCAACTTATAAAGGTGGAGGAAGAAATATGGTTACCATCACTGAAATTGCCGAGCAAAAGATTAAAGAAATGATAGTTGAAGAAGACAACGCTGTTGGATTGAGAATTTACGTCAAAGGTGGCGGGTGCAGCGGTTATCAATACGGCATGTCCTTTGAAGATAAGATTGGCGATGACGATACGATGATCGAAAAAGGTGAGGTCAAGGTTATCGTTGACTCACAAAGCGCTCCGCTCTTGAGTGGTGCCGAAGTGGACTACGTTGATAGCCTTCAAGGTTCAGGATTCGCCATTAAGAATCCTCAAGCCAAGAGCACCTGTGGTTGTGGCAGTTCCTTTTCGACCTAATCATTGAAATCTCGTCGATCCTCTTAAGGGGGCTTGGATGTGCATCTTTTCATGATGACATAACCAAGCCCCTTTTTCATTCTGGAGACCTGACCTATGTCAAAAGCGACATTGACCAAACGGACAGAATTCTGTTCTTCGCACCGTTATCACAATCCGAATTGGGATGATGCCAAAAATAAAGCCGTTTTCGGTCCATGCAACAACCAAAACTCACATGGACACAACTATCTGCTTGAAGTCACGCTTTGCGGTCCGATTGATCCGGTCAATGGAATGATTATCAACTTGTATGACCTAAAGATTTATCTGTGGGACGTACTCAAAGAATTTGATCATAAAAACCTCAACCTCGACACCCCGTATTTCACAGAGCGTATTCCCACCACGGAAAACCTCGCCGTCACACTATGGGAATGCTTGAAACAGCACCCTCACATGCCCCCCGTCGATCGCATCAGACTTCATGAAGATCATACGCTGTTTGCCGATGTGACGGCTGAACTCCTTAACGGACCAGGCCAATCCTCACATGCCGATATCACCAGACGGTATAAACTTTCTGCGGCTAAACATCTACCAAATGGACAAACCACAGGACACAACTACATCGTAGACGTCACGGTGACGGGCCCCATCGCTTCTGACACCGGACAGGTCGTGAATCTCGGATTATTAGATCAAATTGTGAATGAAAAGATATTGACAAGGTTTAACGGAAAAAACATTTCAAAGGATGAAGCATTTCAAGAGACTTCGCCTTGTGAATCACATCTCGCACAAGTAATGTGGCATGCGCTTAACAACGAAATAGCAGGAACCACATTAACTCAAATTACCGTCAGCGAAGGAACTGACTCTCAAGCAAGTTATCGAGGGTAGGGAATTTAGCTTTCTCAACACTTAGCTCGTCTTTACTAGATGCTGATCGATCAAGGCCGCAAGTTCGGCAGCCTCAACTTTCCCTTCACGGGTCAGAACGAGTGTTCCATTGGAAAAGAAGTGGGTGGTCGGATAGGTTTCAAAAGTATGTTGCTTTTTAATTTCTCGACATTTACCAGGGACGTGCATCTTGGCTTTGCCGATACGAACATTAGAGTATTGAGCAGCCGTTTCCTCTAAAATAGGATCGTAGGCTTGGCAAGGATCACAGGAGGCAATACCGTAGGCGATCACAGACCCAGCGGATTGTTTAAAATCTTCGTAGTTTTCGTCTGTGACATTTTCGACTGTTCCAGGCATATAGGTCTCCGTATCACGTCTCGTTCTGTGGCTAACCAAGATACAAAAAGGGGACCCCTTCTGACTGAGATCCCCTTTTCAGTAATTTTAATCGGAGTTAATTCATAGATTTAAGTGCTTCTAGAATTTCCTTGTCATCCCGTGCGGTCTTAATATCTTGGACTTTCACATAACCAACCTTACCGTCTTTGCCCACAATCACGGTTGCTCGCTTGGAACAATTCAACGGTTCAAAATACAGTCCGTATGCTTTGCTTACGGATCGATCCATATCTGCCAGCAACTTGTGCTTGAGGTCAAGCGAGTCAGCCCAAGCCTTATGTGAAAAGAAACTATCACAGCTCACCCCAAACAATTCAGCTTCACTTGACCCAAAACTTGGGAAATCATCGGTGAGACATTTATTCTCACCCGTACACACAGGGCTCCAATCTAACGGGTAAAAAGCCAGAACAACCTTCTTTTTTCCTTTAAAATCACTTAGTTTAACATCATTTTGATCCTGATCTTTCATGGTAAAATCAGGTGCTTGATCACCAACTTTGACTTCGGCTGCAACATCGGACATGGACATATCCTCCCTGTTATTAAAGACAAAATAGGACTTCTACTTCCTTATCAAGGTTGGTAACATGGGATCGAAATCTTTGTCAACACGCGAAAAAGGCCTAGACGTCTCATCTCCGTCTGCCCTGACCTCATGAGAGTGCCTGTTCTCGGTGTTATCTCCCAATAGTCACCACAATGGTCCAAAAACTCTAAAAAGCGATGCTGTCTTCTCCCTTGTATTTTTGTCAAATGCAGGGTATCGTAAAAATACGTGGTGGCAAGCAATTTTCCTTCCAGCCCTATTTCAACGATAACGTAATTCACCCCGATAGCGCCCATTCATGGCAGATAAGCGATCGTTTCGAACAACCCTGAAAAATGTGCTGTTTTCCAGGAAACTGGTCATCAGTATTGCCCTGTGTGGTGGGCTCATGCTTGGAGGGGTAATCGGAGTCCTCTGGATAGGCACCCAGGGCTTACCCTCACTCGAATCACTTCAAGATTACCAACCCAGCCTTATTACTCGCGTGTACTCTGACGAGGGAGATGTCATAGGTCAATTTTTTGTCGAGCGGCGAATCTATATTCCGTTTGAAGAAATTCCTCAATCACTCATCAATGCCATCATTGCGGTTGAAGATTCGAGGTTTTTTGAACATCCAGGCCTTGATGTCGTTGGAATTTTTCGCGCAGCCTGGACCAACCTCAAAAGCGGTGGAAAAGTTCAGGGCGCCAGTACCATTACCCAACAATTGGCAAGAACCCTATTCCTTTCACGCGAACGTACGTACAAACGAAAAATCCGGGAATTGATTCTTGCCTTTAAAATGGAACTGGTCTTGAGTAAAGAGAAAATCCTGGAGATGTATTTAAATCAAATTTACTTCGGCCATGGCGCCTATGGTGTTGGCTCTGCGTCACAAACGTATTTTTCAAAAGACCTTTCAGAGATTACGCTTTCAGAATCGGCCATCTTAGCCGGCCTGCCAAAAGCTCCAAATACGTATTCTCCCTACAGAAATCCTGAATTGGCCAAAAACCGGCAGGAACATGTCTTGGGTCGCATGGTTCAAACCAATTTTATTTCGAAAACTGAAGCAGAGGAGGCTATTTCTGCCGAACTGGCTTTCCATCGCAAATCATTAAAACCAATCGCGTCGTATTTCTTGGAACATATTCGTCAAACATTGGTGGCTCATTACGGCGAAACGATGGTCTACAAAGGGGGACTCCAAGTCCATACGACCTTGAACGTCGCGATGCAGAAAGCCGCCGATGAAGCCGTGCATCGAGGCCTGCACGAATTAGATAAGCGACAAGGATGGCGAGGACCGCTCGGTCAGCAATCGCTCACCGACCTCGCAGAGAACCCCGTGAAATCTCCTGATGAACCCAATCCTCACGGAATCTTAAAAGCCATTGTCACCAAGACCTCGGGAAAATCAGCCGAGATCTTGGTTGAGAATATCTACAAAGGTCAAATCGCACTCGCCGATATGGCTTGGGCTCACCGTCGACTTAAACGCGGGAAGGAAGTGACTGAGGCCGTACTTCGAACGAATCTCACCGCCAAAGAGATATTGAAACCCGGAGATATCATTGAAGTCACCACCAAACATGGAGATCTCGAAGCCGGGGAATTTGTTCTCGACCAAACTCCTCTCGTTCAAGGATCATTGTTAGCCCTTGATCCTCGAACAGGCGCCGTGCTCGCCATGGTCGGTGGATATGACTTTGGTCGCAGTGAATTCAATCGTGCCATTACGGCTCGGCGTCAGCCCGGTTCCGCGTTTAAACCGATTATTTATGCCGCAGCCTTAAATAAAGGGTACACCCCAGCGACCTTGATTCTTGATGCCCCTGTGGTCTACGAGCAGGAAGACGACGGAGAGATCTGGAAACCGGAAAACTACGAAAAACGATTCTTTGGCATGATCTCTTTGCGCGAAGCCTTACGACATTCACGCAATGCGGCGACCGTTCGATTATTGGAACAGATCGGAGTTCAAGATGTGATGGACTTGTCTATGTCACTTGGCATTACAAGTCCACTCAGCCAAGATCTTTCTCTCGCACTCGGCTCCTCAAGCGTGACCCTTCAGGAAATTACATCATCGTATGGTGTGTTTGCCAATCAAGGACTATGGCTTCCACCCTATACCATTACCATGGTAAAAAACCTGGAAGGCGAGGTCCTGGAGCAACATATTTTTGAACCTCAACAAGCGGTTTCCAAGGAAACGGCGTATCTCGTGACTAATATGATGATGGATGTGATTCAAAGTGGAACTGGACGACGAGCCAAGTCCATCGGTCGTCCATTGGCAGGAAAAACAGGGACAACGAATAGTTACCGCGATGCATGGTTTGTCGGATATGCGCCAAATTTAGCTACCGGAGTATGGGTAGGATTTGACGGGGTTCGAACGTTGGGCCGGCTAGAGTCTGGGGCTCATGCAGCACTACCGATATGGACAGATTATATGGCCAAGGCCTTAGAGCCATTGCCAGTCACAACCTTTAGCATTCCAGACGGCATTCGATTTGCTCAGGTTGACACAGAAACGGGAACACTCCCATCACAGCTTTCGAAAAGCATTACCACTGAAGTTTTTGCAGAAGGCACAGAACCGTCGAAGCCCGTCACCCCGAAACCCACTCCATTAGATTTTTTCGAGATGGATCAAATCGGTCCATCTTCAGCAACGGCAAGCCCGTCGTTTGAGTGAAGCTAAAAAAGTATCACTTGTTAAGATTTGGCATCTTCATACTCTTCATGCCAAGCCATTTGGATTGCTTCGAGTTTTTTTTCGTTTGAATCTTTCGGATCACCGGTAAATTCAGGCCATGCGACAATCCAGGCATGCATATCGGTAAATCGCACCGTAAGTGGATCAAGCTCTGGATGTTCTTCCTGGAGCCGAATGCCAATATCTTCTATATCGTCCCACGTTAACTCTTGTGACATAATATCCTCTTTGTCTTAACCCCGACGGTCAGGAAAAATCAGAGATCTTTTTACTCTCTAACGCTTCTTTCAGTGTGGAGTCCATTAACACTTCAGCAAGATGATGCGTCACTTTTTCCACTTCACTAATCTTCGCACGAATAGGCCGATGGTCATCAGTTTCTTTGACGGTCTTCAATTCATTCAGGACCTGGTAAATTCCTTTCACCTCGCCTTCTTTAATCAAACCCTTCCCACGCTGCAGGGCTTTCTCTGTGGCCATAAGAATGGCATCGGCTTCGGTTCGGGCCTCAATCACTTGCCTTTGCTTGATATCTTCTGCAGCAAACTCAAATGATTCCCGAACCATCCCTTCCACTTCGTCATCAGTTAACCCATGCGAAGGCTTCACTTGAACAGATTGTGCTTCTCCTGTTCGAATATCTTTCGCAGTGACATTTAACATTCCATTGGCATCGATCAGAAACGTCACTTCGACTCGCGGCACGGCAGCCGGCAAGGGAGGCATTTTCAATTGAAATCTGGCCAAGCTGCGATTGTCTTTCACCAATTCCCGTTCGCCTTGAAGAATATGAATATCGACAGAGGTTTGTCCGTCAACATAGGTCGTAAACATTTCCTTCGCACTCGTCGGAATTGTCGTGTTGCGGCGAATCAATGCACTCATCACTCCACCCATCGTTTCAATTCCTAACGACAGAGGCGTCACATCCAACAAGAGCATATCTTTCTTGTTTCCACTCAGAATATCAGCTTGGACCGCTGCCCCAAGCGCAACCACCTCATCTGGATTTAAATCACAGTGCGGTTCCTTGCCAAACAGTTCTTCCACACGACGACGGACTAATGGCATCCTCGTGCTTCCACCAACCAAAACGACCTCATCAATTTGAGGTGATTGAAATCCTGCGTCTTTCAACGCCAAACGACAGGGTCCTAAGGTCGCCTCAATTAAATCATTGGCCAATAATTCCAGCTCATCTCGCGTCCATTCTCGCTGGTAGGTTCCCAGTTGGTCTGGCAACTCCACCTTGACTATTGCCGTCATATTATCTGAAAGTTTCACCTTCAGGCGCTCGGCTTCTAGCCTGATGACTTGCATGAGATCATCATGCTCGTGTGGATCAATGGAGAATTGTTGCTTAATTTCTTTAATAAAGACATCTGACACCTGTCGATCAATATCATCTCCACCCAAATGCGTATTCCCATTCGTTGCCAAGACTTCAAAAATTCCATCCTTGAGTTGCAAGATGGAAATATCAAACGTCCCTCCACCGAGATCGTACACAGCAATGCACCCTTGGGTCTTTTTTTGGAGGCCATACGCAAGAGCTGCCGCAGTTGGCTCATTGATGATTCGCAACACCTCCAGGCCAGCAATCAACCCAGCATCCTTCGTAGCCTGGCGTTGGCTATCGTTAAAATAAGCCGGAACTGTAATGACAGCTTTCGTAATGCTTTCTTTCAACTGCGCTTCTGCTCGACTTTTCAGTTCTTTTAAAATCATTGCAGAGACTTGTGGAGGTGAATAGGTTTTCTCACCAATCACAATTCGTATGACTCCGTTTTTTTCCTGCAACGTATACGGGAAATACTTGAGTTCATCGGTCACATCTTCCAAACTTTTCCCCATAAAGCGTTTGACGGAATAAATCGTACGAGACGGGTCTTTAAGCAAATGTTCCTTTGCGGCTTCGCCCACAATGAGACCATTGTCCGTCATCCCAACGATCGAAGGGACTTTGGCCTGTTCATGTTGCCCCACAATGACGCGAGGCTGCTCACCTTCCATATATGCAACCAATGAATTGGTTGTTCCTAAATCTATTCCAACTATACGAGACATAATATTATTTATAGTCTTTCTCGATTCCGCCCGTCTTGTGCCTCAAAAAATCGTTATCCAATCTCAGGAATATGCCCTCTTTTTCTTGGAGGTCCAAATAATTGATGCCATTATTGGATTCTGATTTCTACTATCTCGTTTATCATGATTCAGATTGAGGGGCAGCCTACTTGCTCACCTAATGATGGCAAAGAGCACAGGAACAAAGGCGTTTCAGGTTAGGACACTAGCCTGCGGTTTCGATTAGATCGTTGACAATATTTCGAACATATGTTTTGTCCGAAAGAATCTCCTGCATTTCTTTTAACACTGCATCTTTTTCTTCTCTCGCGTCAGCCGATTGCGGTGAACGACGTTGAATCGCATCCCATTCACCAAACTTCTTTTTCAGGGATGATTCCATTTGCCCCTGTCGTTTCTCCAGCGCTTCACGATTCACCTTCAATTTCTGCCGCAATTCTTCCATCCGTTCCGCATCACTATCCGAAGAAAGGGAACGAAACTCCTCCAAATCTTCTTGGAGTTCTAGAATTTCGTCAAATAAATCAGCTGGAGGATTTGAGCGGATATCCTTCACCGATCCAGCTTCCAAACGAATTAAATATTCCGCTCGTTGAATAGGGTCTTTCAAGGTTCGATAAGCCGTATTGAGCAAAGCTGAATTCCCAAGACTAATGACTTGCTCCTGATCATCTTTGTCCGAATAAAAGTCTGGATGAAATGTTCGGCTAAGATCATAAAATGTTTCTTGAAGTTTATCCTGGTCGATATCCAACAACCGCGGAAGTCGCATACAGGTAAAGTAATCCAAATCTTTTGAGAGTGGCTGTACCTTGACGCACTGGCCACACAAATATTCACCCTTCACCTCCGATTGGCAATGCCAGCACATACTGCGCGCCATTGGCAATTCTCGAGATGACGAGTGTGTACCGTGATCGTGTCCCATAGTTTTATTTTTACTTCTCGCACAACGGGCATGGCAAAATCCGCCATGCCCGTCAAAATTCAACTCTAGCAGTTATCGGCTCATGAACGTGACAGAGTCACGCGGAAAATGACTCCCCACACCCACATGTTTTACTGGCGTTCGGGTTAATGAATTTAAAGGCGCCACTCACCATGTCTTTTTCATAATCGAGCGTCATCCCAGATAAGTAGATTTCACTTTTGGCATCAATTATTACTTTAACTCCATCGACTTCAGAAACTGAGTCGAATTCACCAATTTTTTCATCAAAGTTTGTGGTGTAGCTAAGCCCCGAACAGCCACCCCCTTTGACACCAAGACGAAGCCCACCCTCTGTAATGCCTTGCAGGTCAAGCAGACGCTTCACCTCTTTTAAGGCAGCCTCTGTCAAATTCACTATCGGTTTTTCTGTGGTATCCGTTGTTTCCATTATCCGCTCCTCTCCTTATTCGAGATCCGCACTCGTCTGTTATGATGACGAGGCGGCACTCTCAACCTTCGGGCTTTCCTCGGCCTTCTTCTTATAGTCACTTAGTGCTGACTTAATCGCATCTTCAGCCAACACGGAACAGTGAATTTTAACCGGAGGTAGATTCAACTCTTGGACAATTTCCGTATTTTTAATCTTTCCAGCTTCATCAACCGTTTTTCCCTTTAGCCATTCCGTCGCCAAACTTGAACTGGCAATCGCGGACCCACAGCCAAAGGTTTTAAACTTTGCATCCACAATCGTGTCATTTTCGACTTTAATTTGAAGCTTCATGACATCGCCGCATTCGGGAGCCCCGACGATACCAGTCCCTACCCCATCTTCTTCTTTCTTGAAGCTTCCCATATTACGAGGATTGTTATAGTGATCGATTACCTTTTCGCTATAGGCCATGACGTAAACCTCCTTCTATTGACAAAAAATGGTAAAAATCATTTTCATTAATGAGCGGCCCACTGTACGGTCTTGAGATCGACTCCCTCTTTCGCCATCTCATAAAGCGGTGACATGGCCCGTAAGTGATTGACGGCCTTCACCATACGATCAATGGTATATTCCACTTCTTCAGCGGTATTAAACCGACCAAGACCGAATCGGATGGATGAATGGGCCAGATCTGATCCGACACCTAAGGCCCGCAAGACATATGATGGCTCAAGCGTCGCTGAGGTACAAGCTGACCCAGAAGACAAGGCAATCTCTTTGACGCCCATCAATAATGCCTCACCTTCTACATAAGCAAAACTCAAGTTAAGGTTCCCTGGTAAACGTTCCGTACGATGCCCATTCAAATAGACTTCTTCGAGTTCTTTGGTAATACCTTCTTCTAAACGATCACGAAGCTTAATGAGTCGTTCTGCCTCGGAGGCCATTTCCTGTTCACACAATTCACATGCTTTTCCAAACCCAACAACAAGAGGAACTGGAAGTGTTCCTGATCGCATACCGCGCTCATGACCACCACCATGAATCATAGGTTCGAGACGAACACGTGGTCCTTTCCGACGAACGTAGAGTGCGCCGATGCCTTTGGGGCCGTAGATTTTATGACTAGTAAAGGCCATTAAATCAACACCCAAATCTTGAACATCAACCGGAATTTTCCCGACGCCTTGCGTAGCATCGCAATGGAAAATGATCCCTTTCTCTTTCGCAATCTTTCCAATTTCCCGAATAGGATTAATCGTCCCTATCTCGTTATTAGCCAACATAATTGAAATAAGAATGGTTTTGTCGGTAATGGCATTTCGTACGTCTTCAGGATTCACCATTCCATCTTTACCCACATCTAAATAGGTGACCTTTACACCTTTTTTCTCTAAAGCTTTTGCTGTATCGATGACAGCGCGGTGTTCGGTAGAACTGGTAATAATATGATCACCTTTTTCACGATACATCTCCACCACACCTTTGAGGGCCAAGTTATCAGACTCTGTCGCACCACTCGTAAAGACGATTTCCTTCGGGTCGGCATGAATTAACTTGGCAATTTGCTTTCGCGCTTTATCAACACCCGCCTCACTCTCCCACCCAAAACTATGATTACGACTCGCCGAATTCCCGAACTTTTCGGTAAAGTAGGGAAGCATCTCTTCCACAACTCTTGGATCACACGGCGTCGTGGAATGATTGTCTAAATATATCGGCAACTTCATAATTGCACTCCTTCTGCTTTACGCGATTCAACAATAATTAATGGAGAACCCACCATCATATCTTCAATGGACATGCTATTCAGTAACTGTGAAATACTTTCTTGAACACGTAGGAGCGGCGTGCGAATATTACAACGATCCATCTGATCACACGACGAATCTTCTTTTTCGTGGTAACAATCAGCAATGCCGAGAGGACCTTCAATCGCTTCCAACACTTGCGCAATGGTAATGAACTTCGGCTCGCGTGCTAAGATGTACCCCCCCTTGGGTCCATTATGACTTTCAATAATATCTTGCTTGGCTAACGTTTGAAGCACCTTAGCCAAAAGCTCAACGGGAATATGATACTCTTCGGCGACTTCCTTGGTATTAACAACACGTGTCTCTGTCACATCACCGAATTGTATAGAAGCCATATAGTGCAAAGCCATCAGAGCATAATCAGCTTTTTTAGAGAGCTTTAACATATTTTAATTACTTTACTCGTGAATGTATTGCACATGATAATTAACTCCGACTATTGTACTCGTACTTATGCTAGCATTGACCTAAGCACCTAGTCAAGACTAAAATGGTCGGAGATTCAAATTATCGGAGATAAAATTGGTCCTATTCGTCACAATAAGCACATTCATGCACTTCAGGCAAAAAAAATTTACATAAAGCCCACACGTTATTCAAAATTAATGAAACATATAAGGAGAATCCATGGGAGGCAGTAATCCGTATATCGAAAAAGTTGAGACACAATCTGCAACAAAATCTTTTACCATTACCTTTAAAACTCCGGACGAAACACTTGAAATAAAGGTCGACCCTGAGAAAGTGCCCTATGGTGAAACTGGATTGCCAGGTAGTGTTTTAGATATTGCCCTTGGTGCCGGCATCGACTTAGAACATGCATGTGGTGGGGTCTGCGCGTGCTCGACTTGTCACGTGATTGTCAAAGAAGGACTCGACACCTGTCCAGAACCAACTGAAGATGAAGACGATCAACTTGAAGAAGCCCCAGGGCTCTCCCTTCAATCACGGTTGGCTTGTCAATGTGTACCGAATGGGGAGAAAAATTTAGTGATTGAAATTCCTGAGTGGAATAAAAACCTTGTGAAGGAAGCTCATTAAGTCACGAGGAAAGACAGGATTATAGCGAATTTAATTAACTTCCAGTTGATTAAGGAAATGAAACCTAAGACGACGGTTGTTGAGTACCTCTCGCAGGGTTGAAATGGTTGCCAATGGTGAGACTTGGTTGACTTGGAGTGTTAATGATAGGTCACCTAGACAGCGAAAAAAGACTCATCAAATGTCGGATAAGGTTATACCCGACCCGCATGGATGCCTCTGGCAGCAATTGACCTTGCATATCACGTAGTGGATATCAGTATTTAGTATTTTGGTATTCTAGCGATTCGGTATAACTGAAACGGCTATAACCGGCAATACACAATAAGGTTGCCTACAAAAGAAAAGGCTAGCGAAACTGTTTCGCTAGCCTTTTTTATTGGCTCCCCGGGCAGGACTCGAACCTGCGACCATTCGGTTAACAGCCGAACGCTCTACCAGCTGAGCTACCGAGGAATAGTCCCATGTCAAGTTATACACGCTATAGAACGGGTCAACTATACCATACTCACTATGATGATCAATACTTCATTAAAATTTTCAGAAATATTTACAAAGGAAAAATCATCATGGAATCCTGTCTTTTCTTTCGGATCATTCGAATATTCTTAAAATTGAAAGTCCGCAGAATCCTCTTCTCCTTCGTCGGCTTCAGAAGCCCCACCATCAGAAAGTGCGACAAAATGACGTGCCCATGATAAGTAAATATTTGCACTATCTTTCATCGCATCCGCACCGTTTATCAACTTGGTAATGACTTCAGGATCACCACCCGTTGTTTCCATTTCTATAGCTCTGGACTGCAGCATATTATGAAATTCCTGCATTTGCTCACCAATCCCAGAAACCTTTTCTCTCAATTCATCGCTCATAATTACCCTTCCCGTAGGTCTCTAAAAGGCACTGTCGACTATTGCTCTTGGAGTGGTAGTCTAGACATTGACAGAAAACGTAAAAAAGCCTCGCGATACTTAACCTAAAATCGCGAGGCTTTCCTATTTGTCGGTCCGTTAGCCTTGATAGGCTTGGCCAAGTTCAGCAGCTTCACCCGCTTGGTCCATTAATTTCCCATCCGAGCTCACCGCAACCATATCAATCGCTTGATGTTTCGCTGCATCACACACGACTTTACACAGCTCACACCCCTTACACCGATCAATGGCAACTTCTGCAACCATCTTTTCAGAATTTAAATCAAGACAGTTGGCTTCCGGGCAATACATAATGCAAAGCCGGCAACCTTTTTTCGCCACACACTTATCATCTGTCACTAACGCAACATTATACATCTATCTCTTTCCTTCTTCGCTGAGAGAGGTTCTTGATATTACGCAGCAGCGGCTTCTCCAACCATTAATTCTACATGATTCTTTTCTGCCCACTCTGCGGCCATTTCATAAGATCTGGCTACCGTATCAAGATTCTTTTTTAACAACATTTCTTTCTTTGCAAACTTCTTTTTAATCGCTTCGTCTAAGGTTGCAGTACCGCCAGACGCAACGAATTTCTTTCCAAACCGCTCTTGTAAGGCTAAGTCCAAACCATTCATGCTGACACACTTGGTGATCCCAGCTACCGAACCAATCATGGTCATGTTTGTTGCCAATTCAGTACCTGCAACCTCAAGGGCAATATTTGTCCCAGCTATATTAAATACTGATACATTGAGATCTTTCAGACGCTTCACATCTTCATCTGTCAAGAGTGGCATATCTGTATTAATGATGACTAGGCCACCTTCTTTGATTCCTGAATAAAATGGCATTGTGTAACTCTTGCCCATAGTAATGACCTGAGGGTGAAAGACTTGAATAACATCGGGAAAAACAAGTTCACCGCGATCAAAGATCTTTCTCACTCCAATTCGACAATAACTTTCGGCTGGTGCCATACGTTTTTCAGCCCCAAAAAACGGGTTTGAAATGGCAAATTTTCCATCTTTCGATGCAGCCATGGCCATGACATGAGCCGCAGTCACGGCACCCTGTCCCCCAAGTCCAGACATTCTGATATTAATTCGACGTAAAATCATTGAATATCTCCTCTCACATGTCCTACGCTTATACCGTTTGGCTAGCGAGTTGCCTTTTAGCTTCAGCCTTCCGTTCCTTTTCCTTAGCTGCCATCTCAGTCAACAGTTCCTTGGCTGGCTCACTCACGTACTCTTTGTAAGCAAACCGTTCAGTTGGCTTTTCAGAGTCACGCATTTCCTGCAAACCTTCCATACTATTCTTCCCAATCTCTAAAATACACGGCGTATACAACTGCAAGTAGGTCGGGCCAATTTCTCTAGCGACATGAATAGCATTTTTAATCACTTTTTCAACTAAGTTTGGCTTACTCACCGTGCAATTCACAACGTAATGGCATCCAGATTCTCTAGCAATTTCAGGAAGACGAACTTTCTCAAAGGTCTTACCCACAGGCGCCATCTTTGCCACAAACCCTTTTTGCATAAGACCACTTTCTTGCCCACCGGTATTAGCGTACAGCTCGTTGTCAAAACAAATCGTCGTAAACTTTTCCTGACGGAACCATGCCTGTAAGGTCATGTCCAATCCAATATCAACCGTTGCACCATCGCCGGCTAACACCACCACATCTTTATGCTGATCTGGAAAACGAACACTGAGCGCACGCTTGAGGCCTGAAGCGATCGCGTTTTGATTCCCAAATAACGAATGGATGTTGTGAACGGCCACATGTGGAAAGACTAAACTGGTACATCCTGTTGACCCAACCATAACGGTATCTTCAGGATTCGGTAATGACGCAAGGATATAACGAAAAGCCATGGACTCCGGACACCCAGCGCAAAGAGAATGCTCCTCAATAAGCTCCTTTGCATTACCAATATCTTTCCAGCCCCGTTGCTCATTCCCATATGTCGCCCTCTGAACTAAATCCTGGTATTCAGGAGGCATAATTTCAAACAATTCTTCTGCGATCTTTATTCGTTCTTTGCTCATAATTTTCTCCTTATTTTCGTTATCTGCTTCAAAGACGTACCCTCACAAGATGCTCGATGCTTCTCAGCCTCCCCGTCCGGCTAGCGATGGTGCCTTGACACCCAAGACCGTCTTGATCTCTGCAGCAATAATTTCTGGAGGCATTGTCATGCCGCCGCAGACATGGGGTCCAGCGTGAACCCGTTCATTATTTGGAAGAGTAGCCTTGACTTCACGGGCCAGCCAGCCAACGACATTAAACTCAGGAACAATGATATGCTTCGCATGTTTTGTGGCCTCTTTGATCTCCTCTCCAGGCCATGGCCGTAAGGTTTTCACCTTTACTAACCCAACATTGATGCCTTCATCTTCTAAGATGGCAATAGCTTCTCGACTTTGAGAAACGGCAGTCCCAGATGCCACCACAATCACATCCGCATCCGTATTTTCAGTATCGATCAATCCATTCATCCAACCGATCGTGTGTTTTCGTGACCGCTCAACAGCCGCCCACACCTCTTGTTGCCAACTTGCATGAGTTGCATAACTGATGTAGTTACTTTTCATCACAAACGGATCTCTCATCATGCGAACCGGCGGACATTCCATATCCATACATGGAACGGGTGAGCGGTAAGGGTCATATGGTGGGAGGCACATATCAACTGGAGTCAGATCTACCATATCTTTTGTATGGGTCACAAAAAACCCATCGCAACATAAGGCCAACGGTAAATGAACATCGGGCTCCTCTGAAACCATGTACCCCAACAGAATCCAATCATAGAAATCTTGGGCAGTTTCCGCATGCCACACAAGCATTCCGGTTTGCATCAAGTAAGAAATTTCCAACGTATCGGGCTGAATCGAGAGCGGCGAATTAATACCTCGGCAGGTCACAATCATCTGAATAGGCAGCCGTGCTCCGGCCCACATCGGGAAATTTTCCATCGCCCGCATCGTCCCTGGACCCGCTGTGGTGGTAAATACGCGGGCTCCACCAAAGGCAGCACCAGCGCATTGGGACATGACAGCAAATTCACTTTCACCTCTGAAGTAATCACCAATATAACCTTCGGCAAAAAGTTCACCGCATAACGCCGCAGCTTCACTTTGCGGGGTAATAGGATAGGCGACCATAATGTCACAAGAGGCTCGACGTACCGCTTCCTTAATGACTTCACTTCCTGTAAAAAATGAGGGCGTTCTTGGCGCCTCATACATCATGTGCCTGGGGTCAGTGAACGTCTGCCCTTTATTATTCTTTTGTCCGATGACTGATAGAGTCGCCATGAGTACGACCTCCTTTATATGATTAAGTCACATTAGGGGCGTAACCCGAAGTTTTTACGACGAAAGTCACGCGACTAATTGGGTTAGACATGCAAAATGAATTCACGTTGAGGCAATTCCTAATTTCCACCTGACTTACTGTGGTGGCTCGACTGTTCCTTTTAACTTTTTAACCCAATCTGCCAATCTCAATATCTTATCGGCTGTCGTATCCCGAACCGAAAGCATGGCATCTTCATGTCCAGCTTGCGCACACATTGCGATTGTATAGCAATCTGTTCCACCACGAATAATCTTGAGTGATAAATTGGCTTGATGACAATGCACCCCAACAAATATGCAGGCATCAATCTTATTATGCCAAATGGTGAGATTGGGATGATTAGGATTGATCTCAATTTCTGGGTTTATTTTAGGGTACTTCGGTCTATAATCTGGCATCGGGATGAGCATTGGCGTTTGAGTGGAGGCCACACATTCCTTCAAGGTCTCAAAAAGGTGACGAATCGCTTTTGCCTTTTTAGCTGCCTTCTCATTCCATGCCCACAGAACAAGTGGTCCTGGGAAAATAGTGGGAACCTTAGCAGAAAGAAATTGCTTAGCAGCTTCTTCCATCGCTTGCTCTTCTGGAACAATTGATCCATGTATATGTCCTTGACCGGGATCTGGTAAACTATTTCCCATGCTCGCAGCTGAAGGAGGAAGAAAGTGTTCAGGTCCCGGCATTACCTTATAACGTGTGGTCATTTTCTTTAAAATCTCCAATGAGTTATAAAATTAGCCTCTTGAAAGACATCCATAGTATTCTTCACTCTATGAGAAACAGAGAACATTCGCAACCTCGAAAAAGGCCCAAGTCTTTATTTAATTAGACTAATGACAAGTTAAAACATGAGCCTTTCGCCCTACCAAGCAGAGAGGCAACGCCCAGTATAGGGTCATAATTTACACCTTGTCAAATGCTGAGAATACAGATCTGACCTAATTTCAACAGTCTTGATGGGTACAGTATTTTCTTACCTTAACCTTATCGATCGTTCACATCGATGACCTGATAGACCCATTCAGACTTTCCCTGGAAACTGAAAGGAGAAGAAAACGGAACGGAAATTTGAAAATCCCTAGCCTGACCAGGGGGAATTTCCTTCGATACGCGCCCTTCTTCTTGAGCAACAATTTGACAAGGATCACTCTCACAATCATTGACCGTCACTTCAACGATCACCTGATGCAAAGGGCTCATTGACGAATGATTGAGAATCCTTCCGCTGACAACATATGATCTGGAATTTAACCCTGGCTTCGCCTGCATGTTTTCAAGTACAACTTGCGAAAGCGGGAAATTCGAATGAGCAAGTTCTCTCTCACGATTATCAAGCCAAATAATCAGAGCAACAACACTTAATACTCCTGCCAAGGTAATCCAGAGGGCACGTCTAAATTGAGGAAGAAAAAACACCGCTACAAGCAAAACAAGAATAGTAACAAGGATAATGACGCGAAGCATCTGTAATTTCCGTTAGATTAATACCAATTCAATGCCGATATCTGACAAAGTCTCAGCTCGAACCTATCAATTGCACGATCAATAATACCCTAACCGTTAGGAGCGTCTGTTCATGGTCGATCTCTCATCAGAACTCACAATAACCTCTCATCTCGCTCGAGAAGCTGGCAAACACATCATGAAGATCTACGAGAAAGACTTTTCAGTATCATATAAAGGGCCTTCCGATCCTGTCACGGAGGCCGATCAACAAGCCAATACCATCATCGTTGAGGGACTGAAGCAACGCTTCCCTCATGATGTCATCGTGGCAGAAGAAAGCCCTCCCCCAGCTAATCTTTCACCAAAGGGCCGAGTGTGGTACGTCGACCCTCTCGATGGCACCAAAGAATTCATTAGTAAAAATGGAGAATTTTCGGTCATGATAGGACTGGCCATTGACGGTCAAGCCAAACTGGGCATCGTATATCGACCCGCTCAAGACATTCTCTTTACAGGACTGACCGATCAAGAAGCTTGGATGGAAATGGATTCGGGCCGAACACCACTCAAGGCTTCCAGCAACCAAAAACCAGAATCTCTCACCCTCATTGTCTCCCGATCTCACCGCAATCCGAAGATCGATATCATCAAGGACCACGTTGGCATCACGAAAGAGTTCCCATGCGGCAGCGTGGGAATAAAAATTGGGTCCATCGCCAAACAAGACGCCGATGCGTACATTGAGCCTGGCCCATTTACAAGTCTCTGGGATGCCTGCGCACCAGAAGCCATCATGCGAGGAGCAGGCGGGCGATTTACTAATATCTATGGAGAGCCAATCCTTTATGGATATGATACCCTAAAAAATACCAAAGGTCTTGTGGCGACCAATGGCGCCTGTCACGATCATGTTATTCAATCGATCAGCCCAATTACTGAACAGATCCGCGGTTGACAGGTTTTTCGTAAGGCTCTTAGAATTCGTTTTCTTTTCATTCATTTTGTTTATCGACGTGTATTCGAATTTGTGAGAACTATGCGAGAAGATATTGCCATCATCGGAGGGGGGCTAGCGGGCTCAGAAGCCGCCTGGCAGGCAGCGAATCAAGGGGCCAAAGTCACCTTATATGAGATGCGTCCCAAAGAAGAGACGGCAGCCCATAAAACGGACTACCTCGCAGAAATTGTGTGTTCGAACTCCCTGGGGTCAAACGATTCGCTAAGCGCTCCGGGCATATTGAAAGATGAAATGCGGAGACTGAATTCTTTAATTATCCGCATCGCTGATGAAGTTCGAGTTCCAGCGGGTTCAGCGCTAGCCGTTGATCGCGACCGATTTGCGTTAGGCGTGACGCAGGCTCTTGAAGCTCATCCTAACGTACGAATTCTGAGAGAAGAAATTAAAGAAATACCGGACAATGCAATGAGTATCGTCGCAACTGGACCACTGACCTCAAATAGCCTATCCAATTCAATCAGCGAGCTGACGCATTCCAAAAATCTGTATTTCTTTGACGCCATTGCCCCCATTGTCGATACCGACTCAATCAACATGGCCAAAGTCTTTCGCGCCTCTCGATATGATAAAGGTACGGCTGATTACTTAAATTGCCCCATGAATCGCGAAACGTATGATCGATTTTACGATGCGTTAACTGAAGCCGATCGAGTCCAATCCAAAGACTTTGAAAAAATTCCCTACTTTGAAGGCTGCCTTCCCGTTGAAGTCATGGCAGAACGTGGACGACAAACACTGCTCTTTGGTCCACTGAAACCGGTAGGCCTCATCGATCCCCAAACAGGAAAGCGGCCATATGCCGTGCTCCAACTACGACCAGAAAACATCCATGGCTCTTGCTATAATATGGTAGGCTTTCAAACAAAGCTCACGTATTCTGAGCAGAAAAAAGTCTTTCGAATGGTCCCAGGACTCGAAGAGGCTGAGTTTCTTCGATGTGGGAGCATCCATCGTAATACCTTCATTAATTCTCCGGATCTTTTGAAAGACACGCTTCAGCTTAAGACGCACAACCACACGTTTTTTGCTGGACAACTGATTGGGGTCGAAGGGTACGTTGAAGCAGCTGCGAGCGGAGGACTTGCTGGAATCAATGCAGCCAAAGCTCTGGCCGGTCAGCCTATCGTAACGCCTCCAGAGACGACTGCCCATGGAGCACTACTCAATTACATCACCACGAGCGATTCACAATACTTTCAACCCATTAACACGAACTTCGGGTTATTCCCACCTTTTCCGATGAAGATTCGCGACAAACAGGAAAAGCGAAAGAAGATTCAACAACGAGCTGAAGAAGAGTTCAATAAATGGATGACGCGATCAGGGCTTTCGTGACGTTTCTCGACATTGAACAGGGGGCGTCTCCAGAAACAATTCGCAGCTATTGCTCTGACTTACGACAGTTCTCAACGTTTCTGAAGACCATGCCCAATCTGTCAGAGGCAACACCGACTCCTGCATCAGTTGATACCATCACCATTCGAAATTACCTGAGGTGGCTTGATGAAAAGAATGAAAAAAAGTCAACCTTAGCGAGGAAACTTTCGACACTCAAAAGCTTTTATCGCTTTTTGACTCATGAAGACCGGGTAGCGGTCAATCCCGCAGCCCACGTTCGATCACCGCGACCGCCTCAACATTTGCCTAAGGTTCTTACAAAGGATGAGGCATCGACACTCATGGAAGCTCCTGAAGGATCAAGCTTTATCGCGACGAGAGATCGTGCAATCCTTGAAACACTCTATTCAACAGGAACACGAGTCAGCGAACTCGTCGGATTAGATTGGGATGACCTAAACCTCCAATCCGGCATTGCCCGGATTCAAGGAAAAGGAAAAAAACGACGCATTGTCCCGGTCGGAGATGTGGCGATTCAAGCCATTCAAGACTATCGCGAGCAGTGCAGACAAAAAGGGAAAAACAAACACATCATTGCTAAATACAAGAACACGGTCAAAGAAGACGATCCACTCTTTAAAAATGTTCGCGGAGGCCGTCTCACCAGTCGAAGCGTAGAACGCATCGTAAAAAAGTTTTCCCAACGGCTGCCTCATGGCGCCGTAGCTCCGCATACCTTGCGTCACTCGTTCGCTACCCATCTTCTTGATGAAGGAGCCGATCTGCGTGCGATACAAGAACTGCTAGGACACGATTCACTGGCCACGACTCAAAAATATACTCATATCGCAACTGACCGGCTTATGGAAGTTTACGATCGCGCCCACCCTCGGGCAGGCGGATAACCCATTCATTAATTCCCAATACAGTCAGGGCTATGTATGATCATACGTTCAACTACGATTCTCTGTGTTCGAAAACCCAACGGCGTCGCAATGGGATGTGACGGGCAGGTCACCGTCGGAACGACGATTATGAAAAGCAACGCGAAAAAGTTACGAAAAATGCATAACAATGAAGTCCTGGCAGGATTTGCCGGGGCAACGGCGGATGCCTTTACGCTGTTTGAAAAATTTGATGCGAAGCTGGAGGAGTACCGAGGAAATCTCACACGCGCTGCCGTGGAGTTAGCCAAGGACTGGAGAACCGATCGCGTGCTTCGACGATTAGAAGCTCTCCTCACGGTTGCGAATCGTGAGCATTCCTTTATAATTTCAGGCACGGGTGACGTGGTCGAACCGGAAGATGGCGTCATGGCGATTGGCTCCGGTGGCTCCTATGCCTTAGCAGCCGCGCGTGCACTCGTTGCCCACACATCGCTCGAACCCAAGCACATTGTCGAACATGCCATGGGGATTGCCGCAGCGATTGACATCTATACGAACCAAAACATCATTATTGAGGAGTTGACGATCTAATATCATGGACCACGAAACAACACAAACCCCGAGCCGGCTCAATGGCCTCACACCAAGGCAAATCGTAGATGAACTAGATCGATACGTGATCGGACAACGTGACGCCAAACGGATGGTCGCCATCGCGCTCAGAAATCGATGGCGTCGACAGCAATTGAGCCCCGAACTGCGAGAAGAGATTTACCCGAAAAACATCATCATGATCGGTCCAACTGGCGTAGGGAAAACGGAAATCTCACGCCGTCTGGCAAAACTTGATGATGCGCCCTTCATCAAAATTGAAGCATCGAAGTTTACGGAAGTAGGGTATGTGGGAAGAGATGTCGAGTCACTCATCCGAGATTTAACGGAACTCTCTGTGAACATGGTCAAAACTCGCTATCTTGACCAAGTGGAAAAGAAAGCCGAAGACTTGGCTGAGGATCGGATCCTCGACCTGCTGCTTCCACCAACGTCTTCGCCGGCACAGCAGCCCAAAGACTCGACTCAAGATCAACCCAGTCGATACGATACGGCTGACGATACGCGACAAAAGCTCCGGAAGCAATTGAGGGAAGGAAAACTCGACAATCGACATGTCGAGCTTGAAGTGAAAGAACGGGGCTTGCCGGTCGGCATCATCTCCAATGTCGGAGGCATGGAAGACTTAGAAAATAATTTGCGTGATATGTTGGGGGGCCTTATGCCGGGGAAAAGTAAAAACCGCCGGATGAAAGTACCTGAAGCCCAAAAGGTGTTAGCCCAAGAAGAAGCCCAAAAGCTCATTGATATGGACGAAGTGACAAAAGAAGCCATCGACAAGACCGAACAATCCGGCATTGTCTTTTTAGATGAAATTGACAAAATCGCTGGACGGGAAAAAGGCACAGGACCCGACATATCCCGTGAAGGCGTCCAACGTGACTTACTCCCGATCGTAGAGGGATCAACAGTTAATACCAAGTATGGTCCTGTTCGTACGGACCACATCTTATTTGTCGCAGCCGGTGCGTTTCATGTGTCCAAACCAGCTGATCTCATTCCAGAACTTCAAGGACGATTTCCCATCCGAGTTGAATTGGAAGCCTTGACACAAGAAGACCTCATACGAATTTTGACAGAACCCAAAAATGCGCTCGTCAAACAATATCAGGCCCTTCTGAATACCGAAGGCGTCACACTCGATTTTACGCAGGAAGGCATACAAGAGATCGCAGCCACGGCGGTAGAGGTCAATGATCGAACGGAAAATATCGGCGCACGACGACTCTTCACGATCGTCGAACGGTTATTGGAAGAAGTGTCGTTTGAAGCTCAAGAACTCACCGACAAAAAGGTCGTGGTGGATGCCGCCTATGTCAAAAAACATCTTGGCGGTATCGTGAAAGATCAAGATCTGAGTCGATTTATTCTCTAGAGTTCTTTCATGACGCATACAATACGCGTCTTATAATTCTTAGATCCTCACACAAATTCCATGGAACAACTGATTAAAAAAGCCGACATTTTGATCGAAGCCCTTCCTTACATTCGCACGTTTGCCGGAAAAACCATTGTGATTAAGTACGGCGGAAAAGCGATGACAGATGATAGTCTGAAAGAAGGATTTGCTGAAGACGTCGTTCTGTTAAAATACGTCGGTTTGAATCCAGTCGTGATTCACGGAGGGGGACCTCAAATTAATTCCATGCTCGACAGGCTGGGAATCAAACCAAAGTTTGTGAATGGCGTCAGAGTCACAGACCAAGCCACCATGGATGTCGTTGAGATGGTGCTTGGGGGAAAAATCAACAAAGAAATCGTGAGTCTGCTCAATCAACATGGCGGGAAAGCCGTTGGTCTCACAGGAAAAGATGGCCGCTTGTTTTTAACAAAGCCCTTTAATGCCAAAGCGTTGGTGCATAGTCTTTCAGGAGAAACAGATACACCCGAAGATCATGATTATGGATTAGTCGGTGAGGTCGACAAAGTCGACGATCACATACTCGTGAAGCTCCTGGAAGAAAATTTCATTCCGGTTATTGCACCAATTGGCGTCGACAAAAAAGGCAAGACCCATAACATCAACGCCGATCTCGTCGCAGGAAGCGTTGCCGGTGCGCTGCATGCTGAAAAATTGCTCGTGCTCAGCGACGTTAAAGGCATTCGCGATGCCGACAACCATCATGTCCCAACGTTGTCACGAAAGGATACGGAACGCATGGTCCAAAAGAAGACCATCAGCGAAGGAATGCTGCCGAAAGTGCATGCGTGCTTGGCTGCGTTGCACGGTGGGGTTCACAAAGCCCATATCATTGACGGACGAATTCCTCATGCCATTTTGTTAGAAATTTTTACCGATAAAGGGATCGGCACGGAAATCGTGGCATGACATCATGAAACTCGCCAAGAAATCTCCCAAGAGTCAAACAGTCACGCCACAATTGCTACCAGACAAGACCTCTGCGCTCATTCTCGTCCATCTGCAAAATGACTTTTTCCCAGGCGGAGCGCTCCCAGTAGAGGACGGTGACCAGATCCTCCCTCGAATCAATCAATACATTACTTTTTTTCAACATCACGGAGCGGCCATCATGGCCACACGCGATTGGCATCCGCCCAACCACTGTTCATTTCAAGAGCACGGTGGTCCATGGCCACCCCACTGCATACAAGGGTCACGAGGCGCACAATTCCACGCAAATCTGCATCTTCCAACGGGTAGTCTCATTATTTCAGGAGCAACCAATCCAAAAAAAGAAATCTATTCAGGTTTTGACGGGACTTCCCTTGCAGATTATCTCGAAGACCAAAATGCCAAAACCATCTATCTTGTTGGCCTTGCCACGGATTATTGGGTAAAACAAACCGTCTTGGATGGCATCAAACTTAGCTTGCGTGTGGTCGTGCTAGAGGATGGCATACGCGGAGTCAATGTCAGGCCAGATGATTCAGAACAGGCCCTTCAAGAAATGGCTTCGGCAGGAGCTATTCGAGCAACAGCGCTAGACATAGGGATGAAACTCACTCCTCAATAGTTTCCAGTTTTCAATCTTCCCACACACCCTTCCTTCCATAGTATTTCCGCATCCAACAACATCAGAAATTTCTCGAATTTCAGCATCTGTAGAAACTGAATATTCTCTTGTTCGCTATTTATTAACTCGCATAACGTTACACGGATGTAACATGAATGTCCTCTCAACGTAATCCTCTCCCTTTATCTTTAGAGAATGATGAAGGAGGACTTGAGTATGCTTGGAAAATTTCAACAGATGCATCGATATATTCAATGGTTCTTTGTACTTGTCCTGTTGGGTAGTTACGTTGGTTGTTCAGGGTTGAATACAAAAAATGAAATGCCTACCGCAGCCAAGGGGACGCTCGCTCAAGGCGAACAATTGTTTCACGCCGGAAAGCTGAGTGACGCAAAACACATCTTTTCAGAAGCCCTTCAAAAAACCCCGGGGCAGCACTCACTGCTCAATGCTCGCGGTTTTGTCTATGCCAAACAAAAGAATTGGGATGATGCGATTAAAGACTTTACACTCGCGATCAAACTGGCACCGCAACATCTCCAATACAGAGAAAATCTCGGAATCGTGTATTTAGAAGCCGGCTATCCAGGGAAGGCGATCCATCATTTTTCACACATTCTGGAACGAAAGCCAGATTCTCCGAAGACCTTGAATTACCGTGGAATGGCCTTTAATCGATTGGAAAGATATCACAAGGCCATCCATGACTTATCAAAGGCATTGTCTCTTGATCAGCCTCAAGCGGAAATGTATCTGAATCGAGCTGTGGCCTATATACAAGTTGGGGAGACGGCATCGGCAAAGAAAGATCTGGATCAAGCAATTACACTCAGCCCCACACTTCACCAGGCATATGAAAGCCGGGGGCTCCTGGAGCTGATAAACGGAGAAACCACATTAGCGATCAATGATTTTACGACAGCCATTCATCTCGGAGCCGATGGGGGTTTACTTCACTACAATCGAGGCATGGCATTCACCATGGCAGGTCACAACGCGAAAGCCCAACTAGACTATGACCTGGCATGCCAACGGCAGATCATTCAAGCTTGCAGTCAAATTGCCAAACCCACTCATGCCCACCACCAACTGTAACGACGTTAACGAGATATCTCGCATAATAAAAAGTCCCTGCCAGGCCTGAAAGAATTGGCCTCGGCAGGGATTGCAGTCCACTCAAAACCCCGTACGTTTAAATATCCGAGCAATAGGTCTGTTCAACCGGATAGGTATATTCAGTAGCCGATTCTGTTTCAATTTCGCTATCCCCAGTTTTCCAAACATGAAGACATCGAGCCGAAATATAGGGAAGCGTATCAGATTTCCCCTTGATAGCTGAGAGCGATTCAGGCTTTCCCTTTTTCCCGATTACAAGAAATTTATTCCCGTACAATTTCCCTTCGGCGTCAAGCTGGCCTGGATAGAAGAGAACAAACCGCTCAGAGGATTTCACTTCTGCACTACGAGGTCCCATATATTCAACATTCGGATAAGGTAACCATTCCGCTGTCACCATGGTGCCTTCAGCCATCGTCTCAACGCCAACAATTCGTCCAGCCAATTTAATAGCTCGACCTTGAAAGGCATCAGGTTGTGTCGTTAACACCCCAAAATCCGATTCGGACTTCAGAGCCTGACTCCCATTCATGGGAAAAGGCGATGACGAAACACAGCCTGAGAGGAACATGAATAGCGCTGCCACGGCTAGAATCGTTTGATTTCGCAAGACCCACCTCCTCAGTTTGTCGCAGATCAGTTATGTTGTGATCATACTTAACTTAGATGTAACCTTCAATTAATATTGCCGTAACATTGAAAAATTTCACACTTTCACAATTTATAAAACTCCATATCGAGAACAGGAAAATCGAGGGAGAACCATCATGTTAAAGATGATGACAGAATCGAATTCAAACATCGTTGAATTTTGGATTGACGGAACAATCACTCAGGAAGAATACGACCGTATCGCCACGGCCTTTGAAGAAAAAATCGCCAAGCACGGCAAGGTGAGGATGCTCAAGAATGTTGGAACTTTTCAGGGTTTCAGCAACCTCAATTTCGGAAAAGCCATTCAATTCAGCCTGAATCATATGAAAGATATCGAGAAAGCGGCGGTGGTTACCGACCTCGATTGGACCGGTCCAATGATCAAAGCTATGAAACCCATACTAGGAATGGAGGTTCGTCAGTTCAAACGCAGCGAAATCGAGGAAGCCCGAGCCTGGTTGCGCACAGAACCAATGTTTGAAGCAGCAGCACCCCTTCCTTCACCTGGCACAGACGCCAAACCTGGCTTTTCATGGCACGAAGATGAGACCGGAGTGATCGAGTTGGAAATTCTCGGGTACATCACTAAGGCCGATATTCAGTTGGCCACATCGAAATTACGAGAGGCCTTCACACGGCATGAAAAGATTCGCTTTATCGAAATCATTCGGCACTTCGAGGGGATGGATTCTTCTGCCGTTTGGGAAGATCTCAAGCTGATCCGCGATGTCGGAAATTTCAGTCATGTGGCAGTGGTGAGTGATCGTGGCTGGGTCCATGGGTTTTCAAGAATCATGGACGCAATTTTTTCGGCGGACATTCGAGTCTTTAAACTCCAAGACATCGAACAAGCACGCACGTGGATTCATGAAGCCTGATTCAAGGGCTTATGACCTAAGAGCATTCATAAGCAAAAACATTCTTACATAAGATAGAAGATCAGACTCGAATGAAGGGTGAATACTGCAAAATATCTAACATCAATATATTGGCTACCTTTCGATATCAGCTCCCGCAGATGACGGTGTTGACGTTGTGCGCACACAGTAGGATAATAAGTAAAAAGACAAGGGACCTTTATGAATAAACAATCCGTTAAACCGCACAGAAAAAGTCACCCGAAAAATATTAATCTTCGAGTGAAACCCCATACACGTTCGTTAATAGACCGCGCATGCGCCATCACTGATAAGACGGTGACGGAATTTGTTCTGGATGTAGTGTGTCGTGAAGCCGAAGATGTTCTCCTTGACCGCCGCCTGTTTAATCTTGGCAAAAAAGACTATCAGACATTCATCAATGCATTAGATGCTCCGACACAACGTAACCCCAAACTCAAAGAATTACTCAACCGGAAACCGATTTGGGAAAGCTAAGCCCAGACCAGCCCACCACACCGCGCCCGCCTGAAGCTCTTGACGCAAAACACATTCTTGATGACTTTGCTTGTGGGAATGATACTCTCAACAACTGGCTGAAACGTCGTGCAATGAAAAATGAGGCTTCTAGTGCATCGCGAACATCTGTTGTCTGCCACCAGAACCACGTCATCGCGTATTACACACTATCAATCGGTGCGGTTCAATGTGCGGAATCTCCTGGCCGCATCCGACGCAACATGCCAGACCCAATTCCGGTCATGATTCTTGGCCGCCTGGGCGTTCATCTGAATTGGCAAAAGAAAGGCCTGGGTGGCGACCTTCTTGCCGACGCGGTGAAGCGCACGCTACAAGCCGCGAACATTGCCGGAATTCGAGCCATTGTCGTCCATGCTCTCTCTGAAGAAGCCAAACAGTTTTATGACCGGTTTGGTTTTCAAGCTTCCTGCACAGATCCGATGGACCTAATGATTACTTTGAAAGATGCTCAGGCGAATTTATTATAATCCTTATAAACAGAGCCGACGATAACAGATGCAAAGCATTTTGATGATAATAGTGAATAATGAAATATTAACACCTCAATCATCTCTATTTGGAGTTAATCAATGTCCAATGGATCTATCCCTAAGTTTTCCAATGCTCCTATGTTCTTCCAGGTTGCCCAAGATTCTATAAGCTCAATTGAGTTGGGACATGAAACTCAAGCCCTGATTCCTATTATTTTTTCAATAATGAGCCTGGAATGCTTTGTTAATGAAATCGGACTCATTGCAAGAACATCTGTGGGGGAAGATGATCAACCAAAGCCAGACTACTTAGTGAAGTTAGGTGAGAGTATGAAGGATTTGGAAGATAATAAAGTTTCATTGGAAACAAAACTTTGTACGGCAAAATGCATTTTGACAAAAGTCCAGTTTGTCAAAGGAAAGAAACCATTTCAGGACCTGAAACTTTTATGCGATCTTAGGAATGCCCTCATTCACTTCAAAGGAGAAAAGTTTAGGGAACTGGTTTCTAGCGGATACCCGAAATTTACTTTAGATTCCCCTGCCCGAAAGGTTATTGCTAGACTAAAGTCAAGAAAACTTCTAAAATTCAATGAACCATCGACCCAACTACCCACCGATCGTCCGGTGGGATTGATTGAATTGGTTGGAACTCCAGAAGTCGCAAAATGGGCCTGCAACACTGTTGCAGAAATTGTACATAGCATCACAGACTTCCCTGAGGATTCTAACCAAACCTTCTTAATTAAAGGGTATTCATGCCTTTATAAAAAAATCACTTAAGAATCTTCGAAGTCATGTACCTCACAGGTCGGAAGATTGAATAAGATTACCCCGTACGCAAAAACATACATATAAAAACCTATTCCTCACAACTGAGTCATTACAACATTCGCAATCTTAAGATTCAGAAATTCCACCTCGCGGCTCAGGTCTAATTCAAAGACACAACCTGTGGACTCAACATTTTTTAATGGCCTATAGTGAACTCATGAATGCACGCCTAATGCACGGGAGCTACTCCCCAAAACACTGAGCCTCCTCTCTCAATTCTTACAGGCTTAAAAGTTATCACAGACATGCTGGTCTTTACTCATTTCTTCAATTTTCTCATAAGGCATTTTCGGCATCATTCCGGCTGCCAGTTTACTGCATTCCTGCATTTTCTTTATTTCAGGACGGCTCATCATTTCTCTTGCATACTTCATTGCCTTATTCTGGGCCTCATCACGCTTTCCCGATCGGCATAGAGCGCCAATTTCCTCTTCCATCTTCCTTCCTTTCCTTTCCAACCCATCCATCATTGAAAGATCGAGGTTTTCCATGCAGGCCGCAGCCTTCTGCAGTTGTTCCATGTCCATCTGTTGCAAACCTCTTTGCATTTGCTCCATGTTCTTTGGCATATGCGGCGGCACCCCTTGGCTACTCTGAGCGTACACAACAACAGGAAACAAGATAAGAAGATAGACCAGTTTTTTCATAGATACGTCTCCATTCTGGTTAATCACATGTTCAATCAGCAATCCGCCATAAAAATTGTGTTCGATGCATTCTCTAAAACGTATCAGATAGTGATTGAGTAATTTCACGGCTCAGTGATTCAACATGACGGCTCATTTCTGAAACGAAAGAACGATAGTCCTCGGAAATACCGGAACTGCTAAACCGTGAAGTTTTAACGACCAACGGCTCTTGACGATCTTTTCCTGAAAGAATCCAGCGGGCGACAAGAGACACATTCCCGGTCTTCGTAAAGTCAAACTGCAACAATTCAATTCGTGCCCGATAATCCAACGAAAGCCCGTCATCCCATCGTACGACTGTGGTGCCACGATCAGACAAGAATTGCGAAATATTTTCAATCAGGACTCTCGTCAAATTCTGAGACAACGGTTCGGCCCAGCGATCAAACTCCAACAATTCGACCTCGGCTTCTCCGGCACGGATGACCATTTGATCACGATCGACATAAGAGGGAATTTCCACAGGCCCCACACCGACAATCGTTCTTGTCCCATTCCCTCTGTAAGACTCGAAGTCTTGATCTGTCGTCGCATGAAGTTGGTAAAATCGCGTGGGCGGCGTGGAGCCGCAGCCGATGAACATTGCTAGTGCAACAAAAATAACAGTGATACGCATACAACTGTAGACGTCGGGACTCATCGGCCATCCTTTCCGCGGAGAAGCGCCTCTGGATGCTGCTCCAAATAATCCGCAAATGTTCGAATGGAACGAGCCGCAGCTTTGAGTTCTTTTAGCGTACTTGTGAGTTGATAAGAGAATGCCGAGTCTTTCCCTGCGACGCCACGAATGGCCGATAACGTTTCTTGCGTTTGTATGAGACTGCTGCGCGCCGACTCTGCTACTTCCTGAAAGCTCCCGGTTAACGGCTGGATCTGCGAATCGATATTTCTAACGAGGCGTTGCGTATCGCGAATGGTATCATCGAGACCCGTCATCACCGGCATCAGGTCACGATTCATGACCTGTGTCAGATCACGCAGATCTTTCACCAGGATTCGACTCTCTGCAACCAAACCCTTGAGATCAGGAGAATTGAGTAACTGATCCAACCCTTGAATGGCACGCAGTGAAGTCGCAACTAAGTCCTGAACCGGGAGATCTTCAAGTTTGTGAGCCAGTAAGCTTAAGCTTGATGATATTGTTGGAAATTCAGGAAACGGGTCATCAAGCCCAGTATGCAACTTGATGGGACTGTGAGGAAAGAAATCAAGCTGGACTAACAATTTCCCTGTGACTAAACTTTGCATTTGCAATTGTGCACGCAATCCACGTTCCTCAATCATCTTTCCGAGAAATGCTCGGTCCTTTTCTTCGCTAATTTCTTGCATGATGGTATCAGGCCCGGTGTTTACGACCTCTACAGCGCCTTCCTCTAATGCCATAAACACCGGAATGCGGATCGACTCACCTTGTGCATCAATGACCACTTTAATATCTGTAATCGCTCCAATTCTCGTACCCCGGAATGTCACTGGAGCGCCCACGCTTAATCCTTTTAAGTTATCATCGAAATAGAGAACATAAATGAGTTTATCTTTAAAGAACTTACCACTACCAAAAAACAAAACACCGATAACCACCAACACGATTGCGCCGATGACAAAGGCCCCGATCAGTGTCGGGTTTGATCGTTTACTCACAGCTCATCACCTACCATTGCATACGAAACGATTAAGTCGTGTATCTGGTATCGTCTCTCATCTTTCGCTTCACGCTTCACGCTTCACGCTTCACGCCTTCCGTTTCTCCCCGTGTCAGAAATGTTTGAATTTGAGGATTGGATGACTCCTGTAACAACGTGCGAGGCGGGCCAACAGCTAACATAGTTTTTGTTTCAACATCGAGAAAGACAGAGTTTGTTCCAACAGCAAAAATACTGGCCAGCTCGTGCGTCACCATCACGACTGTTGCCCCAAGACTGTCGCGAAGCTCAAGAATCAAGTCGTCAAGACGCCGCGAACTGATCGGGTCCAAGCCCGCAGACGGTTCATCGAAAAAAAGAATTTCCGGATCGAGAGCCATGGCCCGAGCTAATCCCGCTCGTTTCTGCATCCCTCCGCTAATCTCGTGAGGATAGTATTCTTCAAATCCCGCAAGCCCCACCAATGCAAGTTTGAGTGCAACAATTTCTCGTATTTCATGCCGAGTCAATTTCGTATATTCTGTCAGGGGCAAGCCAATATTTTCAGCTAAGGTCATAGAACTCCAGAGTGCCCCACTTTGAAATAAGACGCCAAATCGCCGCATCATCCGTTCGCGACGCAACGCCTCGGCGTTCCAAAAACTCTTTCCCTCATACAAGACGTCCCCTGTAGCCGGCGGCTTCAATCCAATGAGATGTCGCAAGAGCGTACTTTTTCCGCATCCGCTAGGACCCATGATAATAAAGATGTCGCCACGGTGAATTGCAAAGTCTAGATCGCGTTGGATCACAAAGTCACCATACGCCATCGTGAGGTTTTGAATGGTAATATGAGTGTTGGCTTTCAGCATCAGCAATCCTAGACACCAAGGACATCATAGAGCACCGTCAAAATTGAATCGGACACGACGATAAAGACAATGCTGGTGACGACGGCAGACGTGGCGGCAATCCCGACGGCAGCAGAACTATTTCCAGATTGCATCCCTCGCAGACATCCGGCGATGGCCACGAGTATACCGAAGACCACACTCTTTACTAGACCTAAAAAAAAGTCCATTAAACTTAACGTAGCCTGCGTTTGATTGAAATACTCGATAAAACCGAGATCCAGCATAGTCACTCCAACAACCATTCCACCAAGAATACCGAGAACATCTGCATAGAGACAGAGTAACGGCATCATCAACGAAAGCGCGAGCATGCGAGGAAGAACGAGAAATTCCATGGGCGAGAGTCCTAGTGTCGTCATAGCGTCAATCTCTTGATTCACTCGCATGGTTCCCAATTGAGCCGCAAATGATGCTCCCGTCCTTCCACCCATGATAATTCCCGTCATCATGGCTCCCATTTCTCGTGCCATCCCCAATCCGACCAAATTCGCCACATAGATTTGAGCCCCAAATTGCTGTAATTGAACGGCTCCCACAAAGGCCAGAATTAACCCGACAAGAAAACTGATGAGCGAAACGATCGGGAGCGCTTGGGCTCCACATTCTTGAAGAATCAGCAAGAAATCGGATCGACGAAAGCGAGCTTTTCCCCTGAGAAAAGCCAAAAACGCGAGTGAGGCCTCGCCGATAAAGGCAAGCATTGCCTTCCCGCCTTCCAGGACCTCCATGGCTTTCTTCCCCAAACGGGTAAGCCAGCACTCACGGGTAACGGTTCGTCTTGCATCCTGTCGTTCAGGAATGGATGTCGCAAGCGTGAGAAGACGTTGAACGCCCTCCGGCAAATGGCTTCGATCAACTTCAATATGGCGGGAGGAACAGTAGGTAAGAATCCTGAGCACAAACGTCACAAGACTGCTATCCCAGCGAGTGACTTGCTGTGTATCAAATGTTAATTTCCGAATTTCTGTTGTCGATCGAATGGCTTTTTCAGTTTCAGAAAAAGTCAACAGACCATCATGGAGACTCCACGATCCTATAAGTGTGAGAAGCAGTGTATCCGTGGTCGGAAAACTAAAATGAATTTGGCTCTGCATAGGATCGGACATTCGGAACGAGGCTTTTGTGATGTTGATCACCTAACTCACTTGCAGGCTCTTGAGCACATGAGGTGATTCGCCCCATGAAATTTCATGGTCTTTCTTGAAAATCTACAGTTCGTGGATATCTTAAACGATCAAGGAAACCATGAGCCAGTTAAATGACGCTCGGCCATCGATTGAGTTGTAACACTTTGACAGATTGTCAGACTATTCCCTCCAACCCCAATGAGAATTAATGCTGAACTTGAAGAAATCAGCGCCAAGATGTATACCAACTCGACTCTATGAAAAATCAACATATATAACGGAAACTCCGATCAGTCTTCTTGACAAAAGAAGCCAAAAAATTACCTGGATTATACTAATTAAGGATGACAGCAACGTGTTATGAGATTTCAACAATCAACATTCAACTCAAACAAATATTCTACGTATAACTGTCAGCCATACACCGATGGATACAACCAAAGGATGCCGACTCAACGGAGAGTCTTCTTCTTCATTTTTTTTGTAACCTGTGCTTTGACAAGTATCTCAGGATTCGTCTTGGCTCAAAACATTGACACCATGGGCATTGGCATTCGTGGTGGCATGAATTTTCAGGACGCTGGGTTACCGCCTAGTGAAAAGGAAGACTTTGAACAATTCGACGTATTCGGGTTTATCGGCTTACCGACAGGCTGGGAAAGTCCGTCAGGCTGGGACACACATTGGCGGCTCAACGGCTCAGCCGGTGTGTTGCGTGGGGCAGGTGATTTAGGGTTTATCACTGAGATCACTCCTGGACTCGCATTCACAAAGAAAACGTGGAATATGACATTTGACATTGGAGCCGGCGGAGCACTGATTAGTGATTGGGAGTTTGGCCGTCAAGATATTGGAGGACCGTTCCAATTCATAGCACATGGAGGCGTTAGTTATCATCTTCCCGGAAATCTGGCAGTCGGGTACCGGTTTCATCACATGTCGGATGCGACCATCTATGGGCCAAGCCGGGGTGTTGATTTTCACATGATTGAATTCAGCTACCACTTTGGAACGAGTTAAGTGACGAATCACGTGTTCCAACGAAAGAGGAACACCCATGAAGATGTTGCTCTTTCCTACCATTCGCTCTCCTCTCCATCGCTGAAACTGTGTTAGCCCGGCTGCTTCTGTTAAGATTTTCCGGTCAGTCATCTAAAAAATTCGGCTGTACAAACCTCAGCATCCTCCTCAATTAGATATTCTCAAGCGATCCGTCTAAAGACAGGGTTCCGGAAACCTTTGATATGATGCTTAGGAAGGCCACAGAGACAACGTTCCTGAACAATTAAGTCAAGTACCGTCGACAAAGAGGCAAAAGTCTCCCCCATCAGAATTCTCAAGATAAACATGCATGTCTACCGATAAAATCGGCATCTTCTCTACACGAGACAAGCAGGAGCCTCTTTGATCCTATCCCGATTCATAGGCAACACGGTTCTCATTTTTTTTCAGATAGCGATGCTATCTGGTTGTGTTGTCGGACCAGCTCCCTATCTGCCTCACGACTGGATTTCGCACTCGCATGAACTGATTGACGGACCCAATCAGTCCACTCGTGCTCGCCTACAAGTATTCATCACCTACAGCGGGTTGGAAACGAGTCATTCCGCATTACGATTAGTGACTTCGAAAGGTCAGGTTATTTTTTGGGACCCTGGCGGGGATTACGGACGTTTCGATGACGACTGGGATGCCGAACATGGATCCTTTCCTGAGGGAACTCGGCGAGGTAATGACCTCATTCTCGCCAATCCTCCAACTGTCGACTCGTTCGCACATTGGCGTTGGACCTTGCATGATACGAGCCTAGAAGTCTTCGAATGGGATTTAGCTGATCTTCAGGCTCGGCAATTACGTCAGGTCCTCCTTTATGGAACTGATGACACTCACCCGGCAGGAAGTTTTTCAACCTGGACCTACCCCATGTTCTGCACGATGGCCACCAGCGACTTTTTAAAACGCTTTGCCTCCCCGATGATTCAATTACCACAACAATATTTCTTTCCTGACACACTCGCCAAGGCACTCTACACACAATCACCATCACGCGTTCATGTGTACACACAGGATGGAACAAAGGCCGTCTATTCTTCACCGGGACCGACATCAGTACGTCAATAATTTTGACAGTCTATAGCGAATCAAAATAAGTTCTAGTGAGGTGCCTGGGGCACGATCGTTCATTGAGCCAATGGCTCCCGTCTAATCACCCTTTCCTTGCAATACATGTGCAACATGAAGTGAGATTACAGGTGCCCAGGTGGATGCATTTCTCCTCGCTATTGTAGTAGGCTATTTTCTATACAGACACAATGGACATTAGAGCGCAGGATCCCTAACAGGTATGAAGATGAGTGGCTCAGAAGGCGAACGCAAGTTACAGCAAGAATACCGAAGTCAAGATCGAGCAACTCGATTTTATCATCGGCAAATGCACGATCACTTGACGGAAGGCATGCAAGCGTTCATTCAAAAGCAGGAAATGGTGTTTATCGCCACAGCCGATGCCAAAGGACACTGTGATTGCTCTCCGCGCTTCGGCCAACCAGGATTAGTACACATCATCAATAGTCAGGTCGTAGCTTATCCAGAGTTCCGAGGAAACGGCGTTTTTGCGAGCTTAGGAAACATTTATGAAAACCCTCATATCGGCCTGGTATTTGTCGATTTCCTCGATACCACAGTAGGACTGCACGTCAACGGACAAGCAAGTATTTGTCAAGTTGATCAAATACCGACATCACTTTCGTTCCTGGAGGAAACGTATAAGATTGGCGAGACAATCCGCTTAATTGAACGGTGGGTTATGATTGAAATTGAAGAAGCCTACATACATTGTTCGAAACATGTGCCACGCCTTCAAAAACTCGACAAGTCCATTTTTTGGGGTACGGATGATCCAAAAGCCAAAGTTGACGACTTCTTTTGCCAACAAAATTCTTAAATGCTGGAAACGATTCCATTCACCTTCAACCAAAGCCTCTCTGTTAGCACCTGACAACCGCCTCACAGCCAGTTAAGCGCAAACTCTTTCGCTTTATAGCCTTCGAGACCGGGTATTTCGTACGCTGAGTCTTCGCTCTGAATCAACATTTCAGCGTAAACAGAGATTTACTCGAGCGGGATTTTTTTACATACAGAATCGAAGAATTGGCTTCGTCAAACGCTCACGGCATCTGAACGGTCTTATCTTTCATTTTCTTCCATTTGTACCAGATCACTTCATTACTTCCGTGGGGATACAACAGGCGTTTGACTCGCAAATAGGGTCGAGCCACATAACGAGCGTATCGTTCATTGAGTTTTGACCGTGTGGCTAAGCGTAACTCCTCATCATTCATCTTCCAAGGTTGAAAAGCCTTTTTGTGTTTATAGAGATGATACAGATCTTCTTGAATGAGTCGATTGAAGATTTGGTTCCAGAAACTTGACCACCATCCAACTCCCAGTGGAAACGCAAGAGAGATTTGAAAATCTATTAAATAGGGATGTCCATCATGAGAACAAATGACATTGCCTTGTTTATTTAAATCGACATAGAACACCCTTTTTCTATGAACTTCAGCCAACACCTCTTTTAACTGGACAAAAAAGTCTTCGGGCAAGTCACCATGCGGTGTCACTTCATGGAGCGTCTGTCCTTCAATATAACGATGGAAATATCCTCGCCATCCCCACCGTGGCCCCAGGGTTGGAATCCCCTCGATCTCAGCCACTCGCTGGTACACCCGATACTCATGACGGGAGATAAGGCAAGCCAGCGGGCGAAATACGCCCCCGCACACGAATCTAAAGTCGCTGATTTTTAAAACATATCCGAGACCATGTTCATTTCGATATAACAAATTCATTGAAAAGAAATCGTCTTTTAACACCCGTTCATAGCGGTACAGTTCACCGCCAATTATGGCTTCGCGCGGGAAGGTACGTGACTCAGCCATCGCTCTCCTTACTGAGTGAACACGACACGTAAAATGGTAAAGGATCGATCTTCAGTCTACCGGACAGATAATCAAGGAACAAGCATGCCTATCACACGCCATCCATTTTCTTCTCTGTTCCTTTTTCAACGTTGCGATTTTTTAACACTGTGATATAGTTATTTCATGGGCATGGGCATGCCCATCTTTTATCCTGCCTTCATTCTTCATTGTATTGGCTTGGTGGTGCGGTATCGAGCGAGATGTTTTTGGTTCAGACCTCAGATCTGAAAACATCCCTCTCCTTTTCATGCTTAAGACGACCCCATGAAAGGTCTTATTTCATGAAGACAAACGATGAATTATTCCCAACAATCTGACTGAGACGCCTGTTGCATCCTAAAGAAATTGGTGTTCGGAAATTCTGAGCAGTTGTCGTCGTCATCATTCGTGCCATTCCTTCGCCAATTCAAATCGTGATGTCGAACAAGTCACGTCTCACGCACGATAGGCAAAATTTTTCCGTCAGATTTCCCTAAAGGGCACAACAAAAATGGACGATCGGGCATATTCCCTTTAAAGAAATAAGGCCTACGATCTCCGGTCTTTGAAATTCCAGTCTCACAGTCATCAGTGTTGACGGAAGAGCCCTTAAATCAATGTTGTTAGTCGCTAGACACTTTTAGAATCTCATCAATGATTTTACTTCTCAACAATTTAGCGTGGAGACCTCTAGCATGGAAGTAGAGACACCTGCATTGCCCCAGAATAGCGAATCCGGAACTTCAACTCCAATAGGGACCCGCCGATCATTTTTCACCCGAGTCACCGCGGTGATTGCTTCATTTATCGGGCTTTCGATGACGATACCCATACTAGGATACATTATCGCTCCCGCGTTCCATCGTCGTAAGAAAGACTGGGTTCAAGTCAGCGCCATTGCGGACTTACCGATTAACGAACCCAAAGCTCTCGATTACACGGTCACCATAAAAGACGGATGGCATGAAACTAAATCGACCAAAGGCGTGTGGGCCGTCAAGCATGCTAATGACGAGGTAACCGTCTTTTCTCCTATTTGCCCACATTTAGGTTGCGGATTTCGCTGGGATGGACAAGATCGTTTGTTTAAGTGTCCTTGTCATGGAAGCATCTATGACCTCAAGGGCAGCGTTCAAGCAGGACCAGCGCCTCGTCCATTAGATTCATTACCCATAAAAGTTGAAAACGGTCAAGTGATGGTGATCTACAAGGAATTTAAGTCAGGCTTGTCCGAACAGGTGGAGTTATAAACTATGAGATTCTCTCTCTATCAGTGGGCTGATGATCGACTCAAACTCAAACCGATTGAACAAACGCTCTTGGACGAACCTATTCCTGGCGGAGCCAGTTGGAATTATGTCTTTGGCTCCGCCACCCTCTTTCTCTTTGTCCTTCAGGCCCTTACCGGTATGTGTCTCTCAATCTATTACGTTCCTTCTCCTGACCATGCCTATGACACAGTCCAATATATTCAGAATGAAGTCTGGTTCGGATGGTTTATCCGGGGACTACACCATTGGGGCGCATCAGCCGTGATGGTTGCCGTTGGACTTCACATGCTTCAGGTTTTCTTTGATGGGGCATACAAACGTCCACGTGAAATGATGTGGATGGTGGGCGTGGTGTTACTCCTACTCATGTTGGGATTTGGGTTTACGGGATACTTACTTCCATGGGATCAAAATGCCTATTGGGCCACGCAAGTTGGCATCAATATGGCTGGAACCACCCCCGTCATCGGAGATTTTATCGTTCGCGTCATGCGTGGCGGCGACACGCTTGGAGCCCTCACGCTTTCCCGTTTCTTTGCGATTCATGTCATGATTTTACCAGCCATCATCATGATCGGAATTATGCTCCACCTGTTTATCTTACGCCGAGTCGGCCCAGCTGGACCCCACGATGAAGCGAGAGCCAAGCAAAGCAGTGAAACATTTTATCCTCGTCAAGTCTTTATGGATGCCGTGATCATGCTCATCGTCTTTCTGGTTGTGGCAACATTGGCATATGCTGTGGAATTTCCACTCGCAGACAAAGCTGACCCTTCAGATCATTCGTTCATCCCAGTACCTGAATGGTATTTCCTCTTCCATTATCAATTACTCAAATATGCACCTGGCCCTTTGGTGCCGTATGCCTCATGGGCCTTGCCTGCCCTATTCATACTCTGCCTGTTTGCCTTACCGTTTCTAGATCGTAACCCAGAACGCGTGCCCTCTACCCGACCACGGATCTTGGGCAGCGGACTCGCCTTCATGGTTGCCGTGTTCGTGCTGCTTGGGATCTCCTTACGTGATCTCTATGCTGTCCCAAAGATGGATCCTGCCATCGCCAACGGTCAGGCAATCGTTGAAAAGTTTGCCTGTAAAACCTGTCATCGCATCCACGGCGATGGAGCGAATATTGCGCCAGACCTTTCGTATGTCGCAGATCGACGTCCAGAACGGGAATGGCACATTCGCCACTTCAAAGACCCTCAGTCCGTTTCGCCAGGGTCGTTCATGCCTAAATTCCCATTGACGGAATCACAACTGAATGATCTCACAAGTTATGTTTTGACTCTAAAAAGTGGGGATCCATGATTTGTAGATGTGGAGAAAGATCGATCTCTTTTTTTATGCCGCCGACCAATGTTTAAAAACTATTGCTCACATTTGTAGGGAAGATTGTGATGTTCAAACGTTTGGCATCACCAGCATCGACAACAAAGAGACCGAGCGACAGATTCAAACAAATGCCATTTTTTTGACCAGAAGAAATTTTCCTTAAGCTTTAGCCGAACGGTACCGACATAATGAATATGCGCCCGAAAGGAAGTCCAGCAAAACTTGAAGCCCGAAGACGCCTTGCCGCCAAAATGTTGGCAAAAGGTAAAGGCATTCGTGAAGTGGCCCGTCATATCGGTGCGGCGCCGTCATCTGTCAAACGTTGGAAAGATGCACTGGAACATGGAGGAGCTGAGGCTCTCAAATCTAAGCCCCATACCGGCAGGCCGTCACGTCTCACTCGACAACAACGTCAACAATTAGAAAAAATATTACTGAAGGGACCACGAGCGGCGAAACTACGCGCAGACTATTGGACATGCAGTCATGTCAGGAAAGTCATCCGAAAAATTTTTGGCATTCGCTATCATGCCGATCATATCAGCCGTATTCTTCGAGCGTTAGGATGGAAATATCGCAAGACGAAAGCCAACAAGAATTCGAGCACTAAACACACACGCACTCTGCGCCGTCAGTGGACCAAACCCTAATATCTTCCCCCTCGTCCTTTTTCTATCAGCAAGTCTAACAAGTTCTCCACATGCATCCACCGAAAATTAGTTTTCTCGAAAGGCATGTTGGTACAGGTGAACTGTGTGACTAACAGACCTATATACGGGGAACCTTCACAATGTTAAGGAGTTGTCCTAGACGAGTAATGACACTCTTAAACACCTCTGGCTCCGTCGGCTTGGTAATATAGTAACTGCATCCCAAAGCATAGCAAAGGGCCACATCTTGCGGATCGTCCGTCGTCGAAAGAATTGTTACTGGAATTTTCCGTAGTTCTGTGTGACTTTTTATTTGCCGTAACACTTCAAGTCCGCTGACTTTGGGAAGATTAATATCCAGGAGAAGGATATACGGACAATTTTGAATTCGTACGGCTCCTTCTCCTCTCTGAAACAAAAAATCTAAAGCTTCTTGACCATCCCGTAACCGCATAGACTTATAAGTTACTCCAGAGCGTTCAAGGTTTCGCTCAATCAGCGCTGCGTGGCCGTCCTCATCTTCGACAATAAGTATCACCGGCAATTGGGTCACGCGTGTTCCTTCTTATGCACGGTGGTCGCAGAAGGAAAACTGACAATAAACTTTGTCCCAACGCCAAACGTTGAATCAACCCACACGTCGCCTTGATGCCGTTCGACGATTCTTCGGACAATCGTGAGTCCAAGCCCTTCACCAAACCCCTCCTTGGGATCCAGCCGGTGAAACATTTCAAAGATCTTCCCCTGATGATCCTGCTGAATGCCTATTCCGTTATCCTCAATCGTATAAATTGACTTTTCGTCCTTGATTTCTCCAGTCACCCGAATCACTCCAGGCCTCGACGGATCAAGATATTTATAGGCATTTTCGATGAGATTCGAAAAAACCTGCCCTAACAAGGTTTCATCACCAAGACAATCTGGGAGGTCATCAATTTGAAGCATGACACCCTTTTCCTTCATTTGATATTCCATCACTGTTGTAATACCGTGGACCATTGCATTCATATTGAGCGGTTCACGATGAAGAGACAGCCGCCCCAATCGCGAAAACTGTAAAATGCCTGTGAGGACACTCGAAATTTTTTCTGCGCCAGCTCGAATATACCGCAAGGCCTCGGGAATTTCTTCATCCAACAAAAGAACCACATCTGACCGGTTCATCCCCCTGTGTTCACTCTTTTCTATTGCCCCACGAAGACGTTCACAGGAATCAGTTAATTCCTTATTAAAACCCTGTATCGTGACGAGTGGTGCACGAAGATCATGTGAGACCACATTAATTAACGTTTCCAAATCATAATTTTTCTGCAAGAGCATTTGATTGAGTTGAGCCAAGTCATCACCTTTTTTTTGAGTGACATGTTCAGAGCTGGCGAAAGTCTCAGGCATGGTCACTTCGGCATGCAGAGTTGAACAGGACGAAGGCGGTTGCTGAGAATTCATCCTTTGATCTTCAAATTGAGGTTTATCCCACAACATAGAGAGAAACGCTGCAACCCAAATGGCCAATAGAACCAGTAGGCGATCAGTCAAGTCACTCCAGCCGAGTCGGTCAATGTCTACAAATGAGAAACCAAAGAGGGAAAGAATCGAACAGATTGTGGCGACAACGTATACGGCATAGGCGAACGAGAGGCGGGAAGCCAAGACCACACATAGCGCATACATCACGCCAACGATCATTCCAAGGTTAAATTGTTCGTCCAAAAAGAAAGTCATGACTCCTAACAACAAAACCAGAGTGGTCCAAAGAATTTCACGTTGAGGACGACGCTTCTGACGAACGGTAAAAACGATCGACTCCGTCCGGTTCTGTTCATTTGTGTCATGATGAACTTCAGCCGGGCGATTGGAAGAGTGAACGAGCATGCGTTTCACCTCAACAATGTTCTCCTCACACTCAGAACAGACAGTGCAACAACAAGGATAGGCTTTCGTCCTAGGACATGTTCATTTCTGGAAAGACAATGGACAACGACCGAAACTAATCAGCTACTATGAAAAGATATTTAATTTTCAGGAAAAGGTATAAAGACAAGAAAAAGGGAGGAAAGAGAAAACTGAGAAGAATGTAAATATGAGATGTTTCAATTCTATGCTATTTGAGAACAGGGAGCAATACTATGGAAAAAATGTAAAGGAATCCCACGCTTTATGAAACAGGCAGATTCACAGTAGACGCTCGTGATGAAAGAGCAAGCATTTCTTTAACGCCGATCGTCAAACCAGCACAGAGCGTCGCTTGCCCTCAAATGATCTCATCAAAATCTCTGACTTTTCTCTATGCATTTAGTTGTCTAATGACTCAATACGGAAAATTACTTGGTGAGTAACCCTCCATACTGCACGAAAAATGGAACAAAAACGAGTGATAAAATAGCAGAAAGTTTAATCAGAATATTGAGAGATGGCCCCGAAGTGTCCTTGAGTGGATCTCCAACTGTATCACCAACGACTGCCGCCTTGTGTGTCTCTGTACCCTTACCACCGAGATTCCCTTTCTCAATATACTTTTTGGCATTATCCCACGCTCCCCCACTGTTGGATGAAGAGATGGCAATGACTCCGCCTGCGACAAGGGACCCAGCGAGAACACCAGCAACGGCTTGAATACCAAATAAGAACCCTGTCACGAGTGGCGTACCCATGATCAAAATTCCTGGCGCAATCATTTCCTTGAGTGCAGCTTTCGTCGAAATGGCAACACATTGCTCATAGTCTGCTTCGGCTTTGCCTTCCATAAGGCCAGGAATCGTTCGGAATTGACGCCGAACCTCTTCAATCATCTCATAGGCCGCAGATCCAACAGACTTCATCGTCATGGCAGAAAAGTAAGAGGGCAATACGGCACCAATGAACAAACTGGTAAACACCAGGGGATCAAGCAAATTAATGCTGCCCAACAGATCATAGTCTGCACCGTGTTCTTCCTTGAGCAACAAATCTGCTCGCGTGAGAAATGCGGCAAAGAGGGCTAACGACGTCAGAATGGCTGCACCAATGGCAAAGCCCTTCCCAATGGCCGCAGTCGTATTTCCTGCTGCATCCAGCACGTCGGTCCGATTACGGACGTGCTCCGGCATACCAGCCATTTCCGCAATGCCACCAGCATTATCAGAAACCGGACCATAGGCGTCGATTGTCAGTGCAATGACCAATGTTCCCAACATGCCAAGAGAGGCAATCGCCACTCCATACATACCTGCCAACATCCAGGGAATATAAATGGCTAGACCAATCGCAAGGTATGGTCCCACAGCACTCTGATAGCCAAGGGCTAAACCAAAGATAATATTCGTCGCCGAACCCGTTTCACACGACTTCGCCACTTCCCGCACCGGGGCGTAATCATGAGAGGTGTAATATTCTGTCATGAGACCAACAACGAGCCCCGCAATCAAACCTGTGAGGAAGCAAAAATACACTCCCAGATCTGTGTACGCCTCTCCACCAATTTCAAATGCATCGGGAAGCATCATTTTGGTGACAAACAACATGACTACAGCCATCAAACCACTGGAGATGATCAGCATCTTCTTGAGTGCCGGACCAACTTGATCTTCAGAGTCGACTTTAATCATCATCATTGTGAGAAAGCTCACAGGAATGCCGATGGCCGAAATAAGGATTGGATATAAAAGAGCATCAACCATTCCCGAAAATGCGACCGCACTAATCACCATGGCCGCACAGGTGCTTTCGGCGCAGGAACCAAAAAGGTCCGCACCCATTCCAGCCACATCGCCAACGTTATCGCCGACGTTATCGGCGATCACCGCAGGGTTCCGTGGATCGTCTTCAGGAATTCCTGCTTCTACTTTTCCAACCAGATCCGCCCCGACATCAGCAGCTTTGGTAAAAATACCGCCACCTACGCGCGCGAATAAGGCAATTGATGATCCACCAAGACCAAAGCCGGCAATAACTTCCATGAGAATATGTGTCGGAAGCTGAGCTGGCATAACGGCGGCGAGCCCAAGATAGATCACCAAAAGCCCTAAGGAAGCCAAACTCACTAACGCAAAACCCATCACGGACCCAGAATGCAACGCCACATTAAACGCAGTTGAAAGAGATTGATTAGCCGAGACCGTGGTTCGCACATTGCCTTGCGTCGCAATCTTCATCCCGATGAAGCCGGAGGCAATGGAAATGATCGCCCCAAAGATGAATGCGATGGCTGTATAGATACCTTCATTCACATAATCCGTATGATGATCATCAATAAGAAGCGCAATAATGGCGGCAAAGACCACCATAAAGATGGCCATGATTTTATATTCTTGCTTCAGAAAGGCCATGGCCCCACTGGATATAGCCGCATGGATTTTTGCAAGGCGTTGCCTCGTATCCGCATCATCAACACCCATATCAATGGGAATTTTCGTAACTGATGAAGAGTAGTAAAACGCCACGGCCAGCCCAAGGAGGGACAGAACCAGAATAATCGTTACCGCCATGTTAGATATGTCTCCTACGTCTTGAAAAGAATATTATCGATGTGCCGATGCATGGACGCCCATGCAGAAGGACGAGAGCTTGTTTATACTAGTCGCGCAGCACTCCTCTTCATGTCTACTGCAATTCGTTCATGAGAATGTGGGTGGCCAAACAGCTGGCGTGTCGTTATTCGCTCGTCAATACTTCCTGCTCGATAGAAAAAAGCGAACAACGAAATTGTGCAAGAATAGACTCATGACATGAGACTAATTGACGAAAAAGCGCCTTATTGTACAGGGCGTAGACAAAATGATCAAGTAATATAAGGAAAAGGTCCTGCGGAACACTCCTCACTCACCCATTAGGCTCTTCATGATAACAATTCGTCATTGCCGCCATTCACCAAATTGATCGTCTCTTTATTAAGGTTTTTTTGGCGCAGAACGATTTCCCATTGAGGCTACGTTCAAGACTGCCACATCTTCTTCTGTCAGTTCACGCCACTCGCCAGGCTGAAGATTGCCAAGACTGATGGGGCCAATACCAATTCGAACGACACGGAGCGTCGGATACCCTACCGCTGCCGTCATTCTTCGAATTTGTCGATTCATACCTTCTTGAATTCGTATGCGGAGCCATACGGTTGGAATATGTTTTCGAACTCGAATTGGGACAGCCCTTGCCCACAATTTTGGCTCTGACACCATGAGAGTAACGTCAGCCCGTCGTGTCATTTTTCCTTTGACAAGAACTCCCCGCCGCAAAGATATCAAAGCATCTTTAGAAGGAATCCGTTCGACTTGCACCCAATACTCTTTCCACATCTTATAGCGGGGATCGGTAATGTGGTGGTGGAGTGATTTATCGGATGTGAGAAACAAGAGCCCTTCACTATCCCGGTCTAATCGTCCGGCCGCATACACCGATGGAATCTGAATATAGTCAGCCAACGTCTGACGTCCATCCGTGTCAGTAAAGGAGGAAAGAACACCGTAGGGTTTATTAAAGGCCAGATAACGAGGCAAATATGGACGAGGTGTATTCATAGGCCTTCTATGCAACACTAGAGACATAAGATCCGAATTGCGATCTTGTGGATATACGAAACCGCCTACTTCCGCTGAGCATCTATTGTGATGACGGCATAGATAACATCGCTATCGCAGTACCACACACACCACACAAATCTTTATTGCCCACTCGTTGGTTTTCTGATAACGTGCAAAGCAAGTTCAGTTTATTCGTCAATTTCGTTGTTTTTCTCTATACAGTAAGGAGTCGTGCATGGCTTGGGAACCCAAAGACCCTTGGGGACGGGGTGGAGATGATCCACTCGATGAAGCGTTAAAAAAGGCACAGGAACAAATGAAGCGGTTTACGCCAAGTGGCGGTGGCATGAAATCCGTCATCCTTATCGTACTTGCCGTCTTCGTACTCTCGCAAGGCGTGTTTATTGTTGCACCTGACGAACAAGGTCTCGTGAAACGATTTGGCGCTGTCGTGCGAACAGAAGAACCTGGACCACACTTTAAAATCCCCATAATGGAAACCGTGCAGACTCCCAAAGTAGAAAAACTCCACCGAGTCGAAGTGGGATTTCGTACAGATCCACGTGGACGGGCACGTTCCATCCCTCGAGAATCCCTCATGCTCACAGGTGATATGAATATATTATCAGTAGAATTTATCGTGCAATATAAAATTAGCGACGCCCGAAATTATTTATACCAAGTGACGAATGTCGAGGCCACAATCCATAACGCGGCTGAAGCCTCAATGCGTGAGATCATTGGCAAGAATAAAATTGATGAAGCCTTGACCGTCGGAAAAGCTGAGATTCAGCAGACCACTCAGGACTTATTACAAGGGATTCTTGATCAGTATCAAGCCGGAGTTCAAATCGCCACGGTACAATTACAAGACGTCAATCCTCCGGAAGCCGTCGCTGCAGCCTTCAAAGATGTCGCCAGCGCCAAAGAAGATCGAGAAAAACTGATTAATCAGGCTCATGGGTACCGAAATGATTTACTCCCGAGAGCCAAAGGTGAAGCGGCCCAAGAAGTGAATAAAGCCAAAGCCTATGCCCAAGCTCGAATCACCAGGGCGGAGGGAGAAGCGAATCACTTCTTGAAAACATTTAAAGAATATAAACAATCGAAAGACATCATCAGCAAACGCATTTATATTGAAACGATGGAAAAGATTCTTGCCAACACGGAAAAAATCATTCTGGACTCCAACGCAGGGAATAATGTGTTGCCCTATCTTCCGCTCGACCGACTTCCCAAATCACAAATGTCATCAAGAGATGGGAGGGCAGGATCATGAACAAGCAAAACATCTTATTTGGAGTCATTGGCGTATTCGTTTTACTGGTCGTCCTTGGCGCCTCACCATTTTTCATCGTCGACTTGACGGAGACCGCCATCGTCGTTCAGTTAGGAAAACCCGTTCGAACCGTGACCGACCCTGGACTGAAGCTTAAAATACCGTTTGTCCAAGAAGTCACCTACTTTGACAAACGGCTGCTTGACTACGACGCCCCTTCACGCGATGTCATTACTGAAGATAAAAAGACTATTGTGATCGATAACTTTGCCAAATGGCGTATTATTGATCCACTTCGCGTCTATCAAGCATTTCAAAATCAACGAGGAGCACTTCAGCGATTAGATGACATCATTTATTCAGAGCTTCGAGTGGAATTGGGTCGGCACGAACTGACGGATATTGTTTCGGCCAACCGTGCACTCATCATGAAAGTCGTGTCGGAACGATCCAACAAAATTGCATCGGCCTATGGCCTTGAAGTTTCAGACGTTCGGATCAAACGGGCTGACCTTCCGGAACAAAATGAAAAAGCCATTTTCCAACGGATGCAAGCCGAACGAGAACGACAAGCAAAGCAGTATCGAGCCGAAGGAGAAGAAGAAGCTCAAAAAATTCGTTCTGAGGCCGAGAAAGACAAAGAAATCATTTTGGCCGACGCCTATAAGACGGGCAAAGAACTCAAAGGTGACGGTGACGCTCAAGCGTACAAGGCTTACGCTACCGCGTACGGTGAAGGTCCAAAATTCTTTGAATTTATTCGAACCATGGAGGCATACAAAAAAACATTTAAGGAAGATAACACCACGATGGTCTTGAGCCCTGATTCAGAGTTTCTCAAATACTTAAAGAAACGCTAGCGCCCGCCCAAGGACATCTTTTCTACGTTCTTAAGGATTTTCTTAAATTTCCTCGACCCATATCCTGCCATGGCTAACCCTGACCACCTCACCCTCCTTCTTGATGGTGGAGTTGAGGCATGGAATAAGTTCAGACGAACCAACCCAGAAATCCAACCTGACTTCCGGGATGCCGACCTCTCTGGTTATGATTTGACACGCGTTGATTTGAGCCATGCAGACCTGACCAGGGCTAATCTGTCAGATGCGTATTTAATGAGGGCAGACTTCACTGAAGCCATTTTACACGAAGTCGATTTGACTGAGGCAGACATGATTGAAGCCAACCTCATCAAGGCTTCGCTCACAAAGGCCAAGATGGTGATGGTTGATTTGAGCGGGTCAGGACTGATTCGAGCTGAAATGTCTGAGGTGGATCTGACAGATTCAAACTTAACACGAACATCATTGCCTTGGGCTAATCTCGCCTATGCGAAACTCGTTCGCACCAAGCTGCATCTCACTGATCTACGAGAGGCCAACCTTCTCAATGCTGACCTGCGAGAGGCCAATCTCCAAGACACTTCTCTCACCGGAGCCAATCTGCATGGGGCAGACTTACAAGGCATACAGAATGTGTCGTTCGAACTTCTCGTCAAGGCCAAAACTCTCTTTCAAACGAAATTAGACTCCAGCCTTCAGAAACAATTACAAACAAATTATTCTCATTTACTGACAGAACAACACCTCTAGGACTTTCCTCTTCACGGAACCGTGGTAATGATCAGATAATTTAAGATCGTCTTCTTCCCCGAATCCCTTCGCAACACCACGGTCAACGTCCCATCTGTCACGGTCACCGGTACATTCGTGACCGCTAAGAATTCCTTCCGTGCCGTCGAGACCCGGTTGAGGACCGCCTGTCCTTCCACTGTAATTTGATGCGGGCCTTGCGGATAACTGGGATCGCCACTGACTAACGAGATGTGATACGTGCCATTCGGCAGATCATAGCTCCATGTGGCCGAGGTGCCTTGATCAAAATGGATAAATGTATCCAACCGCTGCTCACTCACCGCCCGACGTTCCCGTGTATTCACCCGCGTCGACCATCCATACCCTCGGCTACGGGTATAGACCGCCCCGTCATCCCGCTGATATCCCGACGGAATTTGTGCCGTCGTCGGTTGAAAATTCATCAACACCTGCCCTCCCGGTGGCGGGGGGGGAGGGGAAGGACCTGCCGCGATTGTAAAATTCATCCCCCTCGTATTATTAGCCGTATTCGTCTCGTTGTCTGCCGCAACGACCACTTGACCAACAAATGTTCCCACAGCTTGCCCCTGCAGAGTCAGCGTCAGCGTTCGCGTTCCAGAACTTGGAATATTGCCTAAACCACAATTAACTTGCCCCCCTCCCCCAATTGAACAACTTCCAGAACCGCTTGTGGCACTTTGCACTCGTAATTGAGAGGGAATCGTGACTGTTGCGGTTGCATTACTCGCTCTATCAGGTCCATCATTATGAACTCGAACAGTCGCAGAGAACGAATTTCCCAACACTGATTCAAATGGATTCCCAACGACTTCCGCACGCAAATCACTTTGATCAAAGTTAATTACAGTCAGACATGAGGCGGTATTAATCGCCGGCTGCATTTCCCTAATGCTGCATTGAGACAGTTGATCGCTTCCGTTAATAACCGGGTTCATCAAAAAATTACTTGGGGTACTCGCACAAGCTGATCCGGCTTCAGCATCATGCGGAGCGCCAAAATTGTGTCCAAGCTCATGCGCGACCACTAGAGCACGGGCTGTTCCTCCTCCCGTCACCTCATTCACACCAATACCAAACCGCGAGTGACATAACGCATTGACATAGGCAATCCCGATCGTGCTGCCATTTAAATTTCGACCGGTAAATAAATGAGCCACGCCCGGATGATCAAAACCACTTGAACTCGTCAATGCGCCGAATTGCTGAAGCAGTGTCAAGGGATCCGTTGAAGTCAATGAACCGTTATTGGATAATTCCTGAATGTCGACAAGATTAATTTGGACACCAATTTGCTCACTAAAAATACCGTCAACGACGTTGATCCGTGCAATCACTGCGGCGTTGGTCGAGATGCTAAAGACATTTTGTTGCATGTTAGAAAATTCGACGTCTGCAACCACAGCCATATCAAGATTCAGTGTCGCACCTTCTGCATTCGACGTGACTCGCTCTTGTAACTCTTGCACAAGGGCTTCGTAATTATTGATCGGATTGGCATGCATGCCTTTGGAACCCAATCCGCATGTTTGCGCCTCCAACTCATGCGTATCTGACAAACGGTAAATACCTTGCGCAGCAGGTTGGCTTAATGAAGGGCCTGGAAGCGCTGGCTCAATGACGGACATCGGATCAATGACATAGGCGTCATGACCGTCCCACATCATCCCAAACCATTCTTCTCCCACCCGCGTCAGTCGAACCCACGAATTGTCAATTCCAGCAATCTTCCCTTTATAGAGCTGATGCGCATCATCAACTCTTTGACGCTGCTGTGGAGGCAATTTGGCGATCAATCGGTCATTCGACTCGAGTATCAGTGTAAACGAACGGCCAAAGCTTTCAAATGTCCACGTCCATCCAGTCGTATCACTATCCTGAGGAGCTCCGTCATCTGTTCGGCTCTCCAGCACCATCGGGGGCAAAACTTCATGATAGAGGATCTCGAATTTCTCCTGTTCTCTGGAAGATTCCATCAACTCACTTTGGGCATACGCCATCGAATGCGCACACACAATCCATAGGCATAGAAAGCAGAATGTTCGAGATCGGAAGATCATCATGGGCACCTCCGTCGCATTGTCATACACATTGGGGGTAACTCAGAATCATAGGATGATATATGAAATATGGCAACATTAATCATCATCGGATGATGAGAAAAATGATCACATGACTTTATTGGGGGAACAGATTTCAGAAAACAGGATCAGTGAGGATGAGGGCTCTTTCTTTCTCCATGCTTGACAAGAGATGAGGACTTGCAGAAGAGGCACTTGAGCGAAAATTAATGATGTCTTTCCTACGCTCGACGAATAACCACGACTTGCCCTAGGAGATGAGAAGGGAAAGAAGTCGGAGGATCGACAAAATCAATTCGAGATCCAACACCTTGAACCACACGAAGTCCCGCTGCAGTCTGAACAATCCCCTTCACACGCAACGCATTTAATGCAGAAAACCGTTCTACAAGAACGCACTCTTCGACCCCAGCATCTATTGCTAAGACATAACTGTCAAATTTTTCATGTACATGATCGGAGTCACACGTCTGCTGGACAGCACGCCGCTTCTTGATATCCTGCGGATTGGGAGGAAACAGGATTTCGGGGTCCACGACAGCATTCACACTTTGCACAATCGGAGTGCCTGGAGCCAATTCATGAATCGTCGCCTCCATTTGACTAATTTGACTAGGAGGGATCAGGTCAATCTTATTCAAAACAACAATATCGGCAGAAGAGACTTGCTGTTCAAATGTTCCGGCTAAGTCTCTTCCCTCTAACACCTGCTCAGCATTCGCCACTACAACAGCCAGGCTCTCTCCAGCCCATGTCGACACCGGTTCTCGCCAAAATGTCGTCAAGGTATCAAACGGCAATGCGACTCCAGATGTTTCAACAATGACACGATCAGGCTGCACTCGCTCATACAGATCTTGAAGAGTCGTCAACAATTCATTTGACAGCTGACAACACACACATCCCCCTTCTAACTCGACATATCCACCAGGGTGTTCATTACTTAAGAGGGCTTCATCGATACCAAGTTCTCCAAACTCATTGGAAACCACTGCAAGACGTTGTCCAGTTGCTTGCGCTTCTTGCAACAACCCACGAACTAACGTCGTTTTTCCCGCACCCAGAAATCCCGAGACGACAAGAGCCGGAATATTACTTTTGACTTTGCTCACATCATCCTATTCATTGAAAAAAGGTTACACAGTTTCTGCAAAAGCAGTAAAGACAACCATATGAGTAAGGCAGAAACAACCACCACCTGAATTGTGCATACTGATTGCCAACGAAAGATATAAGGTCCTACTCTTGACTGATTTCGTAGACCAACGTCACCGACGCATGAATCGTGAGTTCTCCAGGTGTGACCGGAGTGGATCCTGCATTGTCCGTGGCCATACTCATCATCGCTCGTCCTCTCGTCATTCGTCGTGGTAGAGAAGAAGGTCCGCCTTCGGTCACAGCCAGAAGCTGAGTTAATTGGACATTGAGCGCCTGTGCGAGGGCTTGAGCTTTTTCACGAGCATTTCGAGCGGCCAGTTTAAGCGCTTTAAGCTTTGACGGACGCTCATCACGCAACGCCCACGTAATGTGAGAAAAACGATTCGCACCCGCCTGCAAAGCACTATCCACGACGCGCCCAACAATCGCAAGGTCCCACACCTCAAGCGTCAACGTATTCATTACCGTGTACCCAATAATTTTGGGAATTTCCGGCATAGGTGACGGATTGGATTGCCGGCGTGATCGTGGCGGATAGTGAGGCGTAATAGACAGTGAAGAGGTTTGCATACGTTCTTGTATAATACCGAGTTTCTGTAGACGATCCATGACTCGCTTCATTCGTTTACGATTTGCATCTTGAACTTCTTCTAAGACCTCACCCGCCGTTTCGACTGAGAGAGAGATCACAGCTTGGTCAGGTTCGGTCTGTACAGTCCCTTCTTCAGAAACCGCTAAAGTTGGAGGCTCTTGATGAGTTTCTTCACTCCATGCTTGCTCAGCTCCTAAAAATAGAAGGACAACCAGAACAAATTTGAATAAAAACTGTTTTTGACGATATCGAATCATTGACAAACCCCGTGGAAGTTCATAAGAATGGGAACCATGAGTTCATCCCCCGCAAGTTCACCTCAGTTAACTCCCGCTCTCCCTGACCGCCAGTGCCGATGGTGTCAAACCATGATGCGAAAGCGGCTCGTAGGAGAAGGGCGTTTCATACACTATACCTGTCCCAAGTGTATCTTCCAACATACCTCTAAGCGAGTAGCCTCCGACTCGAAGTAAGTATATTGGGCTTTTGCATGTCCTTGTTTTCTCTTGTAACATTTTTATTAATCGAATCCAAAGATAGGAAAACGGTTCTAGTGATCTTCAAATAAAAACTTCTCCACGAGAAGTTCACCTGCCTCCTGACCAGCTCTGGTTAACGAATGATGACTTGCTTCTGACTTATCTCGATGATAAGCACGAGCATTGATTGGTATAGAGGTAATCATGCCCCCGGATGAGGTTTCAAAAACCCTGAGCTCCCCTTGTGCATCAAAAAAGTGCTGCTCCATCGCAGTGCTATGGAATGTGGTCGAAGCTTGCCCAACAATCAAGGTATGGATACCTTGCCTGTGAAACAATTTCAATGCTTTCGTATCACCCTGCCAAGCTAAAGAAAAAAGTGGCAATGCACTTAATCCTTTAGGTGTAGAAGAATTAAGAATCGTAAAAGCATGCTTTTCTAATATGGATTTTAACGAAGTAGTCAATAAAGAGGTTTTCAGATTTCCCTTGATTGAAGATTCTTGTATCCAAAATCCTACACGCTTTAAACTCTCAATGCTTTCTTTCTTTAAGGTCCGAAGCTGCAATTCTAACTTCTGGCAATCCACCACATCGCGTTGAACTATTGGCGAGATACCTTGTATCTTTGCTAGAAGCTCAAGTGCCTTTACTGCAGACAACACTGCATGATAATTTTCTCCATTCTTCTGTTCTACTTTGCCGCCTTTTAAAATATTACAAACATTTACAATCTTCGACAGAATTACTTCTTGTTGACGTTCTTGCTCGAGGACAGCTTCCTTTTTGGAATAACTTACAAGAACAGATACATCAAACTTTTGCAATGTGGAATGCTCGTCAACTCGTGTCATAACTTTGTAGTATGTATCAATCACTTTTACTTTTTGAATGACAGTAGCTGGAATCGAAAGAGGTGACAGGGTATGGTCAACAACAGACGTGACCGCTCGGTCAGGAGTGCAATGCATTTCGTCCTCGTCCGAATTAAGAAATTGAGCAACTTGACGATAGGCATGCTGACGAGCGTTTTTTTCACCATCTTCTAATGCTTTGGCTCCAAGATAAGTTCCACGAAAAAAGCAATTACCCGTATCCTGAGGGACTGATGTCATCCAATCTGGAGATGCTTTAGACTCAGTCCATTTTATCTGAGGAGCCGTTGTACAGCTCATACCCATTATGAGAAGACTGCCAATGAGCCACTTTGCTAGCAACTCGAAAAGGGGCTCGGCACTTTGATCTGAACCTGGCCTTTGAGTCATGATTGAAGATGAATCGGCACGTTCAAGGATCTTTACGTACTCATGGATATTTTTTCAACACTGAGACTATGGATTGTTTGATTGAGAAGAGAAAATCTTTACGGAACTTGAAGCTTGGAAAACCATAGCCTAATACTTCACAAAAATCTGATTCATCGAATAGACAGCACGATTCACTACCATTCACCCTATGGCTAACTCAACTCTCCAAAAAGATTTGCGAATTATCTATGTTTGTTTGGGAAAAGTTAACAACCCTTTACTGCTACGCATCATCGTATAATATTTTGCAAATTTTCATTCGACTCACTTTCTTTGAGACATTTATTGATATTGCGCATCGAAATGGTTTGAAATGTATTGAGGGCTAAGTCGTCAACTTTCTTGAACATGTCTACTGCCATCTCATGATCTCTTTCAAACGTATGCACAACTCCTAAATTGAAATATGCCGCAGCCAAGCTCTCCGGTGGAATCTCTGCACGCGTTTCGTACTTATGAATGGCATTGACAAAGTACTGTTTAGCACCATTCAGGTCACCCGCCTCGGCCTCTCTGATTCCACGTTGGAGTTTAGGTATTTTCCCGTCTTTATAAAAAACTACTGTATGTTTCTCCTTCGTCGGAAGAATACTTCGTTCAAAATCATGAACAGCTGCATTAAAAGCCTTATCCTTTAATGCGACAGCATTAATAGTCGAGGGCTCTCCGCCACCGATAGTTTTCGTTTCTTCAGTTGCCGAACGAGAAATCCGTTTAACTTTAAGCTGTCTCCCTGTCTCTGTCTCCGTAATATGAAGATTCCCTTGAATCACCGCTCTTCCCGTTCTTGTAGTGACTTCACAGGGTATACCTTTTGTGGAATTTGAGTTCTGACAGGAATCAGTACTCTTTGACACCTCTTCTTCATAATTTTGATCAATTTCACCAATAACTAAAACAGTACCCGGAAGCAACTTGCCAAGTTCTAAGCGTTTCTTTTTATCAAAGAGTGCATCTTTTTCAAAACGCAATTCTTCCTTCAAACGATCTACTTGAGTCCTGTCTAACACTTGCAATGTATTATCTTGCACAATCTTATCCATTAATGCAGCAGCAAATTCTTCCCCAGCATTCCCAGAAAGGTCAGTAAATGCAATGTTCTTATAATTCTCAAGACTCACTTCTGGTCGCTGTTTGACCATAATCGAAGTGACGGTGGATCGACACAACATACCAGCCTTACCACATACGGTGCTTTTTGCATCTGACCAGGACAAACTGTTATCTGCGTGAAGCACTTCATTTCTTTCGCAATTTGGTCCAGGATCAGGAATATCATGGGCAATTCTCATACTCTGACATGCGGTACACATCAAGATCAACAACAAAACAAACACTCTTCTACAAGCAGAAAAACTGCTTATGTCATAATCGTAACGTTTCATACATTTCCTCCATATATGGTATACGACAAGAGAAAGTACTTCTCAAGAGACTAGACCTTAGCTCTAATTTGCAAGAGTAATATCAGCCAGGCATTCCTCTGCTGCATGGCGATAGTTACAAAACTCAAATCGCTACTCAATTATCAAATATTTTAAAGTCTGATTTTAGGCAAAAACTTCTGCAGGATCGATACCAGTAAGCATGAGAAGACAGAAAACTACTCTTGGCAGCATGAATACATATCCAGGAAAGAGTTCAATAAGAATGCGAACTCATTGCGCTATACTTTAGGCAATTGATCGATGTATCTAATTAGATAAACAAGTTATCCTTTTGGATACAACTGAGCGCTCATCTTCATCTGGGAGACCAATCACTTGATTACGATTTATTGTCGTTATCGTATTAAGTATGTATTTTCGTAGAGTCTATGGTCATCAATAGAATCAGTGTCATTTTAACAATCTTGGACAAGATACCTCTTTCCGATGTAATAACAGTATTAAGTCGCCCAAGTGATCTCTTGAAATTTTATCAGATGGAATTCACGAAACCTCATAGAATCCTTCACTTTTCATAGCCCACATGGAACCACCAAAAATTTTTCTCATTATGTTCACAAGGAAAAATGCTCACTACTCCCACAAAACCACGCTCCGGCTAACAAAATTTAATTCGACGGCCAGAATTACTTTGCCATTTATCCTACGCTTCTCGTAAAGAGAGCGATAAGCGGAGATGAGGAAATTCTCATTTAGTCTAATCAGTACCCTCGTATTCAAATTACTCAAAACTGATCTGTGAAAAGATAGGCACTGAGACGTGAGAGTTTTCTCAAATGGAAGAAATAGTTTATTCCGTGGTCCGACACTGTTAGAGGAAAGGGAAGACAGGTGAGCTTACTTTATTAACTATGCAAGGTAAAATTAGGACTTGAGCCACCATTGATTGAGAAACCTTATTTAAACAATTCACGAAGATCTGTGCACAAAATTCCCCTTACCATCTCCTACTGTGGGCTAAAAGAGGTTTGACACGATCTTGGCTCCCCCGACGTAAGTTCCAATAATGCTGCCAATTGTCGGGAGAATAAAAGCTAAGAATACTCGCAATAGGCGGCTATGCCACCATCGCTTTGGCACTGCAATGTCTTCTGCCACACTTTGAAACTCACGAACCAGCGGGGGTTGAACATAAGCCTGCACAAACGCCGTGACATATCCCACACCAATCACAGGCGTTAAACTCGTAAAGGGTGCTGAGGCAAAGGCGGTTGCGATCGTTAGTGGATGCGCAAAAGCGAGAATAGCGCCAATGGCGCTTGGAATTCCGTTGGCTAAAATCCAAAAGAGAGCATTCTCACCGGCAGCCATCGCTCCCTTTTGAAAACCAATGTACATGATCGACCCGACAATAATAGCAGGAATGCTCCACCCGACCCATTTCCATGCTTCTGAAACCGGTGGAATCACATCTAACTCGTCTAAATTCACTGGCTGTTGCTCATTCAATGTCCGTTGGATTCCAGGCATATGACCAGCACCAACGACAGCCACGATTCGCTCGCCTTTTGCATCTCGTATTTTTTTGGCTAAATAAAGGTCACGTTCATCAATGAGCACCTTTTTTAAGGTCGGAACCTCCTTACCCAGTTCTTCCATCATATCCGAGAGCACATCCTGCTTTTTGAGGTCTCGAATTTCTTTTTCTGAAACTTGCGTGGTATCAAAAACACTGAACAGGAGCGAAGACATCAATAGACTTTTGCGCCAGAACGGGGTAGTCCTCCAAGCACGTCGCATGGTAATCCGCACATCGCGATCACACAACTCAACCGGAATTTGGTATTGTTCTGCGGTTTTTGTCGCTTCTAACATTTCGGTACCAGGCATGACCCCCAATTGATCCCCAAGACGCTTTTGATAAGACGCCAACACAAGATTCACCATTAATGTACTAAGCTGATTTTTTCGAATAATTTCTTTGAGATCAAGCGATTCCCATCGCTTCGGTTGGGCGAGCACCTCAAACCTTCTGGAATCAAGCTCTACGCAGACACAATCTGGCCGCTCTTGTTCAATGACTGTTCGAACAAGGTCTGCAGACTCTTGTGAGACGTGAGCCGTTCCAATCAGGATAATGGACTTCTCTGACACAGAAACAACCTGAACATCGTCAGGATATTTACCCTGAAGTCCATGGGTGAGAGAAGCGAGAGGAGGCTGAGGAACAGGTTCATTTACTGGAGAATCCATGAGCACACCTTTGCACATTAGAACGGCAACTTGTCAAGTCTAGAATTTAAAAAGAGCAATATTGTATGAATTCATGGTAGAATCACTTGCATCCCCAAATAAGACGTTTATAAGTTCTCGAATAGAATATTGAGGAATTTCACGGATGAGTCAACGAACGCAAGCGCTTCGAGTTTGGATATGGTTCAGTGGAGATGGAACCCGCTGGCAAGTGGCCAAAACGAAGGATGGGTATTGGCATTGTGCACTTGGATTGTTAGGTGGAAAACGATTGTCCAGTTGGGAACCTGGCTTTCCGCCAGGACTTGGCCCTCTTCCCGAAGGGTTTGAGACCCGATAACGGCTCAAGCCAGCGCCAAAATACGCAACAGGTGCATTCAATTCATCTCTAGACCTTACCTTCACAATCAACGACCACGCCAGCTGAATCTACGATTACCTACAAGTCATAAAGATAATTTACGTTATCGCCTCCCCAGTCTTTAACTTTACCTTCGATCATTTTCTCTTTTCCACAATATACCCAGACTGTCACATCTGCTGTATTCGTGAGTCGTTTCATTGACTGCATAAGCGTCAACACAATTTTCCTTCCGCGCTCACGATCAATCGCCAATCGATTGTAGAGCGAATCGGTGATATGGAGTTGCAGCAAGTGTCCTTTCACCACCACGGACTCGACATCTGGATTATTGTTTAATTGGGTTTGAATCTGTTCTGTAACTTCTGAATCTGTCAGTTCCACACTCACGGCATCTCCAATCATCATTGTCATTCAACATGGATCACAGTGGATGCGTCGCGTCTCGTAACCACGCAACAGTTTCATCATCCACGATCGAACATACGACCTCATATACGCGAGCATGATAGGCATTAATCCAAGCAATTTCCTCGTCGTGCAACAACGTTCGTTCGATAAGATTTCGATCAAATGGGGCAAGCGTGAGCGTCTCGAAAGCATACAGTTCACGCTCCGCGCCAACCACGTCTGCACAAGAGATCACCAAAACTAGACTTTCGATACGAATCCCATACGCCCCAGCTTTATAATACCCCGGCTCATTCGAGACAATCATCCCAGGATGTAACGCAACCGATCCTCCCGCCTTTGATATTCGCTGTGGGCCTTCATGAACGCCAAGATAACTTCCCACCCCATGTCCGGTGCCATGATCATAATCTAACCCTGCTTCCCAGAGTGATGTTCGAGCCAGAACATCAAGTTGCGAACCGGTTGTTCCTTTGGGGAAGCGCACAGAGGCTAGAGCGATGTGGCCTTTTAAGACTCGAGTATACCGGTCACGATGTTCCGCCGTTGGCGTTCCGATCGCAACGGTCCTGGTCACATCAGTGGTCCCGTCTAGGTACTGTGCCCCGGAATCCACCAAATACAATGTACCAAAATCCAATCGAATGTTGGACTCAGGAGTTGAACGGTAGTGAATAATGGCTCCATTGGCACCAGCCCCTGAAATGGTTGGAAAGCTCATATCTTGCCAGAAGTCATTCTGTTGACGACACGCATCCAGATACTTGGCCGCATCTAGCTCCGTCACCTCGCCACTTGGACTTTCTCGATTCAGCCACGCCAAGAAACGACAAAGCGCTGCGCCATCCCGTATGTGAGCGTTGCGAGCTCCCTGTACCTCGACCATGTTTTTACAGGCTTTCGGCATCACACATGGATCATCGCCATGTACAACCCTCGCGTCATACTGCTTAAGACGGTCAAGAATCCACGATGGTGTTTTTCTCGGATCACATAATACGCGAATGTGTTGTTGCCCGAGCTGCTCCAATTCACGCTCAAACGTATCAAGCGAACATGGAAAGACCGTTGGACCAAAATGTTCAAGAATTTGAGGTGTAAGCTTTTGTTCTTGAACAAATAACCGTACCGATCCATCATGAAAGACAATCCCCATACACAACGACAACGGTGTATAGGCGAGATCGCTTCCTCGAATATTCAGCAACCAGGCCAGAGAATCCGGGGATGTGATCACGGCAGCCCCAATTCGGTCTTCTCGGAGTTTTCTACCCAGCTCCTCGCGTTTTTCTCGTGAGTCTTTCCCCGTAAAATGCAATGGATGAGGAATCATTGCTGTCAGCGGAACCGCAGGACGATCTGTCCATGCGACATCAACAGGATTCGGGATGGAGGCAACAAGCTCCGCCTGAGCCTGCTCACACACAACCCGTAATCGCTCAACATCATCAAATGTATGTAACCATGGGTCATATCCGAGCTTTGAACCCGGCTGAAGGACTGCAGACAACCATTCCGTGAGCGACATCTCCGCACTATGATAAGGCTCAAAGCACGATGGATGCACTTCAGTTTTGACTTGCAACACATATCGACCATCGACAAAAATCGCTCCTGTATCTTGCATCGCCACGGCAACCCCGGCAGAGCCGGTAAATCCAGTCAGCCACTGTAAGCGTTCTGCAGAGTCTGGGGTATATTCATTCTGATATTCATCAGCATGCGGAATTAGAAATCCAGACAAGTTTCGCTTGAACAGTTCATTACGCAATACCGACACTCGCCTGACTTGCTCGGACAGCTCTTTCATTGACAACCTTTCATCAGGATACCCAGCGGGTCATACAATACACTCTCCTGGATCAATTGTAGCAAAACACGGTTTGAAATGGGCACAGGAATTTTCAGGCTAATTTCGACGTCCAATTAAAGACGAACGTCTGTCGCTCAGCTCCATTACAGATAGTGATTTCAAAAATAAGGGAAAAACGTATGGCAAAGAGTCTGAACGATAAGGAAAGGTATGCTGGGGGAGGGATTACGCTAGGCTTCCAAGTACGAACGCACGTTCGGCTAACACCTGATGTTCAGTTTCATAGGTCGGAATCATTTTAATAAAATTGGCATCGACTAAAATTTTTTTAATGTGAGTCGGAGGCGCCACAAGACTCATCCCGACATGCTTGTCCATCAGAGTCAAATGTGCCAATGCTAGAAATCCCAGGGCGGCACTATCCATGGCCGTCACATCACGCATATTCACGATAATATGATGAACGTTCGTCGTTTCGGCATTTCTGATCACGGCCTGAAAGACCTTCCGTGAGTAAAAACTCAAACGGCCAGAGATCATAAGCACCAGCACATCGTCTTGTAATCGTTCCATGACTTGCATGATCAAACCTTTACACTGTTCTTCATCGGCCATTTCCAGAAATACTTACGTAAAATATTTACTGCAAGCGGCATGCGTCTCAAGATATGCCCTATCAACTAAAAATAAGAATGCAACAGTTAAGAGAACCCCGAAAATAGAAACGAATGAATACAGAGAACAACAAAAAATATCAACGAGGCACAAGCGCACTCAACAGAACGGTAGATGGCATTTCTCAAAACACGAGGACAACCCCGTCGAATCAGACTCATGCAACAAGTCACCATTTTTATTACGCCAATTTCCGTAGATTTCGAATTCCACGGACATTCACTCATCGGCAAGTACGATCACGTCTCCCATGGGTCTAGGTCTCGCGCCCTCTCTTCTTGATATGACATTGACAAACAAGACGAGAACGCTACTATACGACTGATAACTTCGTTTTTATCACACACGATACAGGTGCAAGCGATGAGAAGAGGGGGAGGAACGACCTTGAAATTATTTATTTTTTTCATTTCCATACTGAGTCTTTCGATGTCTGCTTTCGCAGATTCAGCGTTTTCCAATTCTCCCAATAGCTGGATATTATCCGATGACCAACGGAGAGCGTTTCTTCACTATTACTCGCCAATCATTTTGAAAAGAGCGGATGAAGACAAGATTAAGGGAAAAACTCGTGGCCACGACTGGATTACAAATTTCAATTTTGATCAAGATGGTGATTTCAGTAATAACCGGAAAAATTGGGAGAAAGAAAAAACTAAATTTATTGCTGGCAAGGACCACGAGAATTGGAACATTCAGCCTACCCTGTATACGGCGGTTATTGAGTTTATGCAGAATGGCGAAAAAAGTTTAATTCTGCTGTATCACGTTTACCATGCCATGCAAGGATGCCAAAAACTCGAACAGGTTATTTGCAAGAATGAAGATATTCATGACTGGGAACGCATGGAAGTTCGAATCAATCAGGTGACGGACCAAGGTCCAGGCAATGGAGAGAACGTCGGGTATTATGTGCTCACCGCCCATTCCAAACACACGGGTCGGCTTGGAGGGCACCCCGACCTTCATTACCTTGACAATATGGAGACCCCGCAAACGATCGCGGGAAAACACCTTTTCATTTGGCAAGCTAAATGGCGTGGTTCAACTGGGCCGCGAAAAGGCGAGCTACGGTTTGTCGAAGACGGATTGCACGAATTTCTGGATGGCAAAGCCAAGGTCGACGTGAGCGGACACGACAACAAGCCGTTTCATTATATATTCGTGGATCAAGACGCCAAGGACACCACGGCATTCTGGAATGCACAAAGTCTCAGGGCCGATAATGCATCGGAGCTAGTTTCCGGAAGAGACGATGACGACATCATCAAGACAAGAAAAACTAAGCGGATCACGTATGAACTCCAGGACTTGGCAGATGTGTTCCCGACTCATTGGGTTCATGCGAACGGCCAAGGGGCGAATATCAATTGGGCGGGATCGACGGTTCAGATTGAACTGACTGAACCCATTCAATCATCCATCACTGGCAACGCGATAGACATCCCAGCCGGACTTCAAGCATTCCATCAACAATCACTCGATGACGGCAACAAGGGGAAACGAAGCGGTTATCCAAAAAAACACTGGTTTTGGGGAACATACTTTTGGGGCAACGAAGGGAAGTGGACAAGTGACGCCTACCGAAATCGAGGGGAAGTTTGGAATCAACACGATTACTTTGCTCACGAAGGGAGCGAACACCTGAGAAGCAAACCCTTCCCGGAAGATGAGGCTGGAGAATGGTTACCGGAAGGGTGGCATAAAGCCGAGAATGGAGGATTCGACGGACGATGGATTCAATTGTTTTCGGAATGACAGGTCTTGTTGATCAAGCAACAATTACAGCCACTATCCCAAAGCCGTCTTCACTGCCTGACCGATCTCTGCTGGATTTTTGACAACATGGACGCCGGCGGCTTCGAGGGTCGCCATTTTTTCCGCGGCCGTGCCTTTACCTCCTGTGATGATCGCCCCAGCATGGCCCATGCGTCGACCTGGAGGAGCGGTGATTCCGGCGATAAAACTCACAACGGGTTTCGTGACATGCTCCTTAATGTACGCCGCGGCCTTGTCTTCAGCATCACCGCCAATTTCACCAATCATCACCACGGCTTCCGTTTCGTCATCTTCTTCAAACATGTGTAAGAGATCGATATAGCCTGTCCCAATAATTGGATCTCCTCCAATTCCGACGCAGGTCGTCTCTCCAAGACCAAGTTGCGTTAATTGATTCACAGCTTCATACGTGAGCGTCCCACTTCTGGAAATCACACCCACCTTCCCTTTTTTATGGATGAATCCAGGCATAATGCCAATCTTGCATTCATCTGCCGTAATAATCCCCGGACAGTTTGGACCGATAAGACGCGTTGCATGACCTTCAAGCGCTCGCTTGACTTTCACCATATCATTGACAGGAATGCCTTCAGAAATACAGATAATGAGCCATACACCCGCTTCAATGGCTTCTAAAATCGCATCAGCCGCAAAGGGTGGTGGCACAAAAATCAACGATGTGGTGGCATCGGTTTTCTTTACCGCATCACGTACGGTATTAAAAACCGGGATACCTTCAACTTCTTGACCGGCCTTGCCAGGAGTGACACCGGCCACCACTTGAGTCCCATAGGCTTGGCATTGAGTCGCATGGAACGACCCTTCTTTTCCGGTGATTCCTTGAACAACGACACGCGTATTTTTATCAACCAGAATACTCATTCGTCGGACCTTTCAGTGCTGGCAACTACGGTTGAAATTTAGGCCTTCTTTTTCTTACTGCACAATGCGACGATTTTCTGAGCCGCTTCCCAGAGATCGGTAGCCACTTCAACTTTCAAACCTGACTCGGCAAGAAGCTTTCTGCCCTCTTCCGCGTTGGTCCCTTGAAGCCGCACAACAACCGGCAATTTAATTCCGACTTCTTTCGCAGCATCGATGACGCCATGGGCAATTCGTTCACACCGAACAATTCCACCAAAGATATTGATAAATATGCCTTTGACTTTCTTGTCCTTTAACAGAATTCTAAAGCCAGCCGCGACCGTTTCCTTCGTGGCCCCCCCCCCAACATCAAGAAAATTGGCAGGCTCCGAACCGGCCAATTTAATAACATCCATCGTCGCCATGGCTAAACCTGCACCGTTGACCATGCACCCAATGTTTCCGTCAAGCTTGACGTAATTGAGGCTGTGTTTTCCAGCTTCGATTTCCATGGGCTCTTCTTCATGCAAGTCACGGAATTTTAGGATAGCCGGATGCTTATACAAGGCATTGTCATCAAATGACACTTTGCCATCTAATGCGATCAGTTGCTTATCAGTGGTAATCACCAGGGGATTGATTTCTATAAGAGCCGCATTTTTTTCCATGAATAAACGATAAAGATTTTCCAACATTTGAAAGAATGGCTTCACCACCGCTGGTTCCAACGTTGGCAACCCAAGCCCAAACGCTAAATTTCTTCCGTTGTAGGACTGAAATCCAACCGCAGGATCAATGGCTTCCTTTAAGACTTTTTCAGGCGTGTTCTCGGCAACCTCTTCGATTTCCATTCCACCTTCTGTGCTCACAATGAACGTCGGACGACCTGTATCACGGTCTACAAGCAGACTGAGATAGAGTTCTTTATCGATGCCGGCGCCTTCTTCAATCAGCAGTCGCCTGACCTTTCGACCCTTAGGACCAGTCTGATGGGTCACAAGGGTTTTTCCAATTAATTCCGTAGCGAGACCAGGCACTTCTTCTTTATTTTTGGTAATTTTGACGCCTCCGGCTTTTCCACGGCCTCCAGCATGAATTTGTGCCTTGACCACGTACACTGGCGTATCCAAAGCCGCAGCCCATTTTTCTGCCGCACGCGCATTCTTGATTTCCTTCCCTTTCGGCACAGACACACCGTATTGGGCAAAGAGTTGTTTGGCTTGAAATTCATGAATGTTCATGTCTGATCCTTTTGGCTATATGACGAAGACGACACTTACTCGTGACGCATTGAACGCCAATGCTAGGGCTTTCGTGTATAGGCTGGCAACACCATTGGAGATGCAACTTGATTCTTCACACCATGCTTTGTGGCTTCGGCTCGAAATCGAGCCAGATGATCGAGCGTTAAGGGACCTTGAGCATCTGCCTTTGCACGTGCAGCAGCCGTTAAGCCGGCACGCTTCCCAAAGACCATAAGATCTAACAAAGAGTTCCCCATCAATCGGTTGCGTCCATGAAGTCCCCCAGAGGCTTCGCCTGCAACAAACAGATTCTTCACCGGGGTTTCACTGTTTTCGTCAATTTTTACGCCACCGTTTTGGTAATGAAGAGTCGGGTATATCAACACGGGGTCCTTGCGAATATCGACATTGAATCGTTCATATTGTTTCACCATCGCTGGGAAATGCTTATCCAACGTTCCCTCACCATGCTCGACGTCAAGAAGCGGTGTATCTAGCCACACGCCGACTTTCCCTGAGTCAGATGTGATCCCACGCCCTTCCTCGCATTCACGAATGATAGAAGACGAGACAACATCGCGAGTATCAAGTTCATTGACAAACCGTTCACCTTTGGCATTAACCAAATGTCCACCTTCAGATCGAATCCCTTCGGTCACTAAGGCACCCACGAGTTGCTCAGGATAGACTCCACCCGAAGGATGGTATTGAAAGGTATCGATCTGGACTAGCGGCGCCCCCATTCGATAAGCCATCGCCAATCCGTCGCCGGTTGCCCCATAATGATTACTTGTCGGGAAACCTTGTATATGCAAACGACCGATGCCGCCCGTTGCCAGAATGACCGTTTTAGCCGCAACGACAACTAAGCGTTTGTTATCCAAATCCTGTAACACAGCACCGGTACAGACACCCTGAGCACTGAGCAACTCCACCGCTGCGGCAAATTCAAGGAGTGGAATTTTTTGATTGAGTACCTCATCTTTGAGTACTCGCATTATTTCGAGACCTGTATAATCCGAGCAAGTCAAAAGCCGTTCTTTCGAACTGCCGCCACCTTTTTTGACATGGAGATTTCCATCAGCGTCTCGATCAAACAAAACCCCTAGCCCGAGCAGCCATTTTGCAATAGACGGCCCCTCTTCAACCATGACCTTCAAAAGGGCATGGTCGTTTTTCATATGACCGCCCTTAAGAGTATCGAGAAAATGTTGAACCGGAGAATCGTCTGGAGCCACTGCAATCTGCATCCCACCCTGTGCCATCACCGAGTTAGAATCGACAAGACGCAACTTGGTCGCCAACAGGACGTTCGCACCCTCCTCATGTGCATGCAAAGCCGCAGCACAACCAGCACCACCTCCACCTACCACAAGCACATCAACAGAGTAATCCGGGATGAGAGGAGAATCGGCCGAGATAGGGCTTTCACCTTCTAAAATAGACGCGAGCTCTCTGACTGTCTGATCGCCGGCATTCGGGCCAAACATAATCGGCCGATAGGCTTGCTCACGATGATCAGGGTGATATTTTTTTATCAGGGTATCACGTTCAGCGGGCGTGAACTTTGGAAAGGATTGCGCTCGACGCGCATCACGAGACTTATGAACTACATCATGAAGAGTTGGAAGATCCACTAGAATACCTTTAATAAAAACGCCTTGAGCAGGCAACCGAAATGTTAAGCCGGCAATGTATGAGTAGCACTAAGAATATTCAACTACCGTATTCTAGAATACCTTTAATAAAAACGCCTTGAGCAGGCAACCGAAATGTCAAGCCGGCAATGTATGAGTAGCACTAAGAATATTCAACTACCGTATTCTAGAATACCTTTAATAAAAACGCCTTGAGCAGGCAACCGAAATGTCAAGCCGGCAATGTATGAGTAGCACTAAGAACATTCAACTATCGTATTCTAGGATACCTATTAATCCAAACTATTGTGAGCCGATGCCCAACGAGTAGAACCCCAACGCCCGACAGCCAGCAGAATGTTCAACTATCGTGTTCTAGGATATACAATAATAAAGACCTGTCGAACATCCGCACCGCTTTCAACAACTGTAGATTAGGGAATTTTAGCTGATGCCTGCTGCAATTCCTCGTCAGTCATCTTCAGCACTCTTGACCAGTCTGCTTGGTAGCGACCTTTTTCGATCTCCTGAATTCGTTTATCTAAGCCTTCAGGCTTATCCGTGAAGTGCACCCCTTGAGCACGACTTGCATAGACAGCTACAAGATTAGGAGCAATATCGGCAATGCACACTGGCGCGCACATACCACACATCACGCAATCCATAAACATTTCGGAGACAGCTTTAAAATCACCAAAGACCGCCTTCCAAACCCCTTCCCGCACATCAATAGATTGCGGACAGGCCTCTGTGCACGCATTGCAATTCCGACAAAGAGGAGCTTCTGGATACAGGGTAAAAAGATCTTGCTTGGGATCTGTTAACTCCGTCAAATCATAAGTGGCTTTTCGCGCTGGAAAGGCCGGCATAAATGAAAACGACATGCCGTCTTCTACCGCAAACGAACAGGCTAAACAGGTTTTGACTTTCGGATCATCTTTCGTTCGATAATACGTGGCACAGGCCCCACAAAACCCACCAAGACATCCCACACCTCGAACAACTTCCTGACCGGTATACCAGAGCGCTTTGATTAATGTGATGCCAGCTGGAACTTTATGAGGCTTCCCCTCAATCTCGACCGTCACCATCTGAGGTTGAAGACTCTGTTCTTGATCCAATGTATGTTCTTTATCGAATGTTTCAGACGTCATAATGATCAAACGGCACGTGATAAAAGATTAATTTAAGGCGTTTAAGGCCGACCCGGCCCTAAACCAGACAATTTGCTGTTCAGTCATACTATGATTTGCTTTGATTTTCACTTCTTTCCCATCTTTTTTATGAATCGTGATATCGATGGGTTGTCCTGGAGTCAGACTATTCAAACCATGAACGGAGAAACGATCTTCCTGTTCAATCTGATCATAATCGCTCGGGTTTGCGAATGTCATCGGAAGCACACCTTGTTTTTTAAGGTTTGTTTCATGGATTCTGGCAAAACTTTTCGTTAAAACAGCCAACACTCCCAGGAATCTAGGGGACATAGCCGCATGCTCCCGACTGCTTCCTTCGCCGTAATTTTCATCACCAACGACAAAAGACCCAACACCCTTTGACTTATAGTCACGAGCAATTTGCGCCATATTCAAACCTGACTCACCGGTTAAGACATTGGTGCCTTTCCCTGGCTCAGATGAAAACGCATTCGTTGCGCCCAAGAACATATTGTCGCTAATTTTGTCGAGATGACCTCGGAATTTGAGCCACGGTCCCGCTGGCGAAATATGATCTGTCGTGGTTTTTCCTTTGGTTTTCAAAAGAAGAGGAAGTTTTTCAAAGTCCTTTCCGTCCCACTTGGGGAATGGTTCCAACAGTTGCAATCGTTCGCTTGTCGGCGGAAGGTCAACCTCAAGTCCTTCTCCATTTTCAGCCGGAGGAACAAATCCTTCTTCGCCTTTGGCAAAACCATTGGCAGGCAGTTCTTCTCCTTGCGGAGGATCAAATTTGAGATCTTTCCCGTCAGCAGTCTTAATCGTTTGATTCACTGGATCGAAACCTAAGTCACCGGAAAACGCATAAGCCGTCACCACTTCTGGGCTCGCTAAAAATGAGAGCGTTTCAGCAATGCCATCATTTCGACCAGGGAAATTTCGGTTAAAGGTACTCACGATCGAATCCGCTTTACCCTTCACGCCATCCGCACGCTTCCATTGGCCAATACAGGGGCCGCAAGCATTCGCTAACACCGTTGCACCCATGTCCTCAAAGGTTTTCATAAACCCGTCACGCTTCATCGTGTGATAAATTCGCTCAGAACCCGGGCTGACGAGGAACGCCGTTTTCGCTTTCAGACCGGCCTTGAGACCTTGCTCTGCAATATGAGCGGCACGCCCAATGTCTTCATATGAAGAGTTCGTGCAGCTACCCACCAACGTTGCTTTCAACTCAACGGGATAGCCTTTTTCCTTTGCCTCAGCGGCGAGCTTAGAGATCGGTCTGGCGAGATCCGGCGAATGCGGACCAACCACATGCGGCTCAAGGGTTGAGAGGTCAATTTCCACAATCTCGTCATAATACTTTTCTGGCGACGCATAGACCTCTGGATCGGCGACCAACAATTCACGATTGGCCTCAGCCAATTTCGCAATATCTTCTCGTTCAGTGATGTTCAGATACGCGACCATTTTTTGATCAAACGGGAAGACTGATGTCGTCGCACCCAATTCGGCACCCATATTGGTGATGGTACCTTTTCCTGTTGCACTGATGGTTTCCGCACCAGGACCGAAGTACTCGACAATTTTATTGGTTCCACCTTTGACGGTGAGCTTTCCACAGATGTAGAGAATGACATCTTTGGGCGAGGCCCACCCATTGAGTTTTCCGGTCAACTTGACTCCAATAAGTTTTGGATGAAGAACTTCCCAGGGAAGGCCGGCCATCACCTCACCCGCATCGGCACCACCAACGCCGATCGCGAGCATGCCTAATCCGCCACCGTTTGGAGTATGAGAATCCGTCCCGATAATCAATCCGCCCGGGAACGCGTAATTTTCGAGCACGACTTGATGAATGATTCCAGCCCCTGGCTTCCAAAATCCGATTCCATACTTTTTCCCGGCCGATTCGAGAAAGTTATAGACTTCTCGATTTTCATCGTTCGCCATCTTCAGATCTTTTTCAGAACCCATTTCAGCACGAATGAGGTGATCACAGTGAATCGTGCTGGGAACAGCCGCCTGCTTCTTTCCCGCTTGGATAAACTGCAACATCGCCATTTGCGCCGTCGCATCTTGCATAGCCACACGATCTGGGCGAAGCGCCAACATGGCTTTTCCACGATCCCAGACTTGTGAATCAAAATTATCTGCATGTGAGACTAAAATTTTTTCAGCTAATGTTAAGGGACGCCCAAATTTCTTTCGGGCTTTTTCCACAACACTGGGCATTGAGGCATACAATTTTTGTACGAGTTCTAGTGACATGGCATTATCTCCGTCTCTGCCCGATTGCCGGTTGCACCCGCTGCAATCGGAGGACAATAAAAAAATAGCGTTATTTTAAAGGTGGAACTTCGCGACGCTTTGGCGACGCATAATTCACCAGATAATCAAACAAACGGATCAGACGGCTCCCTTGACGTTTTTGATCGGTCCAATGGCCAATCATGCCAATGGTACGAGCCAGAATAAAGAAACCATTCAAACTATCAACCGGGAATTTCAAATCGACTAACACTGCAGCCATCGTACCGTCGACATTGAGAATGAGATTATCTTTTTTCGCAGCAGTGATCTTTTCAACTTCCAGAGCAAAGTCGAGGTGCGGCGTGGCAATACCAAGACTTTTCACATACCCAACCAATTCCTTCACGCGTTTATCAGGATTCCGCAAACTTTTCACTCGATGGCCAATACCAGGAACCGGCCCCACATTTTTCTTCATATACCCTAAGAAATCATCGACGGACAGGTTGTTATCGATGGCATACTTGAACCACCGTCCCGCATCGGTCACGGCCCCGCCGAAGCGCGGCCCAATCATGATCATCCCCGCAGCAACAGCTTGCGAGAGACCGATACCAGCACATGCGGCAATAACGGTCGTCAATGCGCCACTGACACAGGGACCATGATCAGCTGACAACATAATAATACGCTTAATAATTTCCGCTTCCTGTTTGGTGATCAAACGGTTATCCCATAATAAACCGATAATATGCGGAATGTCGTAGCCACTATTGATGAGTTCTGATGCCGGATAGCCTTGATACAGAGGCTCATCGCCACGATCATCACTAATCGTGGATCTGATCAATGGAGCGACAAGGACTTCACCATCAGTCTTTGCCTCTGCAACCGACTTGGGAAGCCGCGGCACATCAGCAGGAGCAAGATCAGGGATCGCTTTGACCTCACCACTCTTCAAAAGTTCTTCATGCGTGGCTTTGATCGCAGGACCTAACGCGCCAAACGTCTCAGGGACAAGCGCGCCAGCCTTTTTCAGCGCTTCGGATTTCGCGCGAGCCGACCCTTCGCCCTTCAACCCTTCTTTAGCTCCGGCATGCCCGAATTTCATGCCTTTCGGTAGACTTTCCTGGCAGAAACCCGAAACCACCGCGAGGAGTTTAATCCGACGTTTCTTCGAACCATACCACTCGGCTGCTCGCTCTTCTAAATCTCCGCCCATCTCGCCGACAATGACGACGGCTTTGGTCTGGGGATCGTTTTCAAACATTTCCAGGTAACTGACATAATCCGTTCCGGGATAGGCATCCCCGCCAATTCCAATTGCGGTCGTAATTCCGTCAGCGAATTGGGAACAAATCCAAATAATTTCGTTTGACAACCCGCCCGACTTCGTAATCACCCCAAATGAGCCGGGACGATAAAGCTTACACGCGACCAAATTATCAAAAGCCCCCCCGATCACACCCAATCGGCATTCACCAGCTGACACCACTCCGATTGAAGAGGGACCATTGAACGTTTTCTTCAAACCACGAGCATGCTTTCCAAGTAATTTTGCATCTTTTTCAGGCAAGCCTTCGGTAATCATAGAAACCGTCTGAATTTTTGTATCATCCAAGGCTTCCTTGGCCGCAGCATAGGCGCGATCTGCCCCCACGTAGACAAGGCTGGTGTTAATTTCTGGATGATTCTTAGTGGCTTCAGCCACGGACTTATAAATCGGAATGGCCACCAACTCCGTTCCGCAAATAACCTCATTCGTCTTTCCGGCATCAGGCGGATAGACAAACGCTGAAACATTCAACGGCTGTTTATTCATGTACCGAAACTCGGCCATACGACGAGCCGCATTGACGCCCGCGACTCCTCCTTGAATAACCACATGCGTGTCTTTGGTTGCGAGAATACTCATCGAAAGTGTCTCCTAAGCCTCAAATTCAAAATTTATTATTTCCCCGCCATCGCCATATCGACAATATCCGTCAACGGCGTCGTGCGATCAAACACATGAATATCAAAGCCCTCACCTTGCAGTGCGCGCATGGACGCCAGTCCTTGCTTTTCGTTCGGGCCTCCTCGTCGCACCCAAATCTTCACACCGTCTAACTTCCCTTCGGCTTTGGCTTTGCGGAACGCATTGATGATACCACCAAAGGTCTTTTTCACATCGGTGAAATTCGCAATGGCCCCGCCTACGATAATGTGCTTGAGCTTTGGGAGTGAACAGACTTTTTCGGTCAACACTTCGACGGCCCAGTCCGGCGGATCTCCAGAGTATTCCGCATAATTCGCCAGCTTTCCCCCTCGCGCCACCACAGCATCGGAGTAATACACGCTAGCGCCGCCGCCAGCCGGTAACATGGCAATATTACCGCCAGGAATCTCGATCAGCTTCACAGAGCCTTTGACCTTCGCATCAACGGCCATCACTTCTTCTTCATTCTTGGTATAGGCCCGACCAAATTCGGCCGCAAACGGGAAGTTCCAATCCTTATGACGGAACTTTGCGTCACCATCTAAAAGCGTCACGGCATCCAGCGCAACTAGATCGCCATTCCCGTCCTTCACGACAGGGTTAATCTCGAGATATTGCGCATCTTCATTGTCAAAACAGATATAGAGTTTTTTCAGAAATTCCGCCATCTTCGAAGCTGTATCACCCGTAAACCCAGCGTCTTTCGCTAAGGTTGACAGCTCTGAATCTTTTGGGGACTCCCCAATGCCTACGAGAACACGCTTGACCTTTTCCCAATTGGCCTCAACTTCAACTCCACCGTACGTGGTTGCCATGATTTCCACGCCTTCACGGGTGGATTTTGCTGAAACATAATATTCTTCTTTGTGATCGATCGCTTCTGAGACAATCACTTCTTTAATCGTGACCGACTCAACCTGTTTGCCCAACATGTCACGGACTGCAGATTTGGCCTTCGCAAGATCCAATCCTACCTTCACAAGACCAAGTTTAAATCGAGATCCCAATGCCTCATGAGCTTTCACAACAAGCTTACTTTTTGCCAGCCAATCGTTGGCATTCGCTAATTGATCAAACTCATCACCAGAACTCACCACAACATAATTTGGAGTCTTCAAACCCCATTTTTGTAAAAGCCCCATTCCAGGACCTTCAAGTACTTTAGCCATAGTGTTTACCTACCTTGATGAAGACAAGTCTAGAGTGAACCACGCCTACCGCGTGAAAATGTGGATTGTACGGAGACTTGCAGCAGTTAGCAACCAATCAAAAGACCCAATTTTGCACCCTGAAGCCCTAGAAGAAAGGCGTAGGCAATCATAAGGGATCGAGAGAAAAACAATGTGCCTTTTCATTCAACCTAAAAATAATAATACATATCAATACCTTCCGGCACAGTGAATCGTTGCATTTACAACACGGTCTGGAATTAAGGCAAGAATGTGCTATCTGTAGAATTGAAGAGCCCAGGCGAGACGAATGACACCGACAAGCCATATCTAGGTTGAAGCTCAACATTCAGGGAACAGGCTGATGATTGCACTCACGATTTTCTTATTGATTTTCCTTTGCACTCAAATAGCCCCCTCAATTGCTCAAACCTCTAAAGCCGAAGAGCCCGACCGTCCTAGCATCCGGCCATCAAATGACCGAGATTGCCCACCGACACACCCAATCAAAGGAAACTTTACGACCTATAATGGTGAACGCTGCATTTATCATATGAAAGATCAACGCTTTTACTTAAAGACCAAGCCAGAACGTTGTTATGCCACGCCGCTAGAAGCCATTCTTGATGGATGTCGAGCATCAAAGGTGTGAGAACCAATTGGCAGCCCAACTTCCTCATTATTTATTATTGATATATATGGGTAGCACCAACCACAGGTCGCTCGCGGCATCTTTATCAGTCGTCTCAGACGCTCAACCTAAGGCTAAACATTTGAAATTCAAGGATTCTTCCTCTTGACCAGGAAGAGAGCACTACCCCACTCAGGATGTTCTCTGGGTCTTTAGTATCCCCACTCCTCATGGGCCCTTCGGTTGATTGCTACCCTGAAAAAATCTCACTAAAATCGTACGTTCGATAAACTTAGCTGTTAACGACTAAAACGCTATCTTATTCGATGACTATCCTACCCTTGGCTCATCAAAGCTTTTATTGCCTAACTCTTGTTAATTGGGATGTACCGATTGCTGTATTAATTGATGAACAGCAATTGGTTATGCGTCGTCAAACCTGAACCTGGTTGAGGCATATTTGAGTAAGGAAACAGTCAGCAATATCGCTTGGCACATTAGTATTTCTACAACAATGTGTCCTTTATTTCAGTAACCCTTAATGGAGTCACACCATGTCAACACAACCAGATATCATTTACACAAAAGTTGATGAAGCGCCGGAACTCGCGAGCGGATCGTTTCTACCCATCATTCAAGCCTTCGCCAGTACCGCTGGTGTGAATGTCGGAACGAAAGATATCTCACTAGCCGGCAGAATCATTTCGCAGTTTCCAGATAGACTTAAGCCGGAACAACAGCAACCCGATGATTTAGCGCTGCTTGGTGAAATGGTCGAGACGCCGGATGCCAATGTGATCAAGCTTCCTAACATCAGTGCCTCTATTCCGCAAATTCAGGCCTGCGTCAAAGAATTGCAGGCCCAAGGCTATGATATTCCCGACTATCCTGAGGACCCCAAAAATGAGGAAGAAAAAGCGATACAAGCCAAATTTGACAAAGTGAAGGGAAGTGCCGTGAATCCAGTATTGCGGCAAGGTAACTCCGATCGTCGTGCATCGACATCTGTGAAACAGTACGCGCAAAAAAATCCACACCGAATGGGTAAGTGGACAAAAGATTCGAAAACCCATGTTGCCCACATGTCGGGCGGCGACTTCTTTGACAACGAAAAATCCGCCACGATTTCCGAACAGTCTGCTGGCAACGGCCGCATTGAATTTGTTGGTGCCGATGGCAGCACAAAGGTGTTGAGAGATAAAGTGAAACTCGACAAAGGTGACGTGGTTGATGCGACAAAAATGAGCGTGAGTGCGTTACGCAAATTTTTCAAGGAACAAGTCGCCGACGCGAAGAAAACCCCAGACGTTTTGCTCTCATTGCATATGAAAGCCACGATGATGAAAGTCTCTGACCCGATTATCTTTGGTCATGCGGTGACCGTCTATTTTGAAGATGTGTTTACAAAACATGCAAAGGTCTTTGACGAACTAGGCATCAATCCGAATAACGGACTGGGTGATGTCTATGCCAAAATTAGCAAGTTGCCGTCAGCTCAACAAGAAGAAATTAAAGCTGACATTGAAGCCGCAATGAAAAATGGCCCGGACTTGGCTATGGTAGATTCAGACAAAGGCATTACCAATCTTCATGTTCCAAGCGACATCATCATTGACGCGTCAATGGCTGCCGCTCTTCGGACATCAGGAAAGATGTGGGGACCCGATGGAAAAGAACATGACATGAAGGCCATGATCCCTGATCGCAGTTACGCCGGCATTTACCAAGCCGTCGTAGACTTTTGTCGAGAGAATGGTGAATTTAATCCTGCGACGATGGGAAGCGTGCCGAACGTTGGGCTGATGGCTCAAAAAGCTCAAGAATACGGCTCACACGACAAAACCTTCGAGGCCTCTGATAATGGATCCATTCGCTTGATTGATGGAGCTGGCAAGGTATTACATGAAATTCCAGTCGAAAAAGGTGATATTTTCCGTGCGTGTACCGTCAAAGACATTCCCATTCAAGATTGGGTCAAGCTAGCCGTGAAACGGGCTCGAGCGTCTTCCACGCCTGTCGTGTTCTGGCTAAACAAAGACAGAGCCCACGACGCACAAATCATCGAAAAAGTGAACCGGTACCTGAAAGATCATGACACCAACGGTCTCGACATTCAGATCTTGCCTCCGGTCGATGCGATGAAGCTTTCATTGAAACGCGCCAAGGAAGGGAAAGACACGATTTCAGCCACAGGTAATGTCCTTCGAGACTACCTCACAGACCTTTTCCCAATCTTGGAATTGGGGACAAGCGCGAAAATGCTATCCATTGTCCCGCTCATTAATGGCGGGGGGCTGTTTGAGACGGGAGCAGGCGGGTCGGCTCCGAAACATGTCCAACAGTTTGTGAAGGAAGGCCATCTGCGTTGGGATTCACTTGGAGAATTTTTAGCTCTTGCCGAATCCTTCGCTCACCTCAGCCAGAATAAGAAGAACAAAAAGGCCAAGGTGCTTGCCGACACTCTTGACCGGGCAACCGGAAAACTCATGGATAATCGAAAGGCGCCAGGTCGGGAACTCGGTGAATTAGACAATGCCGGCAGTCATGTCTATGAAGCTCTGTATTGGGCTCAAGAACTCGCCGCACAAAATGACGATCCCGAACTAAAAGAAAAATTCACTCCTGTGGCCAAAGAGCTTGATACCCATATCGAAAAAATTCTGGATGAATTGAAAGCCATAAAAGGAAAGCCTGTCGATATCGGTGGCTACTATCATCCTTGCCCAGACAAGGTAAAGGCCGGAATGCGCCCGAGCGCCACACTCAACAAGATACTGGCCAGCTTAAATTAAATAGTCAGACTGACCGTTGCGTGCATAAAAAATCGAGCTGGGCTTCGCATGAAGTCCAGCTCGATTACGTTGGAGAGGCTTCTAGCCGATTCAATTAATTTCCAATGGTTGAAAGTAGGTAATGACGCTGTAGTCAGGCTGGCTCAACTGGACTTGGACGCCTGTAATAGACGTGTCAGACATATAATGGAGTCTTCACAGTTAAATGCCTATGAAGAATGCACCGACTTTCTACTATCGTTTTCAAGCACGCCTTTCAGCAACCATTTGTATTCGCTATAATCCTACTTAATGATGTGATGAATAAATAATCCCCGCCGCAAGCGGACGGGGTATTAGAAGAGGACTAACTGGTGATTTGCGTATAGCTTTTGGTAGGCATCCCCTTGTTGCTTGACATATTTCCCTATCATATTTTCATTGCCATGTTTACCCACTGTGCTTGCGTAATACCCGTCGGTCCATAGCTCACCACCCCATAATTGCTCTTTGACCTGAGGGGCGCGCCGGAAGATCTCTCTGGCGGTCAAACGCTTTATGATGGTCACCACCTTCGTCACACTATACCCGGGAACCGATTGGACCAGAAAATGGACATGGTTCTTATCCGTACCAATCTCCAGAAATTTCAACTGATACCGCGGCTCGAGCTCGAGGCAAACCTCCTTCAACACACTATCGACGGCTGAATCAAATATCGCACGGCGATATTTGGCAGGAAAAACCAGGTGGTACAACAAAACCGTAACATTATGGCTCTGATGAATGTACTCCCTCACCCGAGTAGTTTACGCCGCAAGCGGCGGGGAATATACCCTCAAGTGATTTACGGACCATGTTCTGACGTTGTGTGCTCGGGGGTTTTATTCAAGACTTTTTCAAGCACCACGCTCAAATCATGAATTAAAACCGGCTTCGTCAAAAACGCTCGAATCCCAAGCTGCATAGCTTTTTCTTGGTTAATCGTATGGCTAAAGCCCGTACAGAGAATGATAGGTAAGTCTGGTCGGATGGCCAAGAGATAGCTCGCTAACCGTTCTCCTGTTAAATGAGGCATAGTTTGATCTGTAATGACGACATCAAATCGTAAGGGATCATCTCGAAACACCTTGAGCGCGTGCCTGCTCTCCTGCTGCACTTCAACATCATAACCCAATTTCATGAGAAGCTTTTGGCCTGCCTCTGCAAGGATTTCTTCGTCCTCGACTAAGAGAACACAGCCTTTCCCTCGACGAATAGGCGTTTTTTTGACAGCAACCTTAGGCAATGATTGTTCAATGCGTGGTAAATAAATGATAAAAATAGTCCCTTGGCCCACAACACTTTCTACGAGAATGGCCCCATTGCAGCTGGCAATAATTCCATGGACCACAGACAATCCCATCCCTGTTCCTTCACCGACCCCTTTGGTGGTAAAAAAGGGTTCAAAAATTCGCTTAATAACATGGGGAGGTATGCCGCGACCGGTGTCACGTATCATGAGTTTGACGTGAGGCCCAGGTTCAATATTGGGATGCAACGTCGCAAACTCCTGAGTGATGTCCACAGGGCCAAGCTTGACCTCAAGAATGCCCCCTTTGTCTCTCATCGCATGTTCGGCATTGGTACAAAGGTTCACCAGAACTTGGTGAATTTGCGTGGAATTAGCCAAGATCGTATCAGATTCAGTGGCCAGGTAGGAACGAATCTGAATGGTTTTAGGAAGTGTGGCCCGCAAAAGCTGGAGCGTTTCTTTTGCAACCACATGCAAGTGAATCAATTGACGTTCTGGAGCTTTTTGTCGACTAAATTCTAGGATTTGTTGGACCAATTCCTTGGCGCGCCATGCCGCCGTGGTGATTTTTTCTAAATAAGCTCGCTCCTCAGCGTGCACAGGTAATTTAATGAGTGCCAAGTCTGAATAGCCAAATATCGAACCAAGAATGTTGTTGAAATCGTGAGCGATGCCACCGGCAAGCGTTCCAATCGCTTCCATTTTTTGCATTTGAAGAACCTTTAATTCACTCTGACGAAGCGCCTCTTCTGCTCGACGACGATCGGTCACATCAAAGGCCACCCCCGTGACGCGGTGAGGGTGATGTTGCTCATCTGACAACACTTGTCCTCGGCCAGCTATCCGAATTTCATAGTTGGTGCTCTGCTTCCGAATACGAAATTCAAAGTCCGAAGAACCGCCCTGTGCAATAGACTCCTGTATTGTTCGCTTCACACCGTCGACATCTTCTGGGTGAATGAACTGCATAAATGATTCAAACGTCCCACCAAAGGTTCCCGGAGTGAGACCAAATATCACCTCGAGCTCTGGAGACAAGAAAAGCACATTGGCATGAATATCGTAGTCAAATGTCCCCATTCGGCCAGCCTGAAGAGCAAGTCTGAACCGTTCTTCACTCTCGCGCAGAGACTCTTCAGCTTTTTTTCGTTCGATGGTATCACGAAGAAGTTCCTCATTGACTCGAGTCAACTCCAACGTTCGTTCCTGGACTCGGGTCTCTAATATTTCTTTACTTCGACGCAGTTCCTGAGCCGTTCGTTTGAGCTCAGATATATCGTCTGCGACATAAACGACCCCCAAGGTTGTTCGTGTCACATCAGCAACGGTGGCCGCCGAGACACTGACACTAATAGATTTACCTGCTTTACTAAACCAATGAGTTTCTTGATCTTGCACAGTCCAATTCCCAGAGGGGGCATGCACTTGCAACTCAAGAAGAGGAGGGGAGGGGTATATCACTGGGATCGCCTTTCCAAGCAGTTCAGATTCTTGATAGCCAAGCAATGAACAGGTGGCTCTATTCGTCAGACGGATGACACCTCCCAGGTCAACCACGAGAACAGCCCCCCGCATGGTATCAAGAATCCGTTCAGCCGTGAACGCTGGAGTCAAATCCACCAGTCGGTATCGCCAGATTGTCATGGCAGAGGTAAGGGTAAAGATCAAAATAGGGAGATAGCCAAAGGGATAGACAGCAAATCCAAACTTTGGAAGAAAATCAACACACCCGAGGTACGCAATACCGAATCCAATCAAAAACCACTTCGCACGTTGTTTTTGGGGATCCACATGCAATTGTGTGTATTTAAACTGAATATACAATAACCCGGTAATCATCATACCGGAAACATAGATCACAAATGGGATGCCCAACCATCCATACTTCGGGTAATACCCCCACCAGTATTGATACATTCCAGCAATCATCGCGTCTGACATGAGTGTTGCGAAAAAAAACGCCGAAGAAAGCACCCAGTTGAACCAGACAGTTTTTTTCCAATAGCCTTGGAGTTTGAGAATTTCCACCATAAAGTGGTAGATCGCTGCAGGGATCCAGGGAACACCGACATAGGCCAGTTCGACCCACCAAAGAGCGACTGATTCCAATTTGGCGCAATACATCCACGTAAAACCAAAAAACCAGAGGAAACATGGCATGACCATGGACGCAAACACCCAGCTCACACCCGAACCGCGTTCCCGAACGACGACAGCAAGACAGACCAAGAAACCAATGACAGCGGTCAAGAATGTCGGGACGGCATAGATGCTGAATTCGTAACTGGAGGGATTGGCAACTTGTTCGATCATCATAACGTTGAGTAACAGCTTATGAGAGGAGACAGGCTACAGCGAGGAACGAGACCTTCGTGCTCGGCAATGCAATGGCCCAACACACGATCCTCTTGATAACAAATCCCGAGCGTAGAGACGTCAAGTCCAGGACATCAACGACGAGACGTCTCAACCCCCACAAACATTGAGAGCCTCATGTCGACAACATACCGTTGCTGACTCCAAAAGAAACGACTTCCATGATGAGCTTTGTTGGATGTTTACCACGACTGCTCGTTGAAATGTTCGTGAAAAGGTTTCATTCATATTGCATATCATTACAAATAAAATGAACCAGCTCCACCATTCCTTCATCCATTAGGGCGAAGCTTGGTCGATATACGGTTCAAACTCAATACTAGCATTAGTTTAATGCAAAACAATGGGAACAGAAGCCGTAAGCAAAAAGAAAGATACCGTTCCCACGGTATCCTGAATTTCAATCTTACCTCACCCGAATCTTTCGATCTATGTTCTTTATTGATAATTCAGCGATTATCATCGTTGCACCTCTCGATGACCACTAGCAAAGATGAAACTTCTCATTATCGGTCAGTGGACTTCGATCGCAGAACCGTCTACAGTTGACATGTACACATTGGCGATGCAATCAGGCCTATAGCCACTTATAATAACTTTCGATGCTTGAGGCGCAGTCTTACGCTGTCGAGGCGACCTATAACTAACGCTCTAGAAACAAGCAGGTCTCACCATTAGGGACCCACTTCAACCCTGCGAGATGTATACAACAATCGTCGCCTAGGCTCCCTTTCCTTATGAACTGGAAATGAATTGAATTTGCTATGGTAAACATATGAAACAATTGATTCATACAAGTCTTTGGGTCCTACTCGGACTCATTTTTCTATTTGCCGGAGGGTCAAAACTCTGGGATCCAGTGACTCATGCAGAAAAGTTTGCTCATTGGGGCTATCCCCTGTGGTTTGTTTATGTCACGGGAATCATTGAGGTATTGGGAGGGGTTGGATTATTCATTCCAGCCGGAAGATTGTTTGGAGTCCTGCTCTTAAGTGTGACGATGGTTGGCGCCACCGTCACCCACCTTCGTGCAGGGGAGATGGGTGCGTTTCCAATACCATTGGTACTTCTGCTAGCGTTGCTCACACTAGCTTGGACTATGCGCCACTCTAAAATGAAGACTTGACAAATCCCGCCAGCGCCCTTGGTCGTGGTTCGTCGCTCGTGAATCGTATCTCGCATATCAAAGACCGGAGATTTTCCTACACGAAAGACGAACGACGGGATACGAGAAACGTTTCATCCTTCTTGAGTCTATAGGACCTGCTTCCACTTCCTTACAATTAGCGGCCTACTAAGGACTGCAGCCTTGATGGCACAGCTATCGTATGACACATTGAGTGAACCAGACAAATCGACAAGCTCGCTCACCCACATTCCCCCCTCGATCCGAACCGGCCCCGTCGCACCAGATACATAAACTTTCCCCGTACTGATAAGCAGCCCCTTCCATTGCACTGGCCCTTCGAGGATAACCTCATCAGTCATGAGAAGGATTCCATGCCCTTGCACATTTCTTATTGAAAGACCACCACCTCTTGTCGATGAATCGAGAAGAACCGTTTCCGGTGATGAGGCCGTTCCCCAGTTGACGTCCGACTGATTGGTCGTGATGAGTCTCGCACCTTGCTTGAACGAATCCATGATCTGCAGTAAGTTCAACGCCAGATCGCCTTGTTGTGGAGATGATGGAACACCGATCAAGGAAGCTGACCCAGTGACTGAAGATATCCCACTTGTATAAATTGGTGGCTTTGGAGAAGTGACTCCGCATTGATCATTTCCATTAACCGCATTCAACGAACCCACAAAGGACACGCCATTTTTGGCATAAATAGCCGCAAGAACATGCGGGGCGGGAGGATGAACAACGTCCACCTCAATCGTTACGGAACCACCTTTCCCACCTGCTAACGCCACAATCCGTTCAACTGGATACGATCCATCTATCAATTCAGAGGTCGTAAATTCTATAGACGCGGATGAATCTGCCGTTGGGTAGCCATACATCACGACATTGCCAGGCTTCGCTCGCGTATGCTTGCTAAGGTTTCCATCAAGATCAAGATAATGAGGAATGGTCGATCGATGACCTTCTCGCTCAGCATCATATTCTGTCTTGTGCTTCAGCTTTACCCAATAGGGCAAGGTCCGCTGTAGACTGTTCGGCGTAATCTTTGAATTGGATTGATTTCCATTGACTGGGAAATAGTTTGTATGACCTTTATAAAATGTCGTATCCATGGATGAATGCCAATCGGACGAGGTCAGAATATAAGCCGTCCAACGAGGATCGTAAGGGTTAGGGTCGTTAATTAGTTGGGGGTTCCCAAACAAATCTCCACGCAATCGGGCTCGGCTCTCAGCGATTCCCGCTTCCGCAAGGTAAAATCCTTCAATCCCACGCCGGTAATTCCCACTGATCGAAATTTCTGTTGATGTCGCGGTGAGAACCGTTGTTCCAAGAACACTCAACACGGCCATGAGTATCAGCGCGGCAACTAACGCAAACCCTTGAGTATTCGTTGGAGAGTCACGATCAATTTTTGAGCAGACCATCATGAGAGACTACAACCCCAAATTTCGAAGCGTAATTCGTGATCGTAAGGTTGTGGTTCGATATCCCTTATTGAAAGGATAGCGAAGATCAGGGCTTGCGGTGCGAGCTTGAATATGGAGTTCAACTTGTCGAATCTGATTCGAATCGATGGTTGAAGCACCGTTTCGATCAAAGTATTGAATGGAAAACGTTTCGATATGTTCAGCCAGCGGTTGTCGCCCTCCACCCGTATCACGACGTAAGGTTAATGTGGCCTGATCGTGTGAATATTGAATAGATTCATTTGAATCCGTCGGATTTCCATTCCCATTAAGATCGGCTTTGATGTGAAGTTGCGTGGGGTGATAGGCAATGCCGTTAAAGTCATTGTGAGGACTGTTGTCTTGATTGACCTGACGCGGATCATACCCGGCCATCTTGAGTTCATGAGCCATCACATCCATGGCTGCCCGAACATGTTGCTGCATATCAAGGATGTTTTCTCGTACGACTTGGGCACTCACTTGACTTGAATAAATGGCGTAAATCGCCCCAAGCGTTAGTGTACTCAAGGCTAACGCCATGACGACTTCAATAAGCGTAAACCCTTGATCGTTCCTTACATTCATGAACAACGCCTTATTCAGACAGTATGGTCGAGAACGACGTCGAATGCGAACCAGCATCCCACGTCACGGTGACCGTTGCTGTTTGCAAACCCTTTCCTGGTGTTTGGGCTTCAAAAACAACGGTTCTTTGAAAGAACGGTGCGTCTCTCATAGAGCCATAGGATTCTGTACTTGCGACTATTCCCGACACGGACTGTCGGTATCCAACTCGACGTATATCTTCGAGTCGATCTTGCGCAAGGGTGGCAGCCATCGTCATTTTCTGACTAAACGTCATGCCATGAATTGACACGGTGGAAAATCCAGAAATCCCCAATATCACAACCGATATGAGGACCATGGCCATCAAGACTTCCAACAGGCTACTTCCGTGATTCGTGACAATTCTGGATGGCACCTTGAAGCCTTGCGGCATGAAAAATTTCTCGTTCATGATTTAATTGTCACTCGACCGGTAATCCCAACCGTCACACGCTTAGACCCTGCAGAATTGGAAAGGGTGACGGTTGCAAGATTGGAGGCGGTCCCACGTGGATGAAAAATTGGATGATTCGTCGTGGCAAGGCTCACATCCTCATAGTCAGTATGAATGTCGCGCATGGTCAGCAGCTCATTTGGATCAAACTTCCCATTGTTGTTGTCGTCATCAAGAATAGAATAGCGGTGCGCATCAAGAAATGTGATCCGTTGCTTGTTTCCTTGCGTCACGGCCTGAGTCTTCGCTGCCATTAAGTCTGAGACGACTTGCCGTACAGCTCCATTCAGTCGCCATTTCGGTAGCTGGGAAACGAGCCAGGATTGACTGAAAAGAACCATGATGGACAAGAGTCCTAAGACGGTCACTAATTCGATGAGACTGTATCCATTCCTTGCACGCGGCTGAGTTAAGTCAGAATTCATCAAAATCGTCCAAAATACCAAGCCATCATGTCTGTTCCAAAAAATAGCGTTAACACTGCTCCAAGCGCTAAATACGGTCCAAATGGAATATACTGCCCTCTTGTTACTATCTTAAAAACCAAGAGCCCAATTCCAATGACCGATCCAACGACCGAGGCCAACATGAGTGTCAGCAAGGCCGCTTTCCAGCCGAGAAATGCACCGACCATCGCTAAGAGTTTAATGTCACCTCCACCGATCCCTTCCTTGCCAAATAGGTATGGACTGATCCAGGCCATAAACAACAAGATCCCTCCACCCACCAACACTCCAATAAGAGAATTCACAAACCCAGTCGGCAGTACGGTCGATGCCGCAGCAACCCCGAGAACGATTCCCGGAAGAGAAATCACATCTGGAATAATCTGATGGTCCCAATCAATCCAGGTAATCGCCAAGAGCGCAGAAAACACGATCGCATAGACCACCGACTCCCATCCCCATCCAAAACGCCAGAGGATAGCCATATACCCCAACCCATTCGACAATTCAATGATTGGGTAACGAGAGAGAATCACGGCTCGACAATGTCGGCAGCGTCCCCGCAGAAATAGAAAACTCAAGACCGGGATGTTGTCATACCAGCAAATAGTCTGGTTACAATTTACGCAGGCAGATCGTGGAAATACAATGGAGAGATTTTGTGGTACACGGTGGATACAAACGGTCAAAAAACTTCCGATAATTAACCCAAAGAAAAATACCGATCCATACTCCAGCAGCAACGGTATCATGTCCATCTCCCATTCACTTTTGATATTAGTCGAATCTACGTAAAATCATGAGTTTACTTTCAGAAAGTGGCCTGCTACGATCCCCTACCTATGGCCGACTCAAATAGCTATCCTGCAGTTGAAGTGTTTGATTGTGCGGTGAGAGTCTGATGAGTCATCCGGACCGTATTTTGATTCACCATAGTTCAATCTGCTGAGTACTTTGATGCATTCATGTTAGGAATTCCACAAGTGAAAAAACGTGACCTTCCGCCAATCAAGCGTAAACGCCCAGAAGCCTTAACGGATCGGGAACAAGAAATTCTGCAGCTCATTTGGTCTGGGCTTAAGAATAAAGAAATTGCCCAGCGGCTGAAAATTAGTGTGAAGACTGTTGAGGCCCATCGGGCCAATATGATGAAGAAGGTTCGCGTATCAAATGCGGCTCAACTGCTGAATGCGGCTATTCAAGAAGGCCTCATCCAGGTAAAGTAGAACTTCCCTTCCCTCCTTCAGCCGCACGTCGCTGTCGCATTGCCTCAAACAATACAATCGCAACACTCACAGACAGATTCAGAGAATCAATTCGCCCATGCATAGGGATGAAGGCGCGCTGATCACACTTTTTCAACACACCAGGGCGAACACCGTGGCCTTCTGCGCCAAAGACCAACGCCGTCGGACCGGCAAGATCTAAGTCGGTGTAAACGACGTTCGCCATTGGATCGAGCGCATAGGTCATGACATTGGCCACTTGAAGTTTCTCTAAGAGTCGATTGGTATTGCCAGCCCGGGCAACCCGAACATATTCTATCGCTCCGGCAGATGCTCGAGCGACTCCTGCCGTTAAGCCTACCGATCGATGCTTGGGAATAAAAAGACCTTGGACGCCAGCCGCATCAGCCGTTCGGAGAATGGCACCAAGATTTTGAGGATCTTGTACGTTATCTAAGACAATAACAAATGCAGGAGGATGCTGCTGTGTGACCTGATCAAGCAACTCGTCTTCATCGACATAGGACTTGGCGGCGGCCAACCCTACGATACCTTGATGATTGCCTTCCGGAACAAGCCGATTGATTCGGTCACGAGGCTCGACTGTAATCGGAACGCCCTGTGAACGAGCAAGACGAACAATCTCCGTATACTGCGCATCTTCACGAATCAGATGAAGGCGTAAAAGGGAACGAGTGCCCGCTCGAAGGACTTCTCGAATCGTGTGCAGACCATAGACGAACTCCTGTTCGTTATCGTTTCCAGCGAGTTGTGCCGTCTGGTCGGTCTTCGAGGATGATGTCTTGGGACGCCAAGTCTTGGCGAATTTTGTCGGCCGTGGCAAAGTCTTTCCTTTTCCGGGCTTGTAATCGGTTTTCGATTTGTTGTTCAATCCACTCATTAGTGGCAGGTGCCTTAATGATAGTAGGATCTGCAGATGCACTAAACGACCTTCTAGATGTACCACTTATTTGAACTTGACTAAATTTCCAGTCTTGTACCGGAAGCTGAAAAAGACCAAGCGGAGCACCAAGCTTCTGAAAACTTTCGAAGACCTTCGTTCTACTCTGATCAGAGATCCCCACAGAAAGTAATTTATTGATTTCGCCCCGCAAGCGTTGAAACTCCGCCAAGGCTTTGGAAGTATTGAGATCATCGTCCATCGCTTGCTCGAATTGTTTTTTAAAATCCACAATCAGTTTCTCAAGAGACTGATCATTTTCTGATTGATCAGCTTGCCCAGGTTCCTCCAAACGCTTCAAAAGGCCATAAATATTATCCAAAGCTGACTTGGCCTCGGTTAATACTTTATCGGAAAAGTTGAGATCGCTTCGATAATGGGTTGATAGAAGAAAATACCTTAGCACTTCAGTCGTGACAGGTTCATTCCAGTCAAATTTCTCAAATGAATTCTCGAAAACCCCACTAATCGTGAAGAAATTCCCCAACGACTTGGACATTTTTTCTTCATCGATCGTCACAAATCCGTTGTGCAACCAATACTTGGCAAATTCTTGCCCCGTATAGGTACAGGATTGCGCCATTTCGTTTTCGTGATGAGGAAAGACCAGATCTTTTCCACCACCATGAATATCAAATGTCTTGCCAAGGTGCTTGATCGACATCGCTGAACATTCAATGTGCCACCCTGGCCGTCCAGGCCCCCAAGGACTCTCCCAACCAGGTTCCCCCGGCTTCGCGCCTTTCCATAAGGCAAAGTCCATAGGATCTTTTTTGCGTTTATCCACTTCAACTCGTGCTCCAGCCATCATTTCTTCCTTCTTACGACCAGAGAGACGCCCATAGGCTTCATAGGCGCCCACCTCGTAAAACACATCGCCCTTGACCTGATAGGCAAAACCTTTCTGAATTAATACCGCTATCATGTCAATGATTTCAGGCATATGTTCGGTTGCACGCGGTTCGACATCAGGAATCGTCACTTGTAGACGATTCATATCGCGATAATACGCGGCAATATACTTTTTGACGACATCCGTCCAAGACACACTTTCTTCTTGTGCCCTCTTTAAGATTTTGTCATCCACATCGGTGAAGTTCCGCACATATGTCACGGAATATCCTTTGTACTGAAGGTATCGATAGAGTAAATCAAACACTACGGCACTTCTGGCATGCCCCAAATGACAGTCATCATAAACCGTCACGCCGCAGACATACATTCGAACATGGTTGTCCTCAAGAGCTATAAACCGTTCTTTTTTACGGGTTAACGTATTAAAAATATTCATCATTTTTGATAACACGACGACTGAGACTCTACGTAAGAAAAAATGTACTCCAACAACTCTTAGAGAACTCAGTCATCATAAAAAATTACAATAGATTTCATTATAAAACCCCAGTATATAGTGAACGAATATCACCCACTATTTTTACAGCAACATCTTTACCAGAACAAATCCGCCGATTAACAGGACCAAAAACAAAATAGAAAACAGATCGAAATATTTTTCGAGAATGTGTTTCACCGACGGGCCAAATACTCTCAAGGCCCCACCGACTAAGAAAAACCTCAGCCCTCGACTCAAAATAGAAGCCATCACAAAGATGGCAAAATCAATATGTGTCGCTCCGGCTGCAATGGTGAATACTTTATAAGGAATTGGCGAGAACCCGGCTGCAAAGACAGCCCAAAAAGCATTGTCGCCATACAACGTTGAAACTTTCTCAAATACCTCTGGGGTGAAACCCGGCACATACGCATAAAACCAATCTGAAATAATTAACCACAGACCCATCCCAATGGCATACCCAGCCATGCCTCCCACAACGGAGCCTACGAGACAAATTCCAGCAAAACCCAAGGCACGAGAAGGTGCACCCACCCCCATCGCAATCAGGAGAACATCAGGCGGAATTGGGAAAAAAGAAGATTCAGCAAACGCAATTAATAACAACGCAATTTTTGCGTGAGGTGTAACAGCCCATTGAATGACCCATTCATAGAGAGCCCGGAATATCGACGCTGGATGGTATTGAGAACGCGAGGAAGATTTTAAAAGATTATTTGGCTGCATTGAGCGTTATAGCGAACCCAATGAATGTAATCGATGCTTATTAGGACCCGGTCTACTAGGTAAGAAGCACCTTTGAGGTCGTTCCTTCTAATGAACGGACGCAGACAATACGACTATGTCTATTATATGGGTATCTCAAGTAACTACAATTACAAGCATAAAAAAACCCGCCTCAAATTGAGGCGGGTTTTAAAAAAAATTTCGTAAATGCTGTCAATGTTCAGGGAAACAAAACTTATTAAATGTTTTGCATAAAATGGGCAACAGCATCTGGATCAACCTTACCCATAATTGCGGAAGATGGAACGGTGCTGGACTTCTTGCCCGTGAGCCCACACTCCACTTCATCGACAATCATTTCAACAGGCATGGACATTCCACCATACACATGCGGGCCAGCAACAATTTTCGCATTGGAATAACCATAGACTGCCGTAGCCACATCCTTAGCAAGCCAACCGACAAAATTAAATTCGGGAATCACAATTAACTTGGCTTTTGCACAGAGTTTTCTAAGCTCAGCCGTTGGGAATGGACGTAATGATTTTATTTTAATCAACCCAGCCTGAATTCCCTTTGCAGTACATTCGCGAACGGCTTCTTTGCATTGCGCGGCAGCACTACCTGAGGCAATAAGCAATACATCAGCATTTTCAACATTTTGAGTCTCAACTAGGCCATCCATATATTGGTCAATGTATTTTCGCGATCTCTCCACGGCTGCCCACACTTCTTGCTGCCATACCGCATGGATATTGTAAGCCATGAAATTTGACTTTTGAACTGGGGCATCTCGTGACAAACGAGCAGGAGGATTCTCTGCATCTAACACAGGGACTGCTCCCCTCCAAGCTTCACGCTCTGGAAGCTTTAATCCTTTATCCTGCATCGAACAGTAACCACGAGCATGTGTTACGAAGAAACCATCACAACATACTCCAACAGGAAGAGTGACATCATTTTTTTCACTGATGATGAATGCCTTCATAATGTAGTCAAATAAATCTTGTTGATTTTCAGCATGGAAGACAATCATTCCGCAGTGCAAGAGGTAGGCAATTTCAATATTATCAGGTTGAATAGCTAATGGAGCATTCACAACTCGACAGGTAAACATAGCCACGGCTGGAAGACGATGACCAGGCCAAGATGCAATAGGCTCAAGGCCACGAAGAGTACCAGGACCAGCGGTTGCGGTAAAACATCTAACACCAGCACGAGACCCACCAGCAATAGCTGACATCACGCCATACTCTTCTTCACCACGATAATATTCTTTCACATACCCTTCCCCATACAACACACCAATAAGCTGCATCGTTTCACTTTGAGGAGTAATCGGATATGCAATGGAAAGATCGACATTTGAACGACGCACCGCTTCCTTGGCAGCTTCACTTCCCGTGATGAACTCTTTTTCACGAGGAGCCTCATTAAACATGTATTCAGGACTGACAACTTTTTGCCTTTTGGCCTCAGCATGCGGATCCTTCTTCCCAGCTTGTGATGAAGGAGGCGCAGGAGCTGCCGTAATAGGATCGCCTTGTGGATTTGTTTTGACTTCAGGTTCCAGTGCTTCGCTCATGGGTCACCCCTCTATAACAGTTGATGGCTCTGATTATCATAAATGCATATGGTTGACTTGGTGAAAACAATTCATATTTCCTTACTTACATATCTCTTTTTTATCCTTCACTTTGCATATTTTCAGGTCGATGTCCAAAGGCTGCGGCACTAGCTCCTCCTGATTCACCCAATGGAATATTTAATGGATTCGTATGGGTTTTTCCTCCATGGACTTGAGACTGAAGACCGGTAAACCGAACATTTTCACCATTTTCCGCTACCTTAATGCCCATTTCTTCGCGAACCCGCTTAAACACTTGAGCAACACGGCGAATCTTCGCCGCATCAGAATCTCTAACCGTAAACATTGCATCTTCATGCCCTTGCTCAGCACAAATCGCAGAAGTCCAACAGTTCGTTCCGGCTCGAATCATTTTTAATGTTAAATTTGCATAATGACAATGAACGCCAATAAAAATACAGGCTTCGATCTTATTACCCCAAATTGTCAGATTCGGATGGTTTGGATTAATCATTTCCTCTGGTTCGATTTTCGGATACTTGGGCCGGTAGTCTGGCATGGGAATGATCATCACCTCAGGTAATTGAGCCGCTAGCTCTAACACAGCTTTGGCCTTGTCTGCGGCATGATCATTCCAGTTCCAAAGAACAAGAGGACCTGGAAAGATCGTTGCGTTTTTCCTGGTGAGCATGGACCTCGCCATCTCTTCCATTGCAATTTCTTCTTGAACAATATTACCAAACCTTAGACCAAATCCTGATTTTGGCGGTAGAACTCCCAACTCTGCTGCTGACGGCGGATGGAACCCTGCCGGGCCAGGCTCGACTATTCTTTCTTCTGCATCTTGAGTTGCTTCCAATTCATCACCCCATAATTTTTAAATTTTCTTGATCAAGAAAACTCAACAGCTTGCTTTCTTGTGCCCGGAAAACTACCCTCGAACAGGATTGGCCAGCTTTGCCGTTGTATTTTTTTCACCATACGTAATATTCTCCGTCAACGCCGAATCACCGACCTGATCAATCATTTCCATTTTTATCGCATTATGTTTTGCCATATTGTCGCAAACCCAAACACATTGCGCGCATCCCTTACATCGATCAACGGCGACATAAGCAGAACCATATTTCAGTCCTTTATCTTTGCCAGCCTCATTATTATACAGGATGGTGTTCGCCTCAGGGCAGTATTGTGTACACAACTTACAACTAGTGGCCGCACAAATTTCAGTATCGATATAGGCGATTAAATACATTGAATCCTCATGTTCTTAGATAAATATTTATGCCGTAGCCGCTGCAGAAGACTCAGGGACTTTTATATCCCAGCCATGCTCAACAGCATAATCCCACGCCGCCTTGACGACTGCGAGGTTTTTGCCAATAAGTTCTGACTTTTTCTTAAACTTTCTCTCCACGACACTATCTAATGCTGCGGTACCCCCAGATACGACGAATCCTTTACCTAGGAATCGGTCCTTCACGGCTTGTTCTAACGCTTCCATATTTGACAAGCCTGTAATAGCACCAATTGCTCCACACATCGCCATATTCGTGGCAAGGTCAATCCCTGCCACGTCAAGCGACAACGTCGTTGCTGGGATATAGTAAATCTTCGCATTCAGTTCTTTTAACTCGCGTTCTTGGTCTGGCTCTAATTTCATGGGAGTGTCATGATTAATTAAGGCAACCCCGTTCTTCTTCAATCCAAAATAGAACGGATTTGTGTAGCTCTTTCCATGGGTAATCACTTGGGGATGGAAAATCATAATGATATGTGGGAACGTGATCTCACCAATTTCATAGATCGGCTCATCTGAGATCCTGACATAGCTTTCTACTGGTGCCATACGTTTTTCCGAACCATAAAAAGGGACGATCGTACTTTCCCCGCCAGCATTAATCACGGCCGTACTAAAAATGTGAGAGGCAGTCACCACACCCTGCCCTCCGACACCAGCCATACGAATGTTAAATCGAACAGCCATCTTGTTGCCTCCTTAATCCTTTACTCAGGTCAAAAAACAAGAAACGTACAATTCTCATATCAATAGTTGATGATCTCTCCCATTATTAACTAACGGGTACGGCCTTGGCAGGCTTAGGGAGATACTCTTTGTACCCATACAATTCTCCCAGAGCTTGCTTCGCATCATCAGTGAGATACTCAGAGAACTTATACCGATCGTTTTCAACGTCTTTCGCATCTTCCATGACTTTGTCAGTTGGAATTGCGTATTCGATATTACAGGAGGTATAGGCTTGAATGTAGGTTGGACCAACTTCTCTGGCAATTAACACGGCTTTCTTGATCACGCTCTCGACTCGACGAGGATTATTTGGAACGACAGTAGCGACATAGGCACAACCCGCAACTTTCGCCATACCTAACATATCCATTTTTTCAAACTTCTTCCCTACAGGAGCCATCTTCAGCACTTGGCCTTTATTCGTCATACCGCTTTCCTGACCGCCAGTGTTTCCGTACACCTCATTATCCAACATAATGGTGGTAAACTTTTCTTTTCGAAACCATGAATGAAGCGTTTGAGCAAACCCAATATCGGCCATACCACCATCACCGGCCATCACCACAACATCTTTTGGTTTATCACCAAATCGAAGCTTAAGCCCTCTCGTCAGTCCGCTTGCCACACCATTCTGATCGCCGTAGTTCCCATAGACAAACGGAATAGCAGCCTGCGAGATGGCCAAACGACCACAACCGGCTGTCCCGACCGTAATGGTATCCTCGGGATTAGGGAATGCAATCATGGCTAAACGAATGAATAATGTCATGGCACATCCGGCACACATTGGATGCTCTTCAAGAATTTCCTTGAAAGTCCCGACTTGAGAAACAGAAGTCTTTTTTCCAAAAGGTCCATGATCAACCATATCTCTATATTCTTTTGGCATCCATCGATCAAAACCTGGGGTAAATTTCACATAATCGAGGCTCATATTTAATTCCTCCTTCTTCGTGTTTTAAATGGAAAACTTTGGAAAATTTTCTACGTTCTTAATATACTTCTAAAGATTACAACAAACGAAATTAGGTAGATTCACCCATACTAAAAAATAAACCTAGCAAAGAAATTCGAATGATGTCAAATAAACAGGTTATTTTAGATTTACCTTTCTGTGACATTGAAATTCATGATAAACCTGATCACGCTTCCTATTCAACTCCAAAGAAGACCCACAAGGCTAAAAAGAAGGCCTACCTAAGCCTTAAAACCTTTAGGCCTTTGGGGTCGAACACAATACACAAATGATGTCTAACAGACTAAATGAGACATCACGACCATTCACATATTTTCATGACAGGTCCTCGAGAAACGGCTGAGGCATTGGACCGGTCACTCCGTTGGTGCTGGCTTATAATAACTCTAGACGGAATATCACTGACCTAGACTGCACAACGAGAGCATGGAAAAAGTGGTGGGATGCCTACAGGAAGAAGACCGAACCGTTCGATAAAGTGGCAAAACAAAGAAATTCGAGCTTAATCGAGAATATATTGGACCGGATCAACAACACGGTCATTCACGGCGACTTGATAGTGCAAGTGTGGACCAGTTGAAAACTTTCCAGTACTGCCAACAAGCCCAATCAACATTCCTCGATTTACCTTTTGTCCGTACTTCACATTCATTTTTGAGAGATGACCATAGGTGGTTTCAATCCCAAAACCGTGATCAATACGAATAAATTTCCCCATTCTAGCGTCATAGGCAGCAACAACAACCTTACCCGCAGAAGGCGCTCGAACTTCTGTTCCTCTCGGAGAACCAATATCTATACCAGCATGTAAGGCTTTTTTTCCGGTAAAAGGAGAAACACGTGGTCCAAATTTCGAAGTGATAACCCCCTTGACCGGCCAAATGGATGGCGTGGAGGCCCAACGTTCAGCCCGAAGATTTGCTGTATTCAACAAAGTATCAAGAATATTTTTCTCGACCTTCGACTGCGCATCAATCCAGCGAAGACCCACTTCGATGGCCCGGATTCTTTCATGCGCTGTTGGTTCTTCACCAGTGGCAGTTGAATAAACCTTAGCGTCAAGAACTTGCGTATCAATCTCAGAACTCATGGAATGGCCGTCGTATGGGAACTCTTCACCCCCTTGACCAGGAATAGAGTTTGGTACCCCTTCAATTTCATCAGGCTCTAAGCCAAACATCGTCTGAAGCTTCCGATTGAGATGCTCTAACGACACCATTCGCTTTTTCATACTGTCAACTTCAACACCAAAAATTCCGGTCCGCTCACGTGAGGTTGCTAACTCGTTCCGAAGTCCATCCAATTCAGCTAATTGACTTCTTTGGTAGACATAATGAGTCAAAATTCCACTCTGGAGAACCAATAAACAGAGCCCAGCAATAAGCGAATAGCGTACGGTGGACTTCCGAAACTTCATGCGCAGTGGATTCGAGCGAGCTCCGCGAAAAACAATGATTGAGTAGCTTTCTTCAGAACCTTGCATTGCTTACCTTTTGCCTAGTAAGTGATCACCAGTTTGGACTTTTCTTTAAGAGAATGACCATCTCTTAGATTACCAATATACGTATATAATTTCTACCCTCTGGGAAGATTAATGACCGTCACGTTTTTTTGTTTAACTTCGGCTTTACCATTTGTCCCAACCAGGCCAAATAGTCAGAAGATCCTGATTGAATGGGTAGTGCGATAATTTCAGGAACACTATAGCTATGAAGCCGCTTAATCGCAGATTCCAACAGATCAAATACTTCGGCTTTCGTCTTGATAATGAGAAGAGATTCCTGTTCTTCCGTCACTTTTCCTTCCCAATCAAACACCGACTGTATTGTTGGAATAATATTCACGCAAGCGGCGATCTTGTCCTCCACTATACGCCTGGCAATGAGCCTTGCCTCAGTCTCAGACGCTGCAGTGACCAAGACTACTATTTCTCCAGACATAATTCCATTCTGTCATTTGCTTAAGGATTACTACAAAAAGTCTTAAAATTTCCTATATTCAGAATAAATTCCGCACGACATTCATCAATTTGCAGTTTGCCTACATAAGGATTTATCGGCTGATTCTTTCGATTCCTAAAGCCTTGGAAACTCAATAAGTTCTGACAACTTCACGAAACTTCACGTCGACGAATTTGAACGCACTCACAGGAATGATCGAAACAATAAAATAATACAAATTGCCACTTAGCTTATCGCCTCATCAACATGAGTACTTCCATCATTAATTTCCAGGGTTCAGACGTTCCGGGTCTTCATCCACAAGTTGGACTAAATCAATAATCGCAGGTCGTAAAGCCTCCTGCAGCGCACCAGGATAACTCTGGACAGCATCTTCAAGGTTGTAATAAGGACTGTCGTACTTCTCGCCTTCATACTCCATCGCCATACTCCATAAAACCTTTGAAGGATCAGACGCTGGCGTTAAACGTAAATCTAACTCAACGGCTGTTTCGGTTTCTCCCATCGGTGCTCCTAAGAACCAAAACACAACACCAATAGGTCCTAAAAAGTAGGTGTCAAGACGACGCTTCCACTCCGTGGATTGTAAACGCCCTCGAAAGACTAAATCTGCGGGAGCCGCTTTGTCATTTTCAGCAAATGCGACGGATGAAAAGAGTCCAGCTTCTTGTAATTCTGCCACCGCAGCTTTCGCAAAGTCATTGGGAGGATCAAAATTCACGACATCAACCTCTTCTGGGTGTACAGCTTCTTCTGGTCGATCATATGCTGTTTCACCATAACGGACTAAAGGAATTGAGGCCTTCCAATATTCTTCTTTCATATCTTTCCCTCGAAGATCTTCAAAGGGTAAGACGACCGCCTTCGCAGAAAGCGGCATTTTGGCTTTCGTATTGAGAAACGCTCCGGTTGAAGACGGAGGATACTCCCAATTTCGGTTCCCTAAACAACCGGCAAGCAGGCCTAGACTCAGTATAATAACCAAACCACGAAACGTTTTTGCGAGAGAAGAGCTCATTCGCATTCTCCTTTCTAAACTGGGTAAGGAACGATAGGATCACATCATAAGATTGGCCATCTTCAACGACATCGTATGTTTATGAAGGCCGGTGCTTGTTAATGATCGAGTTTTGCGTCACTGATATGCGAGGGAGAGGGAATACACCATGTACAAAGCACAAGGAATTGAGACTCTCATGGGACATCACCATAGTACTTTGACATACCAAGGAGCCTTTCCAAAGACCACGAATCATGGATTCGGCAGAAGAGCCTGCAAGCCAGGGTCAGTGAATTGATGGCAAAGTGTACGGCTACAGACTCGTCGCTAGCCTTTGGAGAGCATCCTGCAGTCTCCTTTAAAACGGTTGCAAACAGAGCATCACACCTGTCGCAACACCTATAGGCACGGTAAGGAACTTCACCCTGCAAACCCGCCAGCATGTGCGAGTTGCTTTTGAAAGTCCTCATATGTTCGCGTAACAGGGAATTGTGGAAACTCACCTTGGATCGTCTCAGGAGGACAGAAAAAAATTCCCGCATCCGCCTCCTTCAACATCGATATATCATTATAGGAATCGCCTGCCGCGATGACCCGAAATCCAATATTTTTTAATGCCTGAACGGCATGTCGTTTTTGATCAGGCATACGAAGATGGTACTGACTAATAAACCCATCGTTATCAACTTCCAACGAATGGCAAAAAATTGTCGGATAGTTCAACTGTTTCATTAATGGCGAAACGAACTCATAGTATGTGTCAGAGAGGATAATAACTTGGCTTCGCTCTCTTAACCAGGCAAGAAATTGCGGCGCACCTTCTAATGGAGATAATCCCTCGACAATCTTCCTAATATTCTGCAAGGTAATGCCATGCTCTCGCAGGACGAGCAATCGTTTCTGCATGAGTTCATCATAATCAGGAATATCCCGTGTCGTCATCTTCAGATCTTGAACCTTAAAATGATCAGCCACGGCAAGCCAAATTTCCGGAGCCACCACCCCTTCCATGTCCAAACACGTTACAAGCGGATTAGTCATAACCATCCTTTAATTTTTATGTCAGTCCGTTATACTCGCACCCTCTAATTTTCAGGCCATCATAAAGAAAAGCACTTCATCTTACAACCGTGAATACTATCCGTGCATCGGACCAAAAAACAGAATTTTCAGGGCAAATTCACGGATTGAAAACGTATTTTCACGCTTAGAAATCAGATGCTGCTGACCAGGTATAATCCGGACACTAATGCCTACACCATATCTATCACCCGACGATCATCCTAAACAGATCCTCTGGAGTTTCGCAGTAAAAATCTGGGCATAAAGCCGTCACTTTGGCTTGATTTCCATAGCCATACCCCACCGCGCAAACTTTGACCCCAATGGCTTGTGCCGCCCGGACATCATTCGTGCTGTCTCCAACCATCAACGTTCGATCAGCAGGCACATTTAGTGCCTCAAGGACTCTAAGAAGCATGCCCGGATCTGGCTTTAACTCGGAGCTATCTCGCGGACTTTCAATAGCCGAAAAATGAACGGCAGCACCAAGCCCTTGAATAATCTGCAATGTATATTCCAGCGTTTTATTGGTCACCACAGCACATTGTCGTCCATCAAGATGGGAAAGCAGGTCTCCAACCTTCGGATAAAATTCCGTGTTGTCCAAACAATGCGCGAGGTAGTGCGTGCGGAAGATACGTAGCGCTTCCTCATACTGTGCAGTCTTCCCCTCACCGACCGAGAGTCGTAACAGCTGCTTCACTCCATCGCCGACAAAACTGAATATTTCCTCAAGCGTTCGTTGTGGCAGTCCCAAATCACCCAGCGTGAGGTTCACGGCATTGGCAATATCCACCTTCGAATCAATGAGCGTGCCGTCTAAATCAAAGAGAATAAGCTCCACCTGCTTGTGATCAAATTCTTGCTGCATCATGGCGCCTGCAGTAATTGCTCACGAAGTTGCTGAAATTTCTTTTTTTTCATTTCCTCAGTTTCCTGTAATTGAGCCAAGCGAATGAAGTTCACTAACCGTTTCTTCCCGACATGAGGCGGCAGCATCGGGGCGACAATTCGCCAACGCTCATGAATCGCCTTGACATGAAAATACTCAAGATAGATCTGTGGTTCAGAGAGAAACGTGGCGGTCTCCCAATACATGGTCCCAACAACATCAAACGTCACGGGAATGAGCATTTCCGTGCTCGTAAGAATTTCCCATTGCCCCACATCTTCAATCACATGAAATTCCGAAATGACCACAACCCGGCCCCATGCCGGCTCCTCTTTCCAAGACACAAACGGGGCCAGCACTTCCTGAGAGTCGACCTCAAGTCTGGCTCCGCGTTTATCCAACGACAAATACTTTTCAACAAATTGACTTGGATCGTTCTTTATGTCTCCGGAAAACGCGTGAATCTCGATTGGACACCAAATGGCTCCCAACCCAACGATCACCAATTGGCACCATCGAAGAAACCGTTTCATGGAAAATCAGGCAGGTGAATACCACAATAGGTGAACAAACAAAGGAAGGGGGACATTACCCTTTCAACAGAATGACCAGGATAATGCCAAGGAGAAGCCATAATGGGATGGAAAGCATGAGACCCCACACAAGCCCCTGTGAGGTTTTTAAACGACCCTTCAACTTGCGCTTTTCAACGGCCTTTGCAACTCGCGTCTTGACCTCCTCAAGATGAAACGGTTTGGTAATATAGTCATCAGCGCCAAGACTGATGGACCCGACAGCCGTACTGATTGATGGATGTCCGGTAATCATCAAAAAAATAATGTCGTCGTTCACTTCACGAATCCGTTTTAATAGTTCCATGCCATCCATATCCGGCATAATCAAATCTGCCAAAATAATGTCGACGTTATCTTGTTGATATTTTTTCAGCGCTTCCACGCCATTTTCGGCCATTGCCACCGAATATTCAAGGGTTTCAAGATATTCGGCCAGAGCCTCTCGGACACCTCGGTCATCGTCAACCACTAGGACTCGCTCAGCCATTGTCAATCATCTTCCCCCGCACAGGGCATTGATTCATTGATTACATTGTTGGCGCGTCAACAACCACCACATCATCAGGCATCGTTAGTCGCAACACCTTCGTGTCAAGTCCTTGGTTGGTGCGAATATTTGAAAACTGTAAGGTAGAAATATTTCCCGTTTTCTCGTACAGCACAATCTGACGAATCAGATGAGACTTCGGCTCGATGGTAAGCTCAATACGAGTCACGGTTGAGGTTGATTGATCTGCAGGCTTCGGCATCAGGACAACAAGAGGGAGCTCGCCATGCTCTTTCTTCTGATCAGGAGAATCCGAAATATCAAACTGCTCACCAAGTTTTCCCACGCCCTGCAATAGCGTGAGCGGAGCCTTTGAGGCCGCCATCTGCGTCAGATTGCCTTTGACCACCTGTTGGTGTTCAGGCACATACCACATGACTTGATCGCCTTCAACGAGAATTTGCTCGACATTGGGCTTCTGATAATCCCAGCGAAGCAATCCCGGTTTTTTCAGTAGCACTCGTCCAGACGAAGAAAGTCGACTCTCAAAGCCTTCGATTTGCGTTTCTTGAGAAAACTCTGCTTGTAAATCTTGAGTCTTCAGATATCGGGCATCGACTTTTTTGACTAGGGCCTCAACTTCTGCCAGAGAGGCAAGAACGATTGCCTGGCCGCTCCAGAAGAAAAGAATCAGGCTGACCACCATGGCACGCTTCATCCAGCCTCTCCAATCACGGCCTGGCGAGTCAATACTTCCCGACGCCCATCCCTGCCTGGCGCACTCACCAACCCCTCCCCTTCCATTTGTTCAATCATTCGAGCGGCCCTAGGATAACCGACCCGAAGACGTCGCTGAATAAACGACGCGGACGCGTGACCTGACTCCAACACAACTTCTCGTGCCCGCTCGTAGGTTTCATCACGCTCTTCATCCTCTTTCGTCGTCTCCTGACTCAAGAAAAACTCTTCATCTTCATAGACCGGTGCAGCCTGTTGCTTCACCCAGTCGACCACTTCGCGAACTTCATCATCGGACACAAACGGACCATGTAATCGAGTAATTCGACCAGAACCAGAGGCCATATAGAGCATATCCCCTTTGCCTAAAAGCGTTTCAGCTCCATTAGCATCCAGAATCGTGCGTGAATCAATCTTCGAAGAGACTTGATAGGCAATTCTCACCGGAAAGTTTGCCTTGATCAGCCCGGTGACCACATCAACCGAAGGCCGTTGAGTCGCAAGAATGAGGTGAATACCGGAAGCTCTCGCCATTTGGGCCAAACGCGCAATACGATCCTCAACTTCCTTGGGAGCCACCATCATCAGGTCCGCAAATTCATCAATGACCACCACGATATAAGGAAGATGGACCAACGGTTCATCTGCGGCAGAATCATCAGTTGATGACTCACTATCATCTGACGCATTGGCTAACTGGACTTTCTTCTTCACCGGTTTTAATGAACGTGGAGTGTGCTGCTGATCGGCGACTTTTCGATTGTACGCATCAATACTCCTTACACCATGTTCAGCCAACATTCGATACCGACGTTCCATTTCCTGCACCACCCACGTCAACCCTCGCGCCGCGGACTTTGGATCCGTGATCACGGGACGAATGAGGTGCGGAACCCCATCATAGACCTGAAGCTCTAATACCTTGGGATCAATGAGCAACAATTTGACTTCATCTGGATGTGCCGTAAAGAGAATATTGAGCAACATGCAATTGAGGCCAACACTTTTCCCCGCTCCAGTGGCGCCAGCGACTAAGAGATGTGGCATGGTTCGCAGGTCGGCAACCACAGGGTGGCCATATATATCTTTGCCCAATGCAAGCGCCAGCCTTGCTTGAGAACGCACAAAGGCAGGACTGGTTAACATATCCTTCAAGGATACGGTCTCCCTAATCGGATTCGGCACTTCGATTCCAACGGTCGACTTTCCAGGCAGAGGCGCAACCACACGAACCTTAAGCGCTTTGAGTGCCATGGCTAAATCATCAGCTAAATTCACAATCCGGGAAACCTTAATCCCTGGTCCCGGAGCAAATTCATACATCGTAATGACAGGACCCGGATGAACTTCAGTCACTTTTCCTTCGATGCCAAAATCCTCCAAGGTCTGGGTCAGCACTTGAGATTGTGTTTCTAACACTTGATCGGTTTGACGAGAAGAACGGCCCGGCACAGAGGTGAGGAGTTCTTCTGGCGAAGGCGGTCGATAGGTCTTGGACACTGAGCCATAGACAGGAACGGACGGGCGTCGGGGGGAAGCAGTCTGAGAATCATCGGCTTCAAGAATAGTCGAAATTTCTTCCGTTTTCTGTGGCTGCTCTTCAGGTGTTTTTTCTGACCGTTTAAAGTTAAGCAGGCCTCCAATTCCTCCGCGGATCGGCGTAGAGCGGTTAATTTTCACAGCTTTATTGGGCTTGACCGTCTTATTCTGTTCTCGCTCAATGGCACGGCGAGCCATTCGTTCCTGCATCGCGTCTTTCGCAGCACCACTCCATTGGGTAAGACGACGAGCCGTTCCTGGGATAGAGGTCGGTGAAAGCAACACCAGCGAGACTACAAGGCCAGCAACAAGCAAAATATGACTGCCAAGATAGGCAAAGTTTTGCTCTAAGAGTAACGTGAGCCAATACCCGCTCATTCCTCCAGCCATCCCGATGCCTACAGGAACATCACTGATCATGGGAACAGAGGCAAAGCGAAGCTGAAAGAGCGCACTAAGAGAGACAATGGCAAAAACAGCGCCTAATCCATGATGGACTTTTAAGTGAATGTCCTCGCTTGTCCACGCTCGAATCCCCAACATGACTAATAAAATCGGTGCCAGATACGCTGCTCCCCCGATCACTCCTATGAGAACAAATGCTAATGTGGATCCAACTTTTCCGATCCAATTATGCAATCCTTGAGATTCAGAGTAACGACTGAACGGATCTTGTGGGTCAAACAAAGTTGGGTCTTGAGGATGAAACGATACGACTCCCAGAAATAACAAGACCCCGAGCGTGGTCAAAAGAATACCGATGATTTGCGCAGTTAATGGCGAAATTCCTGGCTTTTGACCCTTCTTTCCAGAACGGGTCGTACTAGGGAAGATACTCATACCATAAATCCTAGCATAGGTGTTTCTCTTTAGCAAACAAACCATAGACCGCAAGGCGTTCCACCTTTTCCAATTTCAAGCATGTTTATTGTCGATTAATGTGGACTAAGGGGTAGGGGGAAGAAGAGAAATTATCGGTAAGGGAGCACACGAGCCAATCGTTGAAAATCTTGAACCATTAACGTTTCCGCACGACGCCCCCCATGGATGCCCGTACCGTCAAAAACCGACTTCAGCACATTGGCTGCCATTCCAGCATCACGCATCGCATTCAATAACGTTTTCCGACGATGACTGAATGCGGCTTTCACAACTCGAATAAACTGCGCAATATCCTCTGGAGAATCCATCTCATCCACGGGCTTGAGACGTAACTCAACAATGGCCGATTCTACATCAGGCCTGGGACGAAAGCAGGTCCTTGAAACCTTAAAGGCTAAGTCGACATCAGCAAAATACTGCGCCAGGACAGAAAGGACACCGTAGTCGCGAGTTCCTGTTTTTCCGACTAACCGTTTCGCCACTTCGAGTTGAACCATCAAAATCATTCGGTCAATCGAGGCTCGTGCCTCGAAGAAGGTAAATAGCAGCGGTGTGGAAATGTTATAAGGAAGATTGGCGACAACCACAGTCTTCGGCGGAAGCGTCTGGTAGGGATAAGCCAAGGCATCACCCAAGGACAGCTCAAGATTGGAATAATGCGTGAGGTCTTGTTGTAGATAGTGAAAGAGTTCCGTATCGATCTCAATGGCTAGAACGCGGGAAGCCACCTGGCACAGCGCTCCGGTGAGTGCACCACGGCCAGGGCCGATTTCCACGACCGTTTCATCAGGACGAAGAGCCGCACGTGCCACAATTTTCTTGACAATGTTCTGATCAATGAGAAAGTTTTGACCAAATCGCTTACGGGGATACGGAAGACTAGATAAAGACATGAGAGAAGGATTTCTTGTCGCGGGAGTGAATCCACCTTTTAAACAGTTAATCGAACTGAGCCAACATCAAGGTTTCGCTAGGAACTAATTTCCACAAAATCATGATTCCCGCTTTGGACCAGTAAGAAGGTGGCGACATCAGAGGATGCGGTCACAACTCGATGTTTGACCATTGGCTTGATTTCGTAATGCTCTCCAGGCGCCAAGCAGATATTGAGGTTGGCGCCTCTACAGTGAACCTCATTGTCCCCGCGTAAATAGATACATTTTCAGTGATCTGAGTGTGGTAATGCCACGGAGATTCTTCATGAATTTGAAGAGTGATTTCAGCAATGTTCGCATTCTGAGTGCCAATGAAATCTTCACGTTGACTCAAAACTGCTTACCCCTCATCCGGCAATCCATGCGTTTGAATATCTTTGAGTAATTTTTTGAGATGACGACGACACATATCGACATCATCTGACAACTCATCAAATAGATCTCCCACAATATACGAAGTTTCAAGCCAATCTTTTGCTAATTGCTTTTCAATCGATTCACTAATTTTTCCCTTCAATGAATCTAACGCTTCTTTTTTCCACTTAACCACCTGATCTCGGCCTTGAACCGCGTTCAATGCCTCCAACGCTTTTTCGTGAATTTGCTCAAGTTCTTTGAGTTTAAGGAGAATAAAATCAATTGCTTCCTGTTCACGCTCAGTCATGATGAACTCCTTACCCAATAATAACTCAGAACATCTATTGTTCGTTGTTCAATTCTTATGAAAAGCCTCCAAAGAGGGTCAACGGGACCCCCGAGACTCATGACTCGTGATGATCCGTCAAACGCATACCGGGCGTTAACTGATAGCCTGCCAAAAATTGCCCAACATTCATACGCTTTCGATTGGCCATTTGCAGTTCTGTAATCCCAAGAACACCCGCTCCAGTCTTGACCATGATTTCATATTTGTCTACTTTCACGATCGTGCCAGGCCTATCTGAGGAGGTCTCAGTCTCTGGACCATCGTCATGCGGGATAGTCTTCCAGATCGACAGCCGGTCTTTTTGACAAAACGTATAGCCCCCCGGCCATGGAGACAGGCCTCGAATCCGGTTGTGGATCGTCATAGCAGGTTGACTCCATAGAATCGCACCATCTTCTTTGCGCAACATCGGCGCCATAGTGGCTTGTGTGCCATCTTGAATAGTCGGAGTCACGTGATTGGACTCCCATAGACGAAGGGTTTTCAGTAATACCTGTCCTCCGACTTGGGCCAACCGATCAGAAAGGTCCTTTGCGGTATCTTCAGGCTCGATCGGTACCGTTTCCTGCAGTAAAATTGGTCCGGTGTCCATACCTTCATCCATCAGCATCGTGGTGATCCCCGTCTCCGTTTCACCATTGATCAAGGCCCATTGGATCGGTCCTGCACCGCGATATTTCGGCAATAACGAAGAGTGAACATTCAGACAGCCGCGTGGCGGAAGATCGAGTATGATCTTCGGTAAAATTCTTCCAAATGCCGCGACCACAATGACATCAGCCTGCCAAGCTTGCAAGGCAGACAAGAATTCGGGCTGTTTCATTTTCTCTGGCTGGAGAATAGGAACATCATGTGTCATCGCCAATTGCTTCACGGGTGAAGGACTCACAGTTTTCCCACGACCTCGCGGTCGGTCAGGCTGTGTCACAACCCCGACAACCGAGTACTCTGAATCAATAAGCGCGGCCAAGGTTGGCACGGAAAAATCTGGTGTCCCCATAAAAATTACGCGCATGGGCATTCCTTTTAGCCGTTCCATTACACGTCCATAGTTCGCCGTGCATAATCGCGCTTTATTAGCGAATATACTTCGACTGAAAATTGCGTGAGTTCGCTATAACAGTTCCATTTCCACGAATCAATGAAATGCTTCAAACGCAGAGCAATCCCAATATCCGCTGGTACAACATCCACAAACCAAACCTTGCGATAGCATCACATGGATAATACGTAGTAACTACTATGCCTTACATTGACTCCCTCTTCGACCCTATGATACAAATTTTTTCCTAGATGTGAGTACTTTAAATAAGTTCTCCAACAGAGCCAAAGTTTCAACTGATAGAGTTTCTTCTGCGAGATAAGGTCAGACATCATGGGTGGTCATAGTCATTGGTCGACAATCAAGCGTCACAAAGGTGCGCAAGACGCCAAACGGGGCAAAATTTTCACTCGTGTCATTCGAGAAATCTCCATCGCGGCTCGAAGTGGAGGAGACCCCGATGGAAACCCTGCCCTCCGGCAAGCTATCGCCAAATCCAAAGAAGTGAACATGCCAGCCGACACCGTGAAACGTGCAATTCAGCGCGGGACCGGAGAACTCCCAGGTATGGAGGTCGAAGAATTCTTTCTTGAAGGATACGGACCTGGTGGGACGGCGATTTTATTAGAAGTGATGACAGATAATCGAAACCGTACCGTAGCAGAAGTCCGCAGTATGTTTACCAAGAACAACGGCAACATGGCCGAAGCTGGTGCCGTTGCTTGGCAATTTGAAAAAAAGGGCCTGCTAATTGTTGAACAAGATAAAGTGGATGAAGATCAGTTATTCACTCTCGCCGTGGAAGCTGGGGCCGAGGATGTTAAACAAAGCCCCGAGTCCTTTGAAGTCATCACCTCACCAACTGAATTTGAAGCGGTCAAAGCCGCCTTAGTCGAAGCTGAAATACCAGCAACCTTTGCTGAAGTCACGTTCTTGCCACAAAACCATATTCAACTCGACGAAAAAGCCGCGGAACAGGCATTGAAACTTGTCGAAATTATGGACGACCATGACGACATTCAAAAAGTCCATGCCAATTTCGATATCTCAGATGAGATCATGGAAAAGCTTGCCTCAGTCGGTTAGTTAAGATCTTTCCTCTTCTAGCTTCAAACTCACCCACACAAACCCTGACGACGTTTCGAGTTGAACTGAATAGACTTTCTCTATCCTCAGCGATAAGCTGAACCCACTTGCAATGCAAATACTTTGGAGACAGGTAATTTATGATCGCACGACTCACCGGCCAACTTCTTTCAAAATCACCGTCAACGATCATCCTTGATGTCCAAGGGGTCGGCTATGAAATTTCTATAGCCTTGAGTACCTACTTTTCCCTTCCCCACTTGAAGGATTCTGTCACACTCGCCATTTCCACTCACATACGAAATGACACGATTCAGTTATTTGGTTTCCTCACACCGGCAGAAAAAGAAACCTTCACCTTACTGACCGGTATCAGTGGAATTGGACCCAAATTGGCTCTGAGTGCACTGTCAACGTTAAATGTGAAAGATATTCTTTCAGCGATTCAACGCAATGATGTGGAGAGATTGTCATCTACCCCAGGAATCGGCAAAAAATCCGCAAGTCGCATTGTGCTGGAACTCAAAGATAAAGTAGCTAAATATATCTCGACGGACGCTCTGCCAGGCGAACAACTTCCCGCTGAAGATACGGTACAAGCCGATGCCGAATCAGCCTTAACCAATCTTGGGTATCGCCCTCTTGATGTCCAGAAGGCGATTAAACGAAGTCGAGAAAAATTGGACGATCCCTCAAACCTTGAACTCATCATTCGCGAATCCCTTAAAGTGTTAGCCAAAAATTAATCTTGGCCTCAAATGCCTCGCCTTGCACAGATAGCCCTTGTGCACTTCTGCCTTCACAGTTGCTCAAAGGAGTCATTGATACAGGCATTAGGGTTAAAACTTCCCCCTACAGAGCATCACACTCTTCTGACGCATCCTCCAAAGCCCAAGCACCTTAGTTTCAGTTTCAGCATTAGAAACAATCAAGACAAGCGTAATGTTGAATCGAGGTATGTCTATCTTGGTTATCGTTCCGTGCGATAGAAAATAGACGAGAGCCTACAACAACCCTTCCCAATGTACCTCATCTACAAATGCCTCGAACGGCATTGTCAAAGTTCAAAATAACGTGAAGCTATTCATGACAGCTTCATGCAGTCCACCTGAGTTTGATTCCCAGGAAATACTTAAGGCATAGCATGGAGGTCTTCCAAATAAATTCAATATCACAACTTGCAATAGTACGGTTCTACAGTACATCTATAAATAGAGGATTTTCATCGATGAAGAAGACTGGTCCCAAAAGTGGCGCGAAACCGGTTCATCCGGGAGCGTTCATCAAGACGGAAGTGATTGATGAATTCGGCTTGAGTGTCACGAAAGCTGCTGATATTTTGGGCGTGCGTCGTGCCACCCTGTCAGACTTGTTCAATGAAAAATCCGCACTGTCTCCGGAGATGGCACTACGATTAGAAATGGCTTTTGATCTGAATATGGATACGTTGCTTAACATGCAAGCATGGTACGACGCCTCAGAAATGCGAAAGCAGGCAAAAAAAATGAATATTTCACCCTATGCTCAGACATAAACTTCCTTCATCGATGTCTGAGGACCATGAAATACAGCGTCCTTGAAAAAGTTGAGCTGCGAACTGCCTCGTCATTCAGTAACAAACACAGCTTCTGACTCAACGACAAGATGCTAAAGCATGCAATGCCCGAACATGAAAAGCGAAACCCAAAACACCTCTGCAAGCAAAGACGAACAGCCTATCAATGAATGATGCCGTTATAATCCTGACACCCAGGATATTTTCAAACTGTTGCATTACGTTTTTTTCATGCTGATGACAATATTGTCCAGAGCGATATGCTGGCTCTTGCCATGTTTCGCCATACTCCTCGGGTACCTGAACATCAGCTGGGCAGATGAAGTCCAATTTGTGAATGGCGACCGGATGACCGGGACCATTGTGAGGATGGAAGAAGGGGCACTGATTTTCAAAACCACCTATGGAGGTGAGTTTAGTCTTGATTGGAGTGTCATTGAAGGGCTGTCCTCAGCAAATCCATTAACCATCGAATTACTTGATGGCTCAAGGATTCGAGGAAGCGTCGTGACGTCAGACCCTGAAGAAGTCATCATGGTCGACCCAAAAGAGATCGTGACGCCGAAAGAAGAACCCCCCGTCAAGCTTCAAAAGATACCTTTGTCAATGATTGCGTCAATTAACCCTCTTCCCGTGTTTCGATATAGCGGGAATACCTCCCTAGGGGGAAACCGAACGGCAGGTAATTCCTCGACTCAAGCCGTCAATGCGTCTTTAGACTGGACCTTTCGCTTCCGTAAAGCCCATCGTGCAGGTTTTGGAGGACAATATAACTACGGCGAGGCTAATGAGATTGTCACAGCGAGAAATTCCAGAGGAAGATTCAATTACGATTACTTTGTCTCAGAAAAAGTCTTTTTGAATTTTGACGAATTGTTCGAACAAGACTCCTTTCAAGATTTAACCGTCAGAAGCTCTACCACTGTCGGCTTGGGGTACCAAGTGTTCGATGAGGAAGAGCATTCATTGTCTGCCGTCGTCGGACCAGGGTATGTGTTGCAAGATTTCAGATCAAGGAAAACCATCCAAAATCCGACTGCACTGTGGGCGGTCGACTGGAAATACTGGCTCATCTCAAATGGAGTAGAAGTATTTTTGAATCATCAAGGCTTTCAAGACTTTGGAAAGCAAAGCACAGCCGTTCGTATCAACTCTCAACAGGGATTACGGATTAAACTGAATCAATATATGTATGTCACGTTTGAATATGATATTCGATTCAACAGTCAACCCTTGTTTGGCAACAAAAAACTTGATGAGGCGTTAATTTTTGGGATTGGGCTGGATGTTGGAAATTAGGAAAACCCATGTGCGCGTCGTGTAAAATAGAAATATGATATTTCGAGAAACAATAGAATTAAATAGGACCTCCAACATCATGGCCATACAGAAAGTCCAAAGCAGGAAAACGGCACCCCCAAAGACCGGAACCGTTCAATGAAACGATTAATTTGCCATGCCTATGGTTTTGTGCTCTGCTTTCTAATCGTGATATTGCCCCTATCTATCAGTGCAGCCACGGACACAGAAGAAGAGCCACGGCTGCCGCTGGCCATGAAGGTCTTGTTAAAGAAACCCAGTCCGCAGCACTACGTTATCCACATTCATTTGACCAACATCAGTCAAGAACCGGTTATGGTCGATGTCCATGATTTGCCATGGAATCCGCCAAATGACTCGAAGTGGCTCAAGGCTCTTCGTCTAGATACCCACAAGACTCCCATTAATCAGCGTTCTGTCCTGTGGGATATCGGTTCACAGGAAGTTCGGCTTCTTCCAGGAGAGTCGATCCAGGACAAAGTCACGTTAAACCCTCGAATGCCGACTCTGCTGCCAGATATCGCACAATTCGGGATACAGCTGCATTGGGACTGCCCTCCATCATCTTTAAAGTTCATCTGTCAAACAGATGCGCTCAATGCCATTACGATTCCTAAAGGCGACCCCGGACAACCACAAGACATTCCAATTAACCACCAGGCATGTCGTGCACGTGAACACGCCATCGGCCTAATCCGCATCCCGCAAGATCATGATGTGCTCTTCCTTCAAACCACCGAACCAGTGGTGGAAAATTTACAACACGTTCAAGCCCTCCTCTATCAGGTCGATGACTATGTCCAACAATGTCAACCAAATTGGACAAACAGTTGGTCGGTAAGTTTTTTTACCGACGAGAAATATGCAGGCTTTCTCAATGACTCAAAGAATGAACCCTATTACGAACAGGGTCTCTGGCAACAAGCCAACATTGGACAATATTCCAGTCAGATTCGAACCTTATATCGATTCCCATGGAATAAAAAAAAATCGGACACTGTCTACCTTTCAGTGTATCGTTAACTCATAAATGTCCATATCGAAAATAGACGCCCAATATTGACGTACCGCTATTGCAGCAAGAAGGACAACACCAAATTCATATGGGAGCACAATATGGGCAACGAGAACCTCTTACAATCGCTTGGGCATGTCAGTCGCTCCGCTACCGACTTATGGGTTGATGGCCACGCAAAAGATCTGGCAACACTTGAAGAGTTTACCCATCTTGAATCCTTATCTCTCTACCGGTTAGCGAAAACGAACATCCCAGTCCTCTCAAACCTTACCTTGCCAAAATTAACCTCGTTTGGACTTCGGCTCGCTCCGATTTCTGATGTTCGCCCATTTCATCAATTTAAATCGCTTAAGGATCTCACGATTTGGCAATGTCCAAAACTCCAGTCACTTGAGGGTATTGAAGACTTGCTCAAAATTACATCGCTCTACTTATCTGATCTGGGCTCACCGCTATCGCTAGAATCCATCAAACATATACCCAAGCTTGAAAAACTGTTTATTAGTGGTAGTGTCAACGCCGCACAGACAGTGCCTTCGTTACAGCCAATTGGGAACATTGGAAAAAGACTTTTCACACTAGAACTTCACGGCACCAAGGCCGTCGACAAAAAGCTTCAGCCACTAACACAACTGCCAGAACCTGAATCATTTACCCTGACACCCTGGCTATTTCCACTCGAAGAAATCGCTCTGCTGGCAGCGGCCTTCCCCAAATGGCAGAAATCTTTAATGACCCTACTTGTCGATCATTATAAAAAGTGTGGAACGTGTGGAGGTAAACTGAGACAGACCTTTGCCTATCGTTCTCGAGCAAAGTGCCCAACGTGTGATAGCTCAAGTTTTGAAAAATTTGAGAACGATTTTTTAGCGCTTGTTCAGGAAAAGAAAAATTCGAAGCAGCTAGATATTTCTAGATAAACGCGGCCCTAGAATCTACCGGCGATGCTTGACATGATTTCGCAGATAGACAACAGTTCATGAAACTTCCATAACAGTTTCTCAAATGATCTTAAGAAGTGAATGATCAGACTCATTCACCTGATTCGCTTTCATCATTCTCCCTAACCTTCCATAAGCAGGACAACTACACCTTTGAGAAACCCCTTAGGCCTCTCTTAGACAAACGACCTCTTGTGAAACCTTGCCAATGCTTTTAGACATACCTGCAATTTCATCCTCTCGTCGTTTTCGTTCCTCTCGATTTTGATTTTTGCAACTTCCACTTCGTATGATCCAAGAGAAGACTTTTCGAGTTTTGGGACTCACCTTTAACTCAACTCGTTCCCCTTGCAAGTCAAACGCATTGACTGAATACCATTGGTCTTCACATTCAATGGCATAGACTCGATAATGGTGACGGTGAAGATCCTCCACGATATCGCCCGGAGAATACCATTGTTCTCTACCCCATTGATGGAAGTCGTTTCTCATATTGCCTCCTTGGATGAAAAGAGTGCTGGCCATATGAACACCATACTCCACAGATCCTAATATCACGCTGAAAGAACCTTTAAGCTTGGCGTAAGGTTCTCTCTGATAAGGTCAATAACATCATGAAACCTTATCTAAAGGGGACAACATGAGAACCGAGCAACACAATCCCGGCACACAACCGAACAGATCATTTCTGACATGGGCGATAGCCTTAACTCTCATGACGTGGGCTATCGTCTTAACCGTCGGAGTCGGATGGTCTGTTCTTCCCGCTCATGCAGAAGACGACTTATTACCCTATGATCAAATAAAGACAGAGCTTGCTCCGATTCAACAACTCTTCACTCGAATCAATCAAGAATTCGAAGGCATCATTCTTGAGATTGAATTAGAAGAGGAAGATGCAAGTTGGATTTATGAGGTCAAGCTCCTCACTCCTCGAGGTAACGTACTCGAAGTGGAATATGATGCCAAAAGCTTGGACCTTCTCAATGTCAACGGTCGACGCGATAGTCTAAATCCTTACTGAAAGAGGTCTTCTGACATGAGAGTGCTTGTCGTCGAAGACGATCATCAAGTCGCAAGACAGTTGGCAAAAGCCTTGAGTAAGATGGCTTATGCCGTGGACATTGCCCATAACGGAGAGGATGGTGAGTATTTTGGCCAGAGTGAATCCTACGATGCCGTTATTCTGGATCTTGGTCTTCCCAAAAAGGAAGGGTTATCCATTTTACAACACTGGCGGCAAGAAGGACGGATGATGCCCGTTCTTGTCTTGACCGCACGCGATACATGGCGAGAAAAAGTCACCGGCCTCAGAGCAGGAGCGGATGACTATCTCACGAAACCCTTCGAGATGGAAGAAGTGGTCGCGAGAGTCGAGGCCTTAATTAGGCGAGCAACAGGACAGGTCAATCCGATTATTACCTGGGGTCCGCTCAGATTGGATACCAGCAGTCAGCAGGTAACCCTTGATAATATTCCTCTTGAGTTGACGGCATTAGAGTTCCGGACGTTATCCTATTTCCTTCACCATCCAAGTGCCATCATCTCTAAAACACGATTAACTGAACATATTTACAATCAAGACTTTGACCTCGACTCCAATGTGATTGAAGTTCTCATCAATCGATTACGAAAGAAGCTCGGACAGTCATTTATCATCACTCACCGCGGGAAAGGGTATCAGCTCTCAACATTCAATGAACACGCATAATACCCTCACTCTTCGTCTCCTGCTCACCTCAAGCATTTGGGTGATTTTAACCCTTGTCGCCACCGATCTCCTCTTAGTCCACTTATTCAGATCACATCTCGAACAGCGTTTTGATGCGTTTCTGTTTGATCAACTGCAAGGGAATATTGCCGCCACCGAAATATCGCCACACGACGGGAGCTTACAAATGACATGGAGCCCCTCCAATCTTCGTTTTCATAGCCCGCTCTCAGGATGGTATTGGCAAATTCTTAAAAATGAAAAACTCCTAGCCAAGTCTCGCTCCCTCTGGAATCACCGCATGATCACCAACGACCCAGCTATTGGAAGCGGCTTACAGCATCAGAACATCGTCGGCCCCGCTGGAGGACAATTACGCGCATTAAGCGAGAAGGTGACTCTTCCGGACTCCAATGCGTACTTTACTTTTGTTGTGGCAGGTCCGCTTTCGAATATTGATCAGGACGTGCAGCAATTTTCCAAAATGTTAATGATTACGCTGACCGTTTTGGGCGTAGGCTTACTTGGTGCAGTTTTCCTTCAGATTCGATTTGGACTACGGCCATTACGACAATTGAAAATTGCCCTAACGGAAACCCGAGCAGGTCGAGCCGCTCGTCTACCGGAGAGTTTCCCAATCGAAATCTAACCTGTGGTTTCGGAATTGAATGCCCTGCTTGATCACAATACCGCGCTTCTGAAGCGAGCACGGACACAGACAGCCAATCTGGCCCACGCTCTGAAGAACCCGTTGACGGTCCTCAAAAATGAAGCACGAGAAATTCAGGGCGAAAGAAGACAAATCCTCCAAGACCAAATCAAAGGCATGACAGACTCCGTCAATCGGTATCTCTCGAAAGCCAGAACTGCCGGCGCTGGCGGTTTGTTACGAACTCGCATCCAGGTGGCACCGTTAGCCGAAGACCTACGTTTTTCTATGGACCATCTCTATAAAGAAAAAAATTTACATATCAACTTAAGCGGATTAGAAGATTGTTATTTTCAAGGAGATCGACATGATTTAGAGGAAATGCTGGGCAATTTACTGGACAATGCCTGTAAATGGGCTCAAAGGCGAGTTGAAGTCCATGGGGAACGGAACAATGGCTGCTGGCGCTTGATCGTAGAAGATGATGGCACTGGTATCTCCGAAGAACAATTGACGTTGGCACTACAGCGAGGACGACGGCTTGACGAAACGACCCCGGGTCATGGATTAGGCCTCAACATTGTGCATGAGATTGTTGTCTTATACGGCGGGGCATTGAACTTACATCACTCTCCTCTTGGCGGTGTGAGAGCCAGCCTTGAATGGCCGGCTGTTGATTATAGCGAATCCAATTAACTTCATGTCCTCCACCATATTGATGAAGGACATGAAATCTTGATGGCCTCACCCCAACAATACTATTGAGATTGACTGAGGCTTTGACTTGAAGAACTAACCAACTCGACTGTTTCCACCTCCATTTCGGTCGTCGACCAATCTTTGTCAATTTCTCCTGATATACGGACAATTGTTTCCGGATTGACACTCACATTTCGCCACTTGTCGTGATCAATTTCAACAACCATGGTTCCGGTGGAATCTTGAAATAGATATCGCTCGGCAGATACTTGTCGAAGAATTGTACCAGTCAATGAAATCCAAGAATCATCAATCGCTTCTTGAACGGCAGACACCGTGCGAATATCCGCACTCCCTGCTCCCTGAAATTGCGCCGAAACCGTGAGCGCACTCGACACGATAAATCCAACGATTATCAACATCAGACGTGTATTCATGAGTCTTCTCCTTAATTGAGTGATAGGTGAAAGGGGATGCTTGGTAGCCCAGCTGATGACGACGTTTATTCAACGCCGGGCATGCGTTCTCCTACTGACTGGCAACGATTCGATAAGGTCACCTTTTTTGCAAATATCGAATCATTGCCCTACTACATGTCAGGAGTATTAAGTCGTGGAATCGCTTGAATGATTCATGAAACCTCCTTTGTGGTTAAGGGTAAAGATGATTCTTGAGGAATCATACTTTTTGCACCCTGAGACCACGCTGAAAACGCATTTCAGCCTGCATTAAGGTTGCCCGTTCGACGGTTCGAGTTCAGGTCAGCGTGGAGGAGATGGCTTAATGAGAGAAGATAGGAAAAAAGTAAGGCACGTTTTTGAGGGAAAATTGTAAACAATAGAAATAATTGGAATGAAATACTCAGATTAACTATTCACTCATTCATTTGGTTTTCGGCCATTTCCTATCCCTATGACGAGGATCCAGAATATTAACTATACAACAGCACGAGAAGGACTCACGAACGTAGAAACAGTGAGATCAGCCCACACAGCCTCTGCAACACCGGAAGTCACAGAAAAATATTGCACATAAAGCTTGTTGGATTTCAGAGGTGCACGACACCTCCTGGGTAGTTAGGCTAACCCTGGGAGGCAGAGCGTGAAGGTGTAAAGGATAAAAAAAGAGAATCAAAAAGAGCGACAATGAGCAGTTTTGAAATAGGAAAGAGATTCGAGCCTACATTACAATCTTAGCTCACATAAAAAGGCTTGCACCCAAGCCTATCTCCATTTTGACAAGTGCCTGTCACAATGAAACATCAAAAATGTAATGTTGATGGTGAAAACTGCCTTAAAAATGACCACGCCCCTTATTAGACGGAAGCGAGCAGCAGAGCTAAAGGCACAGGAGAAAGCTTATACCGCAATCTTCTTGGTATCGGCTTCCTCACTTATCGAATTTCGACTCTGCTGATTCAACACCCAAGCCGGGACTGGCCGTACATCCCAGATTAACCCGCATTTTTCAAGACCGAGAAGAAGATAATACGTGATATCAATTTCCCACCATCGAAACCCTTGCCTGGCGGAACTCGCATACCAATGATGATTGTTATGCCATCCTTCACCCATCGTGATAATCGCAAGAATGGGGTTATTCCGACTATTGTCGGTCGTGGGATAACGTCGAGTCCCAAAACGATGAGACAGCGAGTTGATTGTGAAGGTACCGTGATATAAAGCGAGCGTGGAAATGACAAACCCCCAGACCAACATCTGCCACCCATTGGTCCCAAGAGCAGGAGCAACGTAACTTAACCATTCACCAAAGAAAAACATACTCACTGCCAACATAAAGGGCACTAGTACATCAAAGCGATCTAAGAAGCGTAATTCTGGGAACCGAGCAAAATCTTTGATTCGCTGGTGCTGCGCAGAAAGCTGCTGATACGATAAAAACCAGCCAAGATGACTCCACCAAATGCCATGCTGAACAGGGGAGTGAACATCAGAAGGCTGGTCGGAACGAGCATGATGAATGCGATGATTGGATGCCCACCACAATGGCCCTCGTTGAGCAGCACTGGCTCCCACGATAGCAAAGACAAATTGCATAAACCGTGACGTCCGATAGGCTCGATGCGAAAAGTAACGATGATAAAACCCTGTAATCGCAAACATCCGAATGCCATAGAACAATACAGCCATCGTGACGGCCACCGGACTCCATCCAACCCAAAATACCGTTAGAACAGAAACATGCAGCGCAATGAACGGCAGCGAACGCATAAAGTCCATGGCACGACTGTCTTGATGAGAACCAACTCCTGCTTCGAATTGGGTATCAAACCAACCTCTCGAAGTTTTCCAAAGCTTCTTTACGATTTCTCGTATTTCAGACATTCTGATATGGATCCTTTCTGAGTCTTGGGAATCTTGAGTCCTCAGGAGAGAACAATCCAAGGAAATTTGCTCGGTTCTTTTCCAAAATAATTCTGGTCGTCAAACATCCTTAGATTGTATTGGGGGGATTGAAAAACCATCTAGGATATACCAGATGGGTACCATCATGCAATAAAAAAGACTAAAAAAATTATTTCAACGTTTCTCTCTTGGTGTTCACAAAGTGACCATTCTTTTTTTCTTCGATATTTTCAGTTGAAAATATTTTTAAAAACAAGAAATTCCAATAACAAAAATACCAAAATAGAGAAGATAACCCACCGGCCAAACTAAAACTGGATAATCACACAATAAAAACGTTGAGGATCTTTTGGGAATGACCGTAGACACTATAGCGAATCCAATTAATCTCCAGTTTATGAGAATAAGGAAGGCCAGGCAACGGTTGTTGCATACCCCTTGCAGACGTTGAGAGTGGTTGCTAATTGTGAGATCTGTTTACCTCTGGAAGATTGTTAATTATAGATCGCCTAGCAGCGTAATGCTACGCCTCAAACATCGAAAGGTTATACCCGCTTGGATTATAGCGAATACAAATACGCTCCAGCTCAACCATGAGGACTTTCAACGCGATACCCAATGTGTCAAGAATACGAAAAATCATTGAATCGGCTATAACTGACAATGATTGACGTTTTATCTCACGTATTGGATCTCAACATTGTACAAGTTGGCGCTTTATCGTTTCGGTATAACTGAAACGGCTATAGCCAAGAATATTCACATTTCCTTAGCAGCTTGGAAAGAAAATACAAGTCAAACTCAGAGGGAACACTTAACCGGTGACACAAGCATTCAAAAAATCTGTATACCTCAAACAACTAAATCTGCATACACATTAAAAGAACCCAGAAACTAATTGGATCACCGCCTCAATCCTTCAATTAGGGCTCAACCCATCGTCTACCCCGTAGTCTAACCGATCACACCACTAAACCAAGCATTATTATGGTGCGATTTCGCACCATGCGATCAGTGCGGAATTGCACTTCAAGCTCTAGCACACAGAAACTTTATTTCATTTAATTTAAATAAAGTTAATTTATTCAATTACTTACAAAATAAATTTCCCATAGAACTAATTGGATCAATTTTTGCTTATTTTAGGTAAATAACGTATCTAATTAACATTGAGAGCTAATATTTAGACTAAGCGAGAGGCATAACATGGAACCATTATTAGATTTAGCTGTTATTGGGATTGTTGCAGTTCTTGTGATGTTTAATATTTACGGCTAAGGCAGTTAGTTACGACCAAGAAGGCGATATCCCCTAGTAAAACTTGCATATTTTTTCGCTCATTCGAAGCGAAAAAACTCACTCTTCCACCTATACACTCATCCAACACTTTGGTATAACTTAATAGTGCTTGGCGTTGCCTGGAATTCAATTGCCGCTGGAGTTTTCAGTCATGAGGACAATATTAGGAACTGCATTATCTCCTAGATTAATGTACCTATATTTTGTTCGGGTAGAATGATCCACCTAAGCCAAGTGCCCCATACACACCAGTCTTATGTTCAAGTGATTTCCACCATGAACCTGACTGGTTTTTTTTTGCCAAATTTCATGATAGATGCTGTTCATGATCCCCACACTATTCAATTAAGTTTTGACGATTTGACCTCCGAGAACATGACTGATAATGGAACGTTGAATGGCCACATTGCGCCAGATTTTCTCAGTAAACGGTGCCAAGAAAGTGAAGCTAACGCAAATCACACACAGCTTTAGCAAGCATGGCACATTGCTAAAGAGCGCCAAAGATCCGTCAATCCAAGACCATTGCTCTGATCGGAAGTTGTCAGACTATCACAACAAGAATTGAGGATAATGTTAGAAGCAACTATGGTTCCCAGAGGTATACTTTCTGAGCTCCCGAAAAATTGGAAAGCTGACCTCATTTCAGGCTTTCTAGTCTTCCTCATTGCCCTCCCCCTATGCCTGGGAATCGCGTTGGCATGTGGTTACCCCGCTATCGCCGGAATCTTTACCGCCATCGTCGGCGGAACAATTGCGACATTCTTTAGTAACTCCGAACTGACAATCAAGGGACCCGCGGCTGGACTCATCGTCATCGCGATTGGATGCGTCACCGAATTTGGTTTTACCGGAGGAAAAGATCCAGCTATTGACTACCAAGCCTATAGACTTGCCTTAGGTGTCGGGGTTGCCGCTGGAATTTTTCAAATTTTCTTTGGGATGTTTCGCGCTGGAATTTTAGGCGAATTCTTTCCAGCTTCAGCAGTCCATGGCTTACTTGCCGCCATAGGCATCATCATCATGGCCAAGCAGTTTCCCATTGCCCTGGGTGTGAGCCCTGAGGGTAACCCGCTAGAGTTGATCTCAAAAATCCCTCAGTTTGTCATGGAAATGAATCCGCTCGTTGGGCTGATTGGACTCATCAGCCTCATCATCATGTTTAGTTACCTGTTCATCAAAAACCCCAAGATCAAAATTATTCCCGCTCCCATGATGGTCCTGCTCGTCACCGTCCCGCTTGCCATATATTTTGACTTTGGGCAGGAACGAACGTATTCGTTTAACGGCCAAGATTATCCTTTGGGCAAAAGCTTTCTCGTTGCTGTCCCGGAAAGTATGTTTAGCGCCATCACCTTTCCTGATTTTTCTGGGCTCACCACCACCACGGGGTGGAAGTATGTCCTCATGTTTGCGCTCATTGGAAGTATTGAATCCTTATTAAGCGCCAAGGCCATCGATGGCGTTGATCCATGGAAACGAAAAACCAACCATGATCAAGATATGTTAGCCGTCGGAGTCGGAAATACCATTGCGGCTTTCATTGGTGGCCTTCCGATGATCTCGGAAATCGTACGAAGCAAGGCCAATATTGACAACGGAGCTCGCACCCGGTTTTCGAACGCCTTCCATGGGTTGTTTCTGCTGTTCTTTGTAGCGCTACTACCCGGGCTCATCAATCAAATTCCCCTTGCCGCTCTTGGAGCCATGTTGGTCTTCACCGGATTTCGCCTGGCGTCCCCGCAAGAATTCCTCCACATGTATCATGTGGGCAAAGAGCAGTTCATCATTTTTGTGTCGACCGTCATCGGAGTCCTGGCCACGGATTTATTGATGGGTATTGCCATTGGCATCTTCGTCAATCTTATTCTGCATTTGAAAAACGGCGCACCCGCCACATCTCTCTTCAAACCTCAAATCAGCGTTGAACGAAATGAACAAAGCGGCGTGACCGTCAAGGTCAAAGACTCTGCTATTTTCAGTACGTGGATTGGTTTAAAGAAAACGCTGGATCAACTGGCAGCGGAACCGCGTATCACCTTGGATTTATCAGAGACGTACCTAGTCGATCATACTACAATGGCCAAACTCCATGAAATGGAGAAAGACTTTAAAGAACGGCAGTCCACCTTGTTCATTACGGGGCTCAACCAACATCAGCCCCTATCAAGTCATCCAGAAGCAGGACGGAAGAAGCCAAAGATATGAAAGGCTCTTAAAAAAATTACGCATTTTCCATCTGGTTTCACGTGTCAAACTTGATCGGAAATGAAAAAGAAGAACCAGCATGCCTTCATTTAGGAAAGCGAGCATTATTCTTCTAAATCTTAATCCAACGAAAATACAATGACTCGTTCTCCGATTTTCGTATCAATATCCGTGAATAAACCAGACACATTTCCCTCGGTGATTTCACTAACTTGGGAACAGAGCTTCTCACGACCCTGCGAAATAAGGTTTTGGCGTATAGCCTTCACCATCTCAATGCCATCAGAACTTTTCGCTAACTGGCGTTCTGCTTGGGTCAAAACGCCTTTCAAGCGAACTAATACGAGATCGGGTAAAATAAACGCCTTGACATCCATTGGGCCACGGCCCATAAACTCCTGCCCGAATTTGATCACGGCATTCCAGATCTCCGTTTCAGCTTCACCTTTTGTTCGTCCGTTTTTCATCAACACTGAAATCTTTTGCCCTACGTCATAAATGAGAATGCGATTAGATTATAAGAGACATCGCTCCTTATGAACAATGGAAGGCAGCCAAGCTATAGCCGTTTCAGGTATACCGAAACGATAAACCGCCAACTTGGACAATGTTGAGATCCAATACGTGAGATAAAACGTCAATCATGGTCAGTTATAGCCGATTCAATGATTTTTCGTATTCTTGACACATGGGATATCGCGTTGAAAGTCCTCATGGTTCAGCTGGAACGTATTTGGATTCGCTATAACCCAAGCGGGTATAACCTTTCGATGTTTGAGGCGTAGTATTACACTGTCTAGGCGACCTGTAATCATCAATTCAGGGGGACAACCACATGTCATCATTAGTGGTCTATTAAACCCAACCAGAGGTACGCAACAACCGTCGTCTAGGGCTCCCTTTCACATTTAACTGGAAGTTAATTGGATTCACTATAGATATGTTATCTGATTCCACGATAGACCATACACGCACGCTAACTCCGGAAGCACGTGAACATCTCCGTCAAAGCATACGCAACGCCAGTGAACCAATAGCTCCCTTTTGGCCGATGAGAACAATGGTCGCGCAAAACCCCATTCATGGACTGGAATATCTTCCATTTGATGAGGCCGTCAAAAAAGGACAAAAACTTCTAGACGGTCATGGGTACCTGGCAAATCAGGAATATCGTCAACTGTATCACCAGGGTCGCATCACACCTGCAAGTCTTGAACAGGCATTCACAAGAGTCGGGCCTCGACAAGATAAACAAGCGTCCGTCCACATTGGAAGTCGTCGGATCACCACCAAGGAGGTTTGGCGATTACATATGATATTCGGGTTTGAAGCATTAGAGCCCACCCTCCAAGAATGGGAATTCAACGGTGGCTCAGCCACCAAACAATTTCGACACGATCTCTCGGAAGAATCCAAAACACGAATCATCGAACGAACGATCAAGGAATGTGAGCAATGTCGAGAGTATCCTAAGGAAGCCTATCTCACGAATTTATGGAAAAGCACATTGTCGTCATTGGCACTGTACGACTCTCTTTCAGACCCTCATTTACTTCATGAGGCAAACCTTCACGCGTCAGAGAATCGGCCAACATCAGTCGACATTACCCTGCCGGATCATCGAACGATGGGTGATTGGGTCGATGACTTAACTGGAAGTCGCCTCGTCGAACACATCAACAACCAAATGATTAAGTGGGTAGCCACATTTGTTGATGAAGGCTTAGCGGCATGGGAAATGCCCCGACGACAAGAAGGATTTTATCAGGCTTGGCGTGAACTCGCACAACACGATCTTTCGGCAAAGTTTCTCGGGATTCACGAATTCAACAAAAAAATTTTCGATCTTCCAACAGACCCCGAAGAGGCACTTGTCTTTAATTTACACTGCCTTGGAATTCCACAAGAGCACTGGAGCAATTACCTCTCTCGCCATTTATCACAATTGCCTGGCTGGGCGAGATATGTACGTTGGCTGGGAGAAAATCCCGCCTATCACGCGCAACGAAAACATCCCATCGATACGACGCAGTATCTTGCGACACGCCTGTTCTACGAAGTGGAATTGACGCAGGTCGTGTGCCAGCAACAATGGGGAATTGACGGAACACTGCCAACCCTACATGCATACTGGCAAAACCACTCAGAGGACTATGACTTTCGACTGTCAAAAGGCGCTCATGTCATCGACCCCATACAACGTGCGACGTGCCATGATGCATGGCGTCTTTTTCACCTGTACCAATTTTTGGAATTATCGCCTAGTGAAGTGCACGATCTGTCAGCCTTCGAATCACGGGGATTGCTCGATTGGCTAGACGCCTTTCCCTCTGACCAGCATGGGCCAATATGGCTTGAAGCTTATGAAGACAGTTTTCGAGTCGAATTCATCCGAAAAATTTCAGCTCACCGAGGGACAGCGCCATCTCTAGAAACTCGTCCACACGCACAATTGGTATTTTGCATTGACGTACGATCGGAATCGTTCCGCCGTCATATTGAAGCTCAAGGTCCTTATGAGACATTCGGGTTTGCAGGATTTTTTGGCATACCAATTAGCCATCAAGCCTTTGATAGTGAGGAACGGGCAGCCCTGTGTCCCGTTTTACTCTCTCCGAATCATACTGTCACAGAAGTACCTCGATCAGAAAAACATGATTCATTACAAAAATACGCGTCTGGTTCTAGATGGCAGCAATTGGGACATCATCTTTTCCATGATCTTAAGCATAACCCTGTCGGGTCACTGATGCTCATTGATCTTTTAGGATTATTTTTCAGCATCGGCTTAGTTGGCAAAACACTCGTACAAAAACCGTTTCATGCTATCACCTCAGCCATTCAACGTTGGTTACGATCCCCAGTTCCCACGGAAATCGTCGTCTCTCACCCGGCAGAGTCTCAAAAGCCGTCTTTGGAAAAAATCAACATCGAAAATATTCCTTCTGGCCTGGCTCAAGGATTCACACTGGCAGAGCGAGCCACGTTTATCGAAAACGGTCTTCGTGCGATGGGGCTCACACAAAATTACGGTCGACTTGTCGTGCTCTGTGGACACGGAAGCGAAACTGACAATAATCCATATTTCGGCGCGTTGGATTGTGGCGCCTGCGGCGGCAATCCTGGAGATGCTAATGCCCGTGTCTTTGCCGCCATGGCAAACGAACCTGCCGTACGTCGTATCATTCAGGACAACGGATTACCCATTCCTGAGGACACCTGGTTCCTCCCTGGGAAGCATAATACGACAACGGACCGTGTCACGTTTTATGATCTTGAAGAACTACCCGTGAACCATGCCTCAGATTTACAAGAATTACACAAGGATCTCGAACAAGCTGGCATGAACCAAGCGCTAGAACGCTGTCATCGCATGCCCCTTGCTCCGACTGAGATTTCTCCCGAACAAGCGTTTACGCATGTCGATGGACGAAGTTTCGACTGGGCTAACCCTCGACCGGAATGGGGACTTGCCGGGAACGCCGTCTTTTTAATAGGACGCCGAACACTGACCAAAGGCCTTGATTTAGGCGGCCGAGTCTTTCTGCATTCCTATGATCCTCTGCCAGACAACGAAGGCGGCATACTTGAAAAAATCATGACCGCTCCATTGATTGTTGGTGAATGGATTAACACAGGCTATTACTTTTCCGGTGTAGACCCTTGGCACTATGGAAGTGGAAGCAAAGTGCTTCACAATGTAGTCTCAGGGGTGGGAGTCATGCTGGGAAGCCAGAGTGATTTACAAATGGGGTTTCCCTTGCAGACCGTAAACGATGGCGATACCCATTACCACGAACCCATGCGATTATTGTCCATCATTGAAGCATCCCCAAACACCATTGCTTCGATTATAGAAAAGCATTCCATTCTGCAGCAACTTTTCCACAACCAATGGATGAATCTTGTTGCCTTAGACCCTCATACGTTTAAATTTTACAGATATCATCCGGATAGCACATGGGAACTCATGGACGGCAACCACCAATCATGACCGTGTGCCGTTCATCTCATATCATCTGTTGGGCAAGGAATGAAACACGGGTATAAGACATAGAAAACTCTCATGATTGGTGCCCGTATCTTTGTCGAATGAAAACTGAGTTCATGGGAGCCACAATCAATTCACGCAGGAATATTCAGGACCGATAGGGTAACTGTCTCTTAATTGGTAGGTGGCGAAACAGTACAAGCCAATCTGAAGCTTTTCGAATATACACGTCGAGGGGTATCTGATTGGCTTTTTTATGGTAATTCATCGGTCAAAACAAAGGTTGGATGACACGAGGTCTCAATCGTGTAAACAGACAATGGACAGGATACAACCTGTGAGCAACGTCACTTCTGTCTAGAGAAATGAAAAGGCATACCTCGCGTTGCATATTGAGAACTAAGACTTGAAACACACAAACGTGCAATCGCAAAATCAAAGATGTCCAGTAATACAATCCTAACCAACACCACGAAAACATGTAGACGAACGCTGCATGTCCGCGAAAAGGGAAGGGGCTCTCTTCAATGGCATATAAGTGGATGGTGATGGTGAGACTATCGGATAGAGTTCTAGTGAAGGAGATCATATGAGACCCATATCCTCGCAATTCTTATTGCTCAAGACGACGGCACTGTTCGTGTTATGGCTCATGTTATCCGGCAGTTTTCATTGGATTCATCTCAGCCTAGGCGCTGCGGCGTCATTCACCGTTGCCTGGATTAATTCTGGACACTCACCCTTTGTGCCAAATTTTCGCATCTGGGGAAAGACCATCTTGTTTCTTCCCTGGCTATTTGTGCAAATCATCAAGAGCAGCCTCCATGTGACAAAACTTATCCTTAACCCCAACCTTCCCATTGCGCCTAAGCTCCTTCGCGTGAAAACGAACTTAAACAATCGAGCGGCTGTGGTTCTGTTAGGAAATTCTATTACTCTGACACCAGGAACGATCACAGCAGAAGTCGATGCATCAACGCTCATCGTTCATGCCCTGGATGACGTTTCGAGCGAGGATGTGAGAAGCGGTCGGTTAGAATCCAAAATTGCTTCGGTGTTTGAGGATGGAGGCAAGAGCTGATGAATGCCTTCTTTCTCTTTGTCTTAGTCACTCTTGCAATGTTAATCGTTGCGTATCTCTATCGTGTCCTTCAAGGACCGACGATTTTTGATCGCGTCTTGGGCCTCAATGGCATATCCACGAAAGCCATTATTTTACTTATTCTGATTGGGAGCGTGCATGAGCGAGTAGATATGTTCATCGATATCTCAACTGGCTATGCGCTCTTGAACCTCGTCGGGGCATTAGCAGTTGCCAAATATTTGGAACAAAAAGGACTTCCGTAAAATGGACGTACTCGCCATTATTCTCATTCTCACTGGACTCTTTTTTCTGATTGTTGCGGCGATTGGAGTGGTCCGGTTGCCGGACGTGTTTACTCGTTCGCATGCGGTGTCGATCACCGATTCTCTTGGAGCCTTTCTGATGCTCATGGGAATTGCCGTTCATGAAGGCTTCAATTTAAATATCTTCAAAATTTTGGCCGTGTTGATCTTATTGTATCTTCAAAATCCCGTCATTGCCCACGCCACGATTCGCGCAGCCCTTCGAGCAGGACTCAAGCCTTGGGAAAGAGAGTCGACATGACCTTTTCATTTGAAATCCCTCTGCTCATTCTCCTGCTTATCACCGCTGCCGGAGCCATTTTAGTCAAAGATCTCATGAGCGCCATTTTACTCCTCGGATGCTATAGCTTTTTCTTATCGCTCGTATGGGCATGGCTGGGAGCTGTCGATGTCGCATTCGTCGAGGCCGTCGTTGGAGCGGGATTAGCCACAGTATTATTTTTATTGACACTCTTCGGAACCGCTCCTAAAGACAGTCGACTTCGTCGGCCGCCTCCGCCCATGGCCGCACTCATTGGGCTTCCGCTACTGGGAATCTTATTATTATATGCAGCAAAGGATCTCCCTCAGTTTGGTGACCCGAATTCTCCGGCCAATACGCATATTTCCCCGACATATCTTGAGCGAAGCTTCCAAGATACACACACCCCAAATGTCGTCACCGCGGTACTGATGGATTATCGATCACTTGATACCATGGTCGAAACCGTGGTGATTTTCACTGCCGGCATTGCCTGTAGTTTATTGCTGCGGAGAAAAGTTTCATGATTCGGCCACATGATAGCATCATCGTTCAATCGTTAGGACGATTCCTCATACCTGTGATTCAACTCTTCGGGCTCTATGTCCTATTTTTTGGACAATATGGACCTGGAGGGGGATTTGTGGGCGGCGTCATCTTAGGAACTAGCATGGTCCTGGCCATTCTCGTCTTCGGTCATGATGCGTCACGAAGCCAACTGGCAAAAAAGGTCTTACATGGAGATGGTCTCGGCATGCTGATTTTTGCAGGTGTCGGCGGGTTATGCCTGATCGGAGGTGGAGAGTTTCTCAATTATGCACATTTAGAAATACCTGGCCTTGAGACAGCTTCACGTCGATCACTTGGCATCATTCTGACTCAAATTGGGGTCGCCGTAGACGTCGCGGTTACCGCTATCTCCATCGTATTTAGTCTCTCTGCCGAAGAAATTATCGAGGATTCAACCAATGGCTGATGTCATCGCGGCACTGTTTCAACGCCCCAATTTTCTCATTTTCGTCATCATTTTTCTTTGGGGATTTTACATCATGGTCACAAGATATAATCTCGTCAAAAAACTTGTTGGGATGTATCTCGTTCAAACCAGTGTGATCTTTTTTCTTGTGTCGATTAGTGCTAAGCAAGGTGCGACGGTTCCAGTCTTACTGTCCACAACGGCCCCGGTCCAGGCCATCAACTATAGTAACCCGTTACCACATGTCTTGACGTTAACCGCTATTGTGGTCGGCGTGGCAACCCTTGGCGTCGCATTGGCATTGTGTTCAGCCATCTATCGCACTTACGGAAGTCTTGACGAAGAAGACATTTTAAAAAGGTTGGAATGAGTCGACACTTCCCAGCTCTCCTGTTCCTTCTCCCATTGTTTGCAGCCATTTCGATGCCGATGGCTTGCTTGAAGCATCGAGAATGGAGCCATCCGATCGCAATAGGCGTGCTTTCCGTCATGATCGTTCTGTCGCTGTTGAATCTGCAGCAAGTGTTGGAAAACGGAGCCATACACTATGCGTTTAGTGGATGGACGGCCCCTCTCGGCATTGAGTGGGTCGCCGATCCTTTAGCCAGCATCATACTCGTAGCCTTGAGCTTCTTAGGGTTCGTCGCGTTAATCTTTGCCGGACCAACCGCACCAAAAGATCTTGGTGGTCGAATCGTTCATTTTTACACACTAATCCTACTGCTCATCTCCGCTCTTACAGGTATTGTCTTTGCGGGAGACTTGTTCAATCTTTTCGTCTTTCTCGAAGTGGCCGCTCTCGCCAGTTATGCCCTCGTGGGTGTCGCCGGTGGAAGAGCCTTGTTTGCCGCCTTTCGCTACCTCATCTTGGGAACGTTGGGGGCATCCCTTTATTTATTAGGCGTGAGTTACTTCTATGCGGCAAGCGGAACACTCAATATGGCGGATATGGCCGAAAAGCTTCCTCACCTGCTCACGTCAAGAGCAGTCCTTGGTGGACTCCTTTTCATGTTTATCGGGTTGGGAATCAAGATGGCTCTAGTGCCATTTCATGCGTGGCTTCCAGATGCATACGCATGTGCACCGGAATCTGTTTCTCCAATTTTAGCCGCACTTGTCACAAAGGTCGCACTCCTCGGGTGGGTCAGAGTCCTTTTTTGGGTCCTTGGCGCGAAAGCGGTGATTCAAGATATTCCAGTCCTCTTAATGGTTGAGATTCTTGGATCACTGGCTGCGATCATTGGTGCCGTGCTCGCCTTCTCGCAACATGAAATCAAAAGAATGTTTGCCTATGGCGGAATCTCCCATATCGGCATCATTCTTATCGGTGTGAGTCAGGGAAATCAAACGGGATTTGCGGGTGGGATCTTTTACTTATTAAATGACGCCGTTATGCAGGCGGCATTGTTTTTCTTTGTCGGGATCGCAATTTGCCAGTATGGCATCCGCCATATACAAGACCTTGGACGAATCGGGAAACAGGCCCCCTGGCTCATCGGAGCACTCGTCATTATTGCCATGGGGATGATTGGTCTTCCTCCCACAGGCGGATTCTTTGGAAAATGGTACATCATCCTGGGTGCACTCGAAGCCAACAACTATGTGGCCGTCGGTGCAGTCTTGCTTTCCACATTGCTCACCTTGGCCTATTTCGTCAAGATTTTCGATCCTCTATTTCGAACGTCCTCGACGGCTTCGAATACGGAAGTAGGTGACTCGCCCGTTGCGTTAAAGTTTAGTTTACTGATTACCTCTGCGGCCATCGTGATCTTAGGCTTGTGGAGTGATCCCATTGTTGGATTAATACTCAATCAAGCCCTGCCTCCAGGTCTTTGAGTGAAACGATGTCTATTTTTACTTTGATTCCACTTCTCCCCCTGTTCGCGTCGCTAGCACTCGTGCTCGGCGGGTCACGATGGGGAGAGCAGGGACACCGTATTGGAATCCCCGCGATTGGCCTGTCCTTCGCTCTGTCCATGTGGGCATTCGTCGAGGTGTTACACAACGGGCCCATATCCATCTCTCTGTACCGCCTGTTTCAATCCGGATCACTTGTCATTGACTTAGGAATGTACCTTGATCAACTCACCGTTTTGCTCCTGCTCTTGGTGACCGGAGTAAGCGGTGTTGTGCATGTCTATTCGTCCGGCTACATGATTGGAGATCCCCGGTACAACCGTTTTTTTGCAGTCATTGCGTTGTTTACCTTTTCCATGTTGATGTTGGTCAGCAGTAGTAATCTTCTCATGCTGTTTATCTGCTGGGAAATCATGGGGATTTGTTCGTATCTCTTGATCTCACACTGGTCAGAAAGGGTATCCGCATGCCGAGCAGCCACGAAGGCCTTCTTGGTCAACGCGGTAGCTGATGTCGGATTAGGATTTGGCATCATCTTGACCTTTTTCACATTTGGGACACTTGATATTCAACAAATTTTGTCTCAAGCTCACGGCATGCAGGAACACACGATTAATGTGTTGGGATGGATCGGCCTTGACCTTCCTGTGTATACGCTCACGGTAATTCCCCTCTGTCTCCTCATTGGGGCAATGGGAAAATCCGCGCAAATGCCGTTTCATGTCTGGTTGCCATTTGCCATGGAAGCCCCGACTCCCGTTTCCGCCTTGATCCATGCAGCCACGATGGTCAACGCAGGCCCGTTCCTGCTGATTCGCTTAAGCCCGTTAATCGTGCTCTCACCATTTGCCATGACGGTTATCGCAGCCGTGGGTGCTATCACGGCACTGTTTGCTGCCATTGTTTCTCTCACCCAAAGCGATATTAAAAAAGTGTTAGCCTACTCGACCATTAGTCAAATCGGATTCATGATTATGTCGTGCGGGATTGGCGCATTTGTCGCCGCAACATTTCATTTGCTCGCACATGGATTTTTGAAGGCATTTTTATTTTTATCGACCGGCAATACATTACGAACCACTCAATCCCAACACCATGTCGAAACTCAGCCTAGAGCATCTTGGCAATCCCGATGGACACTCTATGCCGGGGCATTAACCTTGGCATGCCTTCCTCCTTTTGTCATTTTCTCCAATCCGTATCAGTCTGTCTGGATGACTCATCGTTTTACGTCTGCCAAGATCGGGTTCTGGGTGATCGGGCTCATGACCGTCTTTTTTACTGCCATGTATCTGTTTCGAGGAATCGTCACCCTCTTTCAACATGCACCGGTCAGATATGACAGGAACCACCCGTTATCTTTGTCCGCACAACCTCAAATATTTTCGCCTTCTCATCTTTTAGGTTTGAGTGTCGGCGGCGGGATCATGGTGATGATACTCATGACCCTATGGACGTGGTTTGCACAATTCCTCACTCCCGCCCTATTGGTGACTATTCCTGCCGTTGAGGCATCTAAACGAGTGACAGAATTTGGCCCATGGATTTTCCTCCCACTCCTCGTCGCGATCGGTGGATGGGCCTATGCTCTGTTGATGCACCAATATCCTGGCAACTCGTTAGGCAGACGATCGAAATTCATGCAAACCCTGTATGTCATATTTCTGAACAAAGGGTATTTTGACGAACTCATTGAATTCTATATTGTTCACCCGACACTGCGATTCGCCAATTTGCTGTGGAGAATGATTGATGTTCGGGTGATTGACAGAGCGATTCATCTGATCGCCACGTCATCTCTCCTCTTTGCCCAATGGCTCTGGAGGGTCGTCGATGTGAAAGGCATTGACCGTGCCGTCATGGGGATCGGTGAACAGAGTGTTGGACTTGGTCGTTGGCTATCTCAAGTGATTGATATTCGTTGGTTAGATCAAAATTTGGGTCAAATAGGAAAACAGACCGATGCGGCAGGGCAATTGTTGCAAGAGGTTGAGTCTCGTACCATTCAACATCAATTGTTAGTCATGGTGTTTTGGCTGGTACTCGCAATAGGGCTGTTGTATATCTTAGTCTAAATGATGTACCTCGTCGCTCGTATTTCGTATCTCGCATAAAGAGCATTTCAGTTTTTTTGGCAAGATATGCTCGAGAAGTGACACCTACGTCGAGACGAACGATGAAATATTGATTACCTGAAATGTAGGTTCGGAATAATAGGATCGGTTGACTCTTAAAAGATCAAAAATAAATCAATGACCCTATTGACAGATCATATGATTAGTTGGATGGTCGCAGTTCCCGTCATAGGAATTGTCATGCTGGCGTTCGTTCGTGATCAGGAATGGATTCGGCGGATTGCCTTTGGGTGCTCCTTGGTTAATTTTGGATTAGCCATCGTCATGTGCCTGCAATTTGACTTCACACTACAAGACATGCAATTCGTCGAGCGAATGGCATGGATGCCAACGTTTAACATTCAATATGCTGTTGGGGTAGATGGCATCAGCATTCTCTTGGTGCTTCTCACCACGCTGCTGTGTCCACTCTGCGTTCTCTGTTCGTGGAATTCCATTACGACTCGAGTCCGCGCATTTATGTCCCTGATTCTTTTAGTTGAAGGGGCCATGATCGTGGTCTTTACGGCCTTAGACCTCTTTCTCTTTTTCATGTTGTGGGAACTCACCATGATTCCCATGTATTTCATGATTATTCTCTGGGGAGGTCCAAATCGAAGCACAGCAGGCATTAAATTTGTCTTGTACAGCTTGACCGGAAGCTTACTCTTACTCATCGGCATATTGGGTCTCTATCTCGAAGGAGGCCACACGTATGATCTATTAGTTTTGAGCGAACAAACTTATTCGCCTACCGTACAATTTTGGTTGTTCTTGACCATGTTTCTCGCGTTTGCCATTAAAATGCCGATGGTCCCATTCCATACCTGGTTGCCTGACGCACATTCCGAGGCCCCAACCGCTGGCAGTGTCATTCTGGCTGGCGTGTTATTAAAAATGGGAGGCTATGGATTTTTACGATTTTGCCTACCGATGTTTCCCGACGCCTCAGTCACCTTCGCCCCATACATTCTCTGGTTGTCCGTTTTTGCCATCATCTACGGAGGGTACTTGGCGTTAGCACAATCGGATCTCAAAAAATTAGTCGCCTACTCTTCCGTTTCTCATATGGGTTTTGTCACGCTGGGAATTTTTGTGTTTAACAGCCAGGGCATTCAAGGTGCCATCTTGCAGATGTTCAATCACGGATTGACGACAGGAGCCTTGTTTATTTCCGTTGGACAACTGTACGACCGAACTCACAGTCGGGCCATTAATGATTATGGCGGCTTGCACAAACCCATGCCCAAATTTGTGGCGTTTTTCTTCCTGTTTTCCGTTGCGGCATTCGGCCTGCCCGGTACCTGCAATTTTATCGGTGAATTTCTGGTGCTCGTTGGAACATCCTCGACAAGTTTCGCGATGGTCCTTTTTTCTATGAGTGGCATTGTCCTAGCCGCAGCGTATATGCTGTGGATGTTACAAAAAGTTGCGTTAGGCGAAGCCAACACCAAAGCCGCAAAAGCTCTCCCTGATTTATCAAATCGTGAATTAGCTACGGTAATTCCATTAGCCATCCTCGTATTATGGATTGGACTGTATCCCGGCCCTCTTATGGAAATGATGGATGCAAGTGTGACTAATCTTGTGAATCACATGGCGAACATATCACCCCAAATCGCATTGATTTCAGGTTCGTCATGAAATATCGGAGGCAATCGTGGTATACTAACTCTATGGAAGAACTTTTTATTTGTTTCTTGAACCTTGACAACTAGCCAAAGAGTGATTAACTGTAAAGCATGACACAGCCTCGGCCTCTCACACATGATGAAAAAAAGGCATCGGAAGCCGCATTCCGAGGATTGCCATTTAATCCAAAGTGGTCTCAGTCTGCAAAAGCCGTGTATGACGGAATTTTGGCCACGTTGGATAAGTCATCGATGACGACTACCGACACTGATCCAAACACTGAAACGTTTGAAGAATCAAGAGAGTTGGTCCCAGTACCAATGAATGAAGTCGATGTGGCGACCGGGGAACACACCACGGCCGAGATCGAACTCGTCGATGAACAATCTATACAACAGATTCATTCTCGTCGTGAAGCCATAGAAGCCGGCTATCTTATGGATGTGTCCGAAGAAGCGAAAAGTATTGGTCTTGAGCTAGCCGTTGGCATGACCAAGCCCTTATGGAAACGAGGAATCTGCCCTTCAACTGATTTATCAGAAGAAGAATTACAAAATCGCATCCGAGACGTACTCATAGCCGTTCGATTACGTCTTGCCGGCCTTGAATCACCGGCGGCATTCGTCGAAGTTCCTGTACTACTCGCGTTTCCTCCTGAACCCACTCCGCAGTTATTCCTTATCTATGCGCTTTTCCATAAGGATCCGCTCGAAGCGGACTCTCTCCTCTTGCTCCACCCAGGCGAAGTCTCACTCGCCAAGCAATCCTTTTCGGAAAACTAGTCCTCTCCGATCCTTAGAGAAAATCTTTCTCTAATCAATCAGATTAATCTGAAGGATTTGTCTCTCGTATGTTATCGTACCGTTTCGTTCTCTATAGCGAATCTAATTACGTTCCCGCTTAACCATACGGACTCTCAACGCGGTATCAAACGCTTCAAGGGTACGGAAGTTAATTGTATCGGCTATAGGCTCATCGCTCGTATAGGGAAAATCGTATCTCGTAAAAACCAAAGAGATTCTTACACGAGAGACGAAATACGAGCAACGAGCAACGCATTCCTATAAATGAACGACGTTTCACGAATTTGGTCTTCACGAGTGAATACAATTGTGAATCGAACACTTTGGTTAAATCTTAATGCGGTACTCGGAAGCTTGGTTGTCACTATCGGGCTTTGGATGCTTCTTGGCGAACTCTCGCTCCCCCTTGGCCTCGCCATCGCATTAGGCGTGGCAGGACTTCTGGCATGGCGCTTTCAAACGATTGCACACATCTGGACAGCCGCCACTTTGATTTTAGGTGTAGAAAGTTTAGCCTGGCCGGTCATTCAAATGATGGACCTTCAAGCATTAGGCCCTGAACCGCCCCTTGAAGACCTTCAACGAATCTTTACCGCAGTGTTATTTGGCCTCTTTTCCGGGGTATTTTGGATGACGTTCGCCTATGGCATTTATAAACGAAGCCGAGGAGAACCGCCGCTTCCTGAATCGTCAGCTCCACCCACTCCCCTCACGAAAAATCAGAAAAAATCCAAAAGGAAACGGTAAAAGTGTACGCGCCGCTTGTGAATCATATCTGGTTCGTCAGAACGCGTATCTCGTAGAGGGAAAAACATATCTCGTGAATCGTCGTTCGTATCTCGTAAGAAACTGAAGGACTTTTCCGCGAAATACGAGCGACGAGCGACGAGCGACGAGCGACGAGCGACGAGCGACGAGCGACGAGCGACGAGCGACGAGCGACGAGCGACGAGCGACGAGCGACGAGAAATTTTCCTAGTTCATATCTGCAGGATCAACTTTAATTTCCATGCTCAGCCGTTCATGCGTCAGTGCCTCCGCAAGCTCTTCTTGCATGCGTCGCACCCTACTGTGTTCGCGTTCACAATCTGATTCTTTCACGATCAAAATATAGCGAGTGAGTTCAGGATCTTTTGCACGCGGAGACAGCAACGGCCCTAAGATGCTGTCGTCCATTTCAGTTTTCGACTTGGAGTCCGACACGTCCCCTCCTTTCGGCTGACCCAAAGCCAAGAGTCGCTCTCGACAGTACATGGCCATTTTCTTGACGCGATCTGATATTTTCCCGAGTATGGCGATATGGATTAGCCTCGAGTATGGCGGATAATTCAGCGCGTGACGGATCTGCAGCTCTTCCCTGTAAAACACCGACGAATCACGTTCCGACACTGATCGAATAACATGATGCGTGGGAAGCAATGTCTGCAAGACAACTTCAGAGGCAGAATTCTCTTCATTCACCAACTGTACGGCCTCGACCAAACGATGATACGCTCTCTCGGCTGTCCGAAAATCCGGAAAGTGCAGTCCCCCATCAGCATTAGGGATTCCCACAAATTGCACGGATGGAAACGGGTCAACATGAAACAGCAGTTCTGTCCCAATGAGGATATCGATGTTCTTGTTATGAAAATCCTTTAGGATCGTGTTTTCCTGTAAGATAGTCTTGACCGTTTCTCGATCAAAGCGGGCAACACGGGCATGAGGAAGCTTCTCTTGAACCACGGCCTCAAGTTGTTCGGTTCCATATCCCGAGGCTTCAAGTCGAACCGATTGACACTCAGGACACACCATCGGCGGAACCTGAACAGCCCCGCAATACGAACACCGCAGACGAGCCGGCTTTTGATATAATATGAGCACCACTCCACACCGTACACATTGCGGAACATGCCCACAATCCTTACATGTCAATGAACGGGAAAATCCCTTACGGTTTAAAAATAAGATCACCTGTCCTTTGTCTTCTAATGTCCGTTTCATTCCTTTCATCATTCTCTGTGACAGAATGTCTCCATACTGAACCTCACGCAAATTCACGACTTCTATGTTGACAGGTTTTCGAACACGGTGTTCCTGAACCCTCTTGGCCTCCTCAACTTGTCCTAGTTGAGAAAACGTTTCGACCGAAGGATGGGAAGATCCAAGCACCAGCAGCGCCGGCTCTAATGTAGCGCGCATCCTTGCAACATCTCGTGCATGATAATACGGACTTTGTTCATTTTGGAATGATGCATCTTCTTCTTGATCAACCCAAATGACACCGACAAACGAAAGTGGGACAAAAATAGCCAATCGCGTCCCAATCACCACATCACATTGGCCATCCTGAATGGACTGCCAAACCTGAGACCGACCCTGTGCCGAAAGATCACCATGATATTCCGCAACACGCTCTCCCCATGTTGCTCTCAACCTCTCGACGACACGTGAAACCTGTTGCACTTCTGGACAAAGCACTAGCACTGTACGTTGATGATAAAGCGTTTCCCAAATAACGTTGCCTAGGCATCTTTCTCGGATAGACTGTGACGCATGAAGAAGCATTTCATCATTTCGTCGAGTTGAAAGCGCCAGGCGAACCTGCTCCAACCATAAAACCTCACCATCGGCATGCATGACGTTGGAAATCGGCACGACGTCACGGCCCCCTGTCCGAGAATCTTCCAAGGAACTTAGGACGGCAGAGCGAACATTCGGTGTCTCGATGGCGTTCTCTGGACTATCTCGCACCCATTCGACTTCCTGAATAAGCCTCCGACGCTTGAGCCCAGTCAAGGCGGCCTTGTTGCCATTGATCGCTTTCAGAAGCGTTGCAACGGTTAAGCCCTTGGGTGTCTTTGCCAAACGCGCAAGGATCGCGGATTGATCGGAAGAAAGTCGTGCATGCCCCATCGCCAGTCTTCCTTCCTCCGTAAGCACGACGCGCTTAGCTACACGATTCGAGGCTACTGGCGGGAGAATGAGTCGAAGACCGGAACCTGGAGGAGCAAGGTAATAGGTTTCGACTTGATTGGCTAATTGCAGCAACACCGGGCTCAGAGATGAATCTGAGGGTGCATCGACTATCGCGGTAACTTCGCGGAGATCATGCCGAGAGAACCCTTCTCTCACAGATTGGGCAGCGAAATCCTGAAATAATTTAAATACGAGTCCTTGTGCAGAGGAACGCCCTAGCGGAACCAGCACGCGACTGCCCACCTGAACCCGATCTGTCAGACGCACAGGAATCCGATAGGTGAACACTCGATAGCGGCGTTGAGGAAAAACAACATCAGCAAACATGGCAACCTCGTTATACCAGGAAGTCTGCCAATCATGTGTAGTTGAAAGCACAAAAAGAGGGAAGAATGAGAAGCAAAGATCAGAGACACAGAGTTCAGAGCAGACAGAGGTCAGAGTCCAGAACATGGGGACACCACGACTCGAAACCCCAGATCGAGGCTCCTGCCGCCCGGGGGGTCGTGGAAGCGGTACGCACACCGCACGTTGCCCTCAGGGCTGACGAACGACCCGCCACGAAACACACGGGTGTTTTCGCTCTTCGGATCCTCTCGTTGCCTTCGGCCCTCGTCATCGGATGGGTATGGATAGTTCCCGTGCAGACTGCGCGTCCACTCCCAGACATTGCCGCTCATGTCTTCCATTCCATACGGACTGACACCACTGGGAAAACAACCCACGGCACTCGTGGTGTTGATGCCCGTTTCCCGGTAGTTGGCTTTAGTGGGATCAGGCTCCTCTCCCCATGGAAAGTTTCGCCCATCCGTTCCTCTGGCCGCTTTCTCCCATTCCGGTTCGCTGGGAAGGGTGACAATCCATCGAGGGCTGCCACCTTGCCCGTTTCGCAGGAGTGTGGCAAGAGATTCAGGAGTTTCAGCCCATTCCCGCAATCTCCGAGTCAACCAGGTACAATAGGCCATCGCGTCGTTCCAGGTTACTCGAACGACAGGATGTGTTGCCACACCCTTTAAACATTCAGGGTCTCGGGGTACATATTGTGCTTGGTCGACAAACGCTTTGAACCGGGCCACGGTGACAGGGTATCGGCTCATGTAAAAGGTCGATACATTGATTTTATGTTGAGGGTGCTCGCGATCATAGCCCTCGTTTTCATTTGATCCCATTGTAAACGAACCTTCGGGAATTTCCACAAACCCTAGTAAATTCTCTTTCGGTAAAAACCAGGCATCCTCCCGAAATCGGGGGTCGTGGAGTCGAGACAGCGTATCACCCGCCCGCACACGTAATGTTCCCGATGCGACCATCGATGGGTTAGTGAGAAGATGAAGTAACAGTTTGGCCTGCTCTTGCTTGAGTTTTTCATCGGGTTGTTCCAGTTCGAGTAAGGCCGACCCTGCCAATTCCGACCCAGCCAGAGCATTTTCTCCTTTGCCAAATTCGGTAGATAGCCACTTCAGAAACTTTTTTGCAAAAGGCGAGTAATCGACTTGCGCAATGCCGTAAATCAGGAGAAAGACTTCTCGCCACCAGGGATCATTCACATATGGCTGCAACACAGAAAAAGCGTGCTCTCGCTCCTTCGCAAGCCAACGCGCAGCCAAAAACTCCTGAAATGTCAGGTGCAGGAATTGGAAAAGCTCGGCCTTCTCTTCTAAAAGCCCACCACGCAGTCGAACTGACACCAGCAACTGAGTCAACACTTCTTCAGAAAGTTCGGTGCCGAGGATCTCTTTGACGCGTTCTTCCGCAACAGCGGCCCCTGCTCGACCGCCGCTATGCATTTCGACCGCCAGCTTAGCTAACCAGTTGCGTTGCGCCTCCCACGGACCACCCCATTCCACGAGTTCCTTTCGCGCCTCATCTTCTCGAACGTATTGGGCTTGCAAGATGACCTTGACGCACGCCTCATAGAGCTTCGCTCGTTCACGAGGTAATTCGGTGTCCCCCCATTTCACACTCACCACCATGGTTGTTAAGAGGGGTGAGTTTACCAGGGGCAGAAGGTCTCGATGAGCCCTCAGGCTATTAATATGCTGGATCGCATCACAGAGTTCCCGACTTCGTGCCTCAACTTCCCCTGGATAAAGCTGACCACACCACTTGTACACAAGAGCAGAAAGCTGTTCATTATTTAATGGCTGGACATCAAGTCGCAAGACATCCTCGCCAAATACGGCGTTCTCCCGATAGCCAACCTCGCGAGCCGTAACGAGAATCTGATTTCCCGGAAAATCGCTATAGAGTTCCTCGATCTGTTGCCGGATGATTCCTTTTTGCTCACGGCTGACCACCTCATCCAACCCATCGAGCATTAACAGGCAGCCTCCGCCCCGCAACAGCCTGGCAAAGAAATCTTCGGACTCGGAAAAACCGGGAAAATGTTTCTTGAGATGCCAAAAGATAAAATGAGACAGTGTCCCCAAATCGGGAGTCAGTAATTGTTCGGACGGCGTGACATCACACAACCGTTGATAGTTTCTGAAATATCGCAGCGGTATGATCAACGGAATGAGTGCATGTTTACCTTCGGGAAATCGTATGGGGGGAGCATCGGTTGGTAATTTTTCACCCGTCGCGCTTGCCACGAGGCCTGCCGCAAGATATGACAGGATGGTACTTTTTCCCGAACCAGGCCCGCCGATAATCGCCACTTGATCGTGGAGGGTTAATACGTCACAAGAGTCGACGAGGCTCCCCTCTCCATGACGCATTTCGCTTTCGTCAAATTGAGATGAAGACAGGTGACCTTTGGTAAGCTTCAGATGTGTGGTCGCCGTCTCCGAATTTCTTCGGGGGGCCTGCCGAAGACTTAAAGAGATAAAAATGTTCGGCAGGGTTTTAACTGGTTGCCCCTGTCGGTTTGACGTGTGTTCAGCACCCCATAATCTTGCCTTTCCATAACGATCATTAACCCAAGAAAGATACCTGTTCAGCCGCTGTTTGAAATTATCCTCTGTCAGGCGGCCTTCTCCACTTGGCGATTGATAAAAATTATAGATCTCCACAAAGACGTTACCGGCCACAGCCACGCCAGGAGAATGGACGTGTTGTTCATTAATGTATGTTCCTGCCTGAATCGCCGGACTATGGTCACCAGTCGTCTGGACACTGTCTTTCATTTCTCGGACAACAGCAGATTTCTCCCCCCCTCCCATCGCCCCCTCTCCCTGCACAATGGCCCCGCTGCCTTTTAGGATGGCTTGATATGTTTCCTGTGAAAGATGTCGTTCTTTTCTCAATATTTCCAACAATTCTTGAGCCAGCGGAATGATTGGGTCACCTTCTTTGAACGAGAATGCCTCCAATTCTTCACGCAACACCTCGCGTCGGCTAGCTGATTGCGGTTTTTTCTCGACACCCGCTATCGCACCTTCGATATCACTTTCTTCGGTATCTCGCTCCATGAGTTTCGCTTTGAGCGCTTCATAGCCATCTTTGACCATCTCACTGCCCACGACCGCAGCCGCGGCCATGAATGCACCGAGGATGAGTGTCACTGGATCCATATTCTCTTCACCTACCTGGCTATAAGGTCCGTTGACTTCCGCGACTGTCAGTGTAGCGGGAAAAACTCAATCGTCAAGATGTTCCTGACTACGAATACACTCATCAAAGAGGTGATAAGCCCATCTTGCGGCTTTCATTACAAGCGCCCTAGTAGGTTAGCCAACTCCAAATCTGATAGACTATTGCTATTATGAGCACTGGACTTCCTCATCAAAGAATGCCTGTCCTATTACGTTTGCTAGTCCTAGTTTTTTCAGTTGGATTAGGTGGGGTACTGCTTGGGGGAATCGGCATACAACAGGTTGAGGCACGCGGAGGAATCTTAAAAAAACACGCTCCATCTCTTATCCCCGTCGTCACACCGCCTCCTTTTCCACACATGCAACCTGACCGGAATCTCGATGAGCAACCTAAAAACCAACTGCCGGAAGAGCCCGATGAATTCGACAAACGAGAAATAGAAGCGTTTTACGACTGGCGGAATGATATGTTTTTTCGTCGCTTTGATATGACCGGATCAGGGGCCGTGAATTACATGACGGCCAGGCGGACGTACAAGGTTTGGCTCGATGACTATGGAACCCCTTCGGTCATTACGGTGGCGGACCCGTTGTTCTATTGGATCGACCTTAATAACAATGGACGATTTGAACAAGAGTTAGGTGAAATATGGGTCGACTCTTATGAAGATGGGCTGACAGGCAATGAAAAACCCTATGACAATAGCGACTTACAGGACGCACCCTCGGAAATTCCTTTATGGTCGGCCCCGACTCCTAATGCTGGACAATAGGACATGACATGGACAACCAAGAAAAATCTGACAACGCTCAACCTACTGGCTCCTCTGAACCAAAGAAACGGATTAATACGCAAATCCATCGGCGCAGTAAGGCCAAAGCGGTCTACCCCCTCTCTGACGAATGGGAAGATTCCTCTTCATCATCGCCTCCCAAACAACTCCGCATGCCTTCCTCCAATATGAATAAAACTGGCCCTGACCGCTCCGAAGAATCTGAAGAAACATAAAATCATCAGAAAACTCAGTGAGTTTCTCTTTAAAGTCTAGATGAGGATTGAGAAGTATAATTTGGAGTATCCCTCCCTGTAGGTGGCTTACAGCAAATCTACCGTCGCGACTTCTTTACCTGCCACTTCCTTTTTGGGAATTAAAACATGGAATTGTCGTGAGCTGATGTCTCGGGAATGACTTGTAAGACATCCCAGTGCTCCACGACTTTTCCACGTTCATCAAAACGGAATATATCGATGCTCGCATAATCATCATACCCTGGCCATTCTTGATAACCATGAAGAACGACATAATTTCCTTCAGCGATGACTCGCTTAAATTGAATTCGCTTGCCAGGGTACTTGTTGGCAATATTTTCGAAAAACTCAATGAAAGCTTCTTTCCCATCACCCACAAGAGGGTTGTGTTGAATATAGACGTCGCCAACATACCGCTCTATGTCTTCGGATGACTTGCACTGATTAAACATCAAATCGTAGAAGCCCATGGCGTTCTTTTTATTCTGTTCAAGTTGCTCATTCATGACAGCAATCCTCCAGCAGCAGAGATAATGTTACGAAAATCCTCAAAGCAAACACTGCCAAATAACGGTGTGTCGTCCGACACCTCAATGACAACTGATACAGACTAACGACACCGCAAGAAGTATCAGAAATAGATATACCCCTGTATCTCTTTCGATAACATTCCTGTCTAAACTCATTATCCACCCAAAAAAATTCAAATAAAATCAATTAGTTATTTATATATTCAGTATGGGATCACTTCTTGCTGTTGGTTAATAGCAACGAGTGAGGCTCAAGGCATGAACCTGTCTGTACAGCCATATGACAGTGAAGTGGACAACGAGTATTCACACGCCTTTGACCTCTCGATAAAGCAAACGAGGAGGGAATGAAGATGTTACGAGTGGCCACGTTCAATATCGAAAACCTTGATGACAAATCGGATGACAAGAACCCGCCATTGGAAGTTCGAGCTCCCATTCTCCGTGGAGCACTTCGGCGCCTCAATGCCGACATCCTCTGCTTACAAGAAGTTCATGGTCAAGAACTCCCGGAACATACGTCCAATAACCCGAAACGGTCATTGTCCGCATTGGACGCGGTGCTGCAAGGAACGGAATATGAGATGTTTCACCGGGTCCATACCGTGACCGCTGGTGGAGAGGCCTATAATGAACGAAACCTTGTTATTTTGTCGCGATATCCCATTTCGGCATCAGAACAATACCGAAATACGCGCATTGACGAACTGCTTTATCGACGGGTCACTGCCATACCCAAGGAACCAGAGGCGAAAAAGGTGGGATGGGAGCGTCCAATCTTGCACGCAGATATTCAACATCCTCAACTTGGCACAATACACGTGCTGAACCTGCACCTGAAATCAAGACTCGGAACACCCGTTCCTGGGCAAAAAGACGGATTTTTATGGAATAGTGCGGCCGGGTGGGCTGAGGGAAGCTTTCTTTCAGCCATTAAGCGCGTAGGACAAGCACTGGAGACACGGGTGGTCATTGATGATTTGCTTGAGAGTAATCCTGACGCAAAAATTATTGTCTGCGGAGATTTCAATGGCGAACCAGGCGAAGTCCCGGTCGAAGCGATCTGTGGAAAGGTCGAAAATACCGATAACCCCAATCTACGGGCAAATGTGTTAATTCCCTGCAGTCTCTCAATCCCTGATTCCGTTCGTTTTAGCCACTATCATCACGGACAGGGAAACCTTTTGGACCATATGGTGATCTCACAGTCACTGGTACCGTTCTTTATGCGTGCCATGATTTATAATGAGAACCTTCATGACGAAAGCCTCCCTTTCAGATTCGATACGAAATATCCAGAGTCCGACCACGCCCCGTTTGTGTCAGAATTTGCAGAAGCCTAGGCCTGGCGAATAGTATCCATCAATAATATTTTCAAAACCTGAGCATTCAAATAAGTGAATCTTAGCCCCATTCATCTCTCCCACATTAAATCTTCCATTTTTTCTAAACTCTATGACCTTAAAAAAGTCTTATGAATCAGCTATATTGAGACTATTTGGCTAGGCTTAGGTCTTTTGTTCCATTGATTAGCAAATTTTTCAGGTGCTACGATGCACGATTCTCAGAGGAATACGGCCTTTTGACTTTATGGAGGTCCATATTTTGGCCGGTTTTGACCTATTTTTAGAATACCTTAGCAGCTATTCAGCGATTCTGGTTTTTATCGTCATTGCCCTTGGATTTGGTGTGGTGACCCTTGTCTTATCGTATTTAGTCCAGCCCAAATACCCGGAGACGGAAAAGCTCAGCACCTATGAATGCGGTAGCGAACCATTTTCAGACTCACGCATGCCGTTCCCAGTTCGGTATTATGTCATTGCCATGCTCTTTGTGATTTTTGATATTGAAGTGATATTCCTCTATCCCTGGGCCATTACGTTTAAGCAAACTGGGTTGATTGGGTTCATCGAAATGATGATTTTTATTGGGCTGTTTGTGGTGGCCTATGTATATGCCTGGAAAAAAGGGGCGCTAGAATGGGATTAGTACAAATTGGAAAGCCTGACAAAGACGGTGATCTCGGGATTATCACGTTAACGTTAGAAAAAGCCGTGAATTGGGCTCGAAAAGGCTCGTTGTGGCCAATGACATTTGGCCTCGCCTGTTGTGCCATTGAAATGATTGCGGCTGTGTCCGCACGATACGATATCGACCGGTATGGGGCCGGCGTATTTCGGGGCTCACCTCGACAGTCGGACCTCATGATTGTCTCAGGCACCGTCTGCCGTCGAATGGCACCGGTGATTCGAAAAGTCTACGACCAAATGCCTGAACCCAAATATGTCATTTCCATGGGATCATGTGCGACCTCTGGCAATATTTACGACAGCTATAGTGTGGTGCAAGGCGTCGATCGCTTTGTGCCTGTGGACATCTATGTTCCAGGCTGTCCGCCGACACCCGAAGCGTTATTTGATGGCATTTTGAAGCTTCAAGATCGCATCATGCAAAAACGCGTGTTCACCAAACAGCCTGAGCAGGTCAAAGTCTAGTAATAAATAAAGAAGGTATACGAGCGAAGACTGACAGACTGTATGCATGCAATAGCCGAACAGATTCAACAACAATTCCCCAAGGGTTTTGTCAAAGCTGAGGAATGGCGGGGAGACCTGGCCATTACCGTGAAACGGGAAACGCTCCACGACATCTGCAAATTTCTTCGTGAAGATCCAGCCATGGATTGCGATTATATGGTTCATGTCAGTTCCGTGGACTGGCCTGACGAAGAGGAACGGTTTGAAGTCGTCTATGAAGTCCAATCTATCCGAAAGCGGCATCGTGTTCGCATTAAGGCCAGGGTTCCTGAACACGATTGTATTGTTGATTCGATGGTTGACTTATGGAAAGGCGCTGAGTTTATGGAGCGGGAAGTCTTCGATATGATGGGCATTCGCTTTGCGAATCACCCCGATCTTCGTCGAATTTTGATGCCTGACGACTACCCAGAGGGCTATCCCCTTCGCAAAGACTTCCCTCTTCAAGGAAAAGGCTGGCGAGACACCTTTGATTTCTTGGATGATCCAGCATAGGAGTAAAAAACGTCTCTTGTGAATCGTCATTCGTATTTCGCATAAAAAGAAAGCCGTAGTTAATTTTTTATAGAGTACGATCGACAAGAAACGAATTACGAGCAACGAGCTAAGATATGGCACACCGCATGGAAGACCAACGGGAAACGATCTACAAGGTCGATCCCGAACATCCTGAAACCGAGTCGCTTCCGACTCTACGGACAGAAGAGCTTCTTCTCAATATGGGTCCTCAACACCCGAGCACCCACGGCGTGTTGAAAGTGATCTTAGAGCTTGAAGGTGAACGGATTGTCAAATCCACTCCAGTGATGGGCTACTTACATCGTGGCGTAGAAAAATTAGCTGAAGCGGGTACCTATCATCAATTTATCCCGCACACGGATCGGCTGGATTATGTGTGCGCGATGTATAACAACTTTGCCTATTGTCGAGCGGTTGAGAAATTGATGGATATGACGGTTCCCGACCGTGCGGAATACCTTCGAACCATTGTCGCAGAAATCCAACGAATTATTGGACATCTATTCTGGTTGGGTACGCAAGCCCTCGATATTGGGGCTATGACGGTCTTTTTTTACACGTTCCGCGACCGCGAGATCTTACTGGATTGGTTTGATGAACTCTGCGGAGCACGATTAACTACGAGTTGGTATCGGATTGGAGGCGTGGAACGAGACTTAACCGATTCATTGATCAAAAAAGTTCGAGACTTCGTGGATTATTTCCCGCCGAAGATTGATGAATATGTGGTGTTTCTCGACAAAAATCGTATTTGGCTAGCTCGAACCGTCGGGGTCGCAACTATTTCCGCTGAAGAGGCACTGAGTTTTGGGCTCAGCGGTCCTTCGCTTCGAGGGTCAGGAGTTGATTATGACCTGCGGAAATATGAACAGTACGGGGCGTATCCGAAATGTGAGTTTAGTGTCCCCGTCGGGAAAAATGGCGACACCTACGATCGATATTGGATTCGAATCGAAGAAATGCGGGAAAGCATCAAAATTATTCAACAATGCATGGATCAAATGGAGCCAGGGCCTGTGATGGCGGATGTCCCAAGTGTGACATTACCTCCCAAGGATCGAGTCTTTAAAAACCTCGAATCCATGATTCAACAATTCAAACTCTTTTCTCAAGGGTTTGATGCCCCGGTAGGAGAAATCTACTGCGGAACTGAAGCCCATAAAGGTGAACTCGGGTTTTATATTGTGAGTACCGGTGGAGGCCAACCCTACAGGATGAAGATTCGATCACCATCGTTCATTCACATGGGCGCTTTCGATAATATGTCACGCGGATATATGATCTCCGATGCTATCACCATTTTCGGAACGTATGATATTGTGATGGGTGAATGCGATCGGTGAAAAATATACATGCACAGTGAAGGATGGAATAGGCACACGTAATATATTTGCACTTTGAAATTCAAATCTTTCATGTGTGCAAAGAGGTGAACTTATGGGATTGAAACCAGTTACATCACCAGATATAGAAGCTGCAACGATTGAACTCACACTCGATGGGGAGACCGTGACGGCCAAAGAGGGCGTCTCACTCTACGATGTCATTTCAAGCACAGGGAAAATTGTTCCGGCCATGTGCTATCACTATACATTTGACCCATTCGGATCCTGCGGAATGTGTCTGGTTATGCAGGAAGGCAAAAAAGCCCCTGTCCGTTCCTGTACAGCCAAGGCGGCGGCCGGCATGGTGATTCGAACGGAGGGTGAGGATTTATTTGCGGCTCGGAAGAAGGGTGTGGAAAAGCATCTCTCTGTTCACCCCCTTGATTGCCCGGTGTGTGATGCAGACGGTCATTGCGAACTCCAAGACATGGCGTTTGAACACGGTGTCACCGACCTGGCCAACGCCAAGCAAAAGAATATCCCTGAAGATACACGCAGTCTCGTCCTCGATTTTAATATGAATCGATGTATCGCCTGTGCTGAGTGCATTAACATTTGCAAGGACGTCCAACGTATCGATGCGTTGCAATTCATGAAAAAAGGTGGATTTACTCAGGTTGTCGCAAAAGGCGATCAAGCTCTGGAATGCGAGTTTTGCGGAGATTGCCTGGCTGTTTGTCCCGTTGGGGCTATCACCAATAAATATTCAAAGTATGCCTATAAGCCCTGGCAGCTCAAAAAAACGACCACCACCTGCAATTACTGTGGTGACGGATGCCAAATGTATGTCGAGACAAAAGATACGGAAGTCACGCGCGTCACCTCACCGTTATCCTGGAAAAATAAATGGGGTGATCGAGACGATACCGTGAATGGGCATGGAGGACTCTGTGTACGAGGCCGTTTTGGATTCCAGTTTATCGACAGCAAAACTCGCTTGACATTACCCTTGGTGCGCACTGAATCCGGCTTATCAGAAACACCGTGGATTGATGCACTTGATATCGCTGCCGGACGTTTGGCCTATATCAAAAAGACCTATGGCGAACAAGCGATCGCTGGCATCATCACGGCTCGATGCACGAATGAAGACTTATACGTCTTTCAAAAGTTCATGAGAACAGTTCTTGGTACGAATCACATTGATAGTAGTGCACGGTATGGGCATGTGAATTTCGTTCGTGCCGTGCAGCATGCGCTTGGGGTCACTCGCATGACGAATACATCTGAAGAAATTACACGTGCGCAAGCCATTTTGCTTGTTGGCTCAAATGTAACAGAAACCAATCCTGTCGCCAGTCTCCGGGTCAAGGCGGCCTTAGGCATCTATAAGGCCCGTGTTATCGTCGTGGACACTGCGCAAACCAATATCGCAAAACTGGCATCACATCCGACCATGGTGAAACCGGGAACTGAAGGCTTGTTTGTCCAAGGATTGGTCAAATCGGCGATCCAGCAAGATTTCGTTGATGAAGATGTGGTGAAACAATCGCCTCAAGCCTTTGCAGCCTTACAGCAAGCGACTGAATCGATCTCTCTTGATCACATTGCTGAGCAGACCGGGACCTCTGTCTCTCACATCAATGAAGTCACGAAGATTTTTGCTGAGGCCGATCGTGCCATTATCTTTTGCGGTGAGGGAATTGTCCGTCAGACCAACGGATACCATAACGTACTCAATTTGATCGATCTGTTGTGGATCACGGGAAAAATTGGAAGACCCGGTTGCGGCATTAACACGTTTACAGAAGAAGCCAATGAGCAAGGGGCCATTGATATGGGAGTCGGCCCTGAGTTTCTTCCTGGCGGACTCGCCTATGACAGTCCTGCGGCACGAGAGAAATTCGCCAATTCATGGTTGACGGAACTTCCGCCTGTGGGAGAAGGAGCATCCCTCTTAGACATTCTCAAACGATGCCAAAGTGGTGAAATCAAAGCACTCTATGTCGTCGGCGAAAACCCGTTGGGGACACTTCCGGCTTCATGTGAAGTGGAAGCGGCACTCAAGAATTTGGAAGTGTTGATCTGCCAGGACCCGTTTATGACGGAAACCGGTCAACTCGCTCATATCGTGTTTCCAGCCACGACATTTGCTGAAAAGGATGGAACGATGACCAATCAGGAGGGAAAAGTTCAATTCCTTCGACCCATCTTCGATCCGCTTGGTGAAAGTGCCATCGATTGGCATATCATGGCCGGCATTGCGAACGGTCTCGGGACTTCACTTGAGTTTGAATCCACCAACGATATTCAGAGAGAAATCATGAAGGTCATGCCGGGCTATTACAATCTTGGCCAACCGCCCAAGGTCGAGGTCAACCCTCAAGCCTATTTACAAAATGGGTATGCGAATGAAGTCCCCTCTCGCTATCACCAATCATCTCAGCAAGATCAGACTCCACGACCGTTTACGTTAAAGATGATTCAACTGCTTTATCACTCCGGAAAACTTTCGACTCAAGCCTCAGGACTCATGGCGATTGCTCCGAACTCTAAACAATTGTCCATGCATCCCAAAGATATCGAGCAACTCGGACTTTCATCTCACGATCGGGTTCGTGTGACTTCCGATACCATGAGTGTGGAGTTAGGCGTGAAGTCGGATCTGACTGTCATGCCAGGAAGCTGCAGCATTCCTGAACATTTCAACGATCCACCAGTAAAGGATCTGATGCCAATGCAGGTCGATCCGGAGACTCACGTACCGTACTTTAAACTTGCTCAGGTCACACTGGAAAAAGTTTGATTTAAATAGTGTCGTTTCCTTAAATTCATAGCAAAACAATGAAATGTTTCACTTACTAAACCCTTTCGAAAACCGATGCTCACATCTTAAGGTGATACCACGAACATTGGAAGCACGACACTAAGGACTTTTTGATGGCGACGAACTCCAATAGTTTTTATAAAAAAATCCTCGATGCCGTCTTTTTTCGCGAAATTTGGGATGCGATGAAAGTCACGTTCAAACACATGCTGCATCGTCCCATGACGTTTGAATATCCCAGAGAAAAAAGAACGATCCCTGATGCTCACCGTGGCGCACTAGGGCTGTTGCGTTACGACGACGGCAAGGAACGTTGCGTCGGGTGCGATCTCTGCGAAGCCGCTTGCCCGTCTCGTTGCATCAAAGTCATTAGTGAAGAAGACAAGTCTCTCCCCCTAGAACGGTATGCCACGGAATTCTATATCGATATTACCAAGTGTGTGTTTTGTGGCTATTGTGTTGAAGCCTGTCCGGTTAATGCCTTAGCCATGACCAAGCTATACGAATTCTCCACACACGATAAGCGGACCCTCCTTTTTGATAAAGAGCGACTGTACGATATTGGCGAACGATACATCGATGACGCCAAAAAATATCTCTATGCGCATAACCAAGAAAAAGAGGGGGAAGAGAGTATCGCTTACCGCTACCATTTCCCTGTCCCTGTTGAAAAATCTCAGGATCCTTAAGATTTCACGATGATGTGGTTGCTTTTTGCGTACTTTTCCACGGTAAGTATCGTGGCCGGGGTCATGACTGTGGCCTTTCGAAATCCCGTGCACTGCGGACTCGCCCTTTTGACACTCTTACTGCATGTGGCGGGACTTTTTGTGCTGCTCAATGCAGAATTTCTTTTCGCCGTTCAAATCATCGTGTATGCAGGAGCCATTCTTGTCCTCTACCTCTTTGTCTTAATGTTACTCAACCTCAAAACTGAAGAACAGCATCTGCATCGCAAATATGCGCTGGTACTCTTTGCGTCCGTTGGAATCTTCTGTGAACTCTTGTTCCTGCTATTACAGTCGCCCTATGGTGGAGTCAAGGGAACCGCATCACCGGAAGTGCTGCTCGCAACAGGACCAAGCCAGGCCATCGGCATTACGATGTTCAGTGATTATTTACTGTTATTTGAAATCGTCGGAGTGTTTCTGCTCGGCGCCATTATTGGTGCCATTGTCCTGGCCAAAACACCATCGACCATTGAGCCAAAACCCGAGTAACGGACGAACTCTGATCTCATAAAGATTGACTTATGATACCTGTTGAAGCTTATGTCGTCGTCAGTGCTGTCCTCTTTATGACAGGCCTGGTTGGCGTATTGGTCCGGCGTAATTTCATCGTCGTCCTCATGTGTGTTGAAATCATGCTGAACGCCGCCAATATCAATTTGGTGGCCTTCTCTCATTATCTCGAATCGATGGCTGGCCAAATGGCCGCTCTATTTATCATTGCCATTGCTGCTGGAGAGGCCGCAATCGGGCTTGCCATTATCATCGTCGTCTTCCGTGGAAAGATTGCCACCAATGTCGACGAAATTAATATCTTAAAGTGGTAACGTGTTTGATCTTTTAGTTCTGCTTATTCCCATCTTTCCGCTTCTTGCCGTCATCGCAAACGGAATATTTGGGACTCGCTATCCCACCGAACTGGCCGGACGACTGGCCTTTGGCTCCGTGGGCCTCTCATTCCTCTGTACACTCGGTGTCTTGGGCCATGTCATTTCCGATCCCACGCCGAAAGAAGTGGTCGCCTATTCCTGGATATATGGAGGTGACCTTTCCATCGATCTTGCATTCCTAATTGATCCCTTGACCACAGTCTTTTTGATGGTGATCACAGGTGTAGGGCTCCTGATTCACATCTATTCGATTGGATACATGCACGGAGAAGAAGGCTTCACCCGCTTCTTCACCTATATGAACTTGTTCATGGTCTCCATGCTGCTCTTAGTCATGGGAAACAATTATCTGGTGTTGTTTATCGGCTGGGAAGGCGTCGGCCTCTGCTCCTACCTGCTCATCGGGTATTACTACGAAAAGATTTCTGCCGGAAAAGCGGCCACGAAAGCTTTTGTGGTGAACCGAATTGGCGATGCGGGATTTCTGCTCGCGGTCTTTCTGATTTTCACAGAATTTCGAACACTTGATTATCTCAAAGTCCTCGAACAAGCCCCACAGCTTTCTACAGGCATGGCCACGGCTATCGCCTTGTGCTTGCTCGTCGGAGCGGTTGGGAAGTCAGCCCAACTTCCATTGTACACATGGTTGCCTGATGCCATGGAAGGTCCCACACCGGTCAGCGCCTTGATCCACGCAGCAACGATGGTTACCGCTGGGGTCTATATGATCGTGCGGAATCATGCCATTTTCGACATGGCCCCTGTGGCATTAACCACCGTTGGACTTGTCGGTGGTATTACGGCGTTGTTTGCCGCCACCATTGGGCTTGTGCAAAACGACATCAAACGTGTCTTGGCGTATTCCACCGTCAGTCAATTGGGCTACATGTTCCTCGCCTGTGGCATCGGTGCATACACGGCCGCCATCTTTCATGTCGTGACTCATGCGTTTTTCAAAGCTCTCTTATTCCTTTCGGCTGGCGCGGTCATTCATTCTCTCAACGGTGAACAAGATATTCGGAAAATGGGCGACCTGCACAACAAAATTCCCATTACCTATAAGGTCTTTTTGATAGGCACGATTGCCATTGCCGGCATTCCACCATTAGCCGGATTCTGGAGCAAGGATGAGATCATGGCTCATGCCTTCATCCATCACCATTACTTTTTATATGCACTCGCGGCTATTGGCGCGTTCTTGACTAGTTTCTACATGTTTCGACTGACGAATCTCACGTTCTACGGTACATCCCGCGTTGATCCTGAAGTCGAATCCCATATTCACGAATCACCTAAAGTGATGACGGTTCCCCTCATGGTTCTTGCCGGACTCTCCCTCGTGGGCGGATTATTTTTAGGGTTTCCTCCTGAACATGGCTTACTCCATGGTTTCCTGCACGATGTGGCCACCCCTCTTGGAGCAACGGCGCATGAAGTTAATATCGGCCTACTCCTTGGCCTAGCCAGCTTTGCCACGCTGATTGCTGTATCAGGATGGGCATTAGCACGTTATATGTACATCACAAATCCAGGGACCGCTGACGAATGGATGCAAAAAGCTTCGGGAGTATATACGACCCTACTCAATAAATATTATGTTGATGAATTCTACGACAAGATCATCGTCGAACCGTGCAAACGACTCGGCGAGTTATGGGATTGGATTGACCGAAATATCATTGATCGATTTATCATTGGAATCGGCAATATGACTGACGTGAGTGCCGCAGGCATCACCTGGACCGAGAAACATGTGATGTATGCCGGGCTCAACGTCATCGGTTTTGGCCATCACTTAGCGGCCTTGGCTTGGAGAAAACTCCAAAGTGGTATGGTTCATCACTATGCCGCCATTATTATCATCGGCTTAGCCATATTGGTCCATGTGGCCTTTCTCTGGTTTACCAGTGCGACCGCACTTGGACAGTAATTTATAGCGAATCCAAAGAAGGCCCAGATAACCATTTTCATTAACTTCGCGCGGTTACACATGTTAAGCATTAAAGGGTCATTGAAACGGCTATAAAGTAATACGAAACGATGCAAGAAGAATTACAAGCAGGGTTTCCCATTCTGACGTTCCTCACGTTCTTTCCGCTTTTCGGCGCCATGATCTTGTGGGCCATGAAAGATCTGGACCTGATCAAGAAGTCGGCGTTGGGATTTGTGGTCCTGGAATTTGTCGTCTCGGCTTGGCTACTGATGGGATTTGTCCCTGACACCGCTGCCATGCAATTCTCCGAACACTATAGCTGGATCCCGCAACTTGGCATCGGCTATCACATGGCGGTTGATGGAATCAGCATTCTGTTTGTCGGACTCACAGCATTTCTGTCGGTCCTGCTCGTGCTCTATGCTTGGGATACCGTCAAAATCCATCCCAAGGCCTTTTTCATGAGTCTCCTGGCACTCGAAACCACCATCATGGGCATTTTTGTGTCCATCGACCTCATTTTATTCTTTGTGTTCTGGGAACTCATGCTCATCCCCAGTTATTTCATGATCAAGCTGTGGGGACTTGGTGCACAGTGCCAGTATGCAGCCTTGAAATATGTCCTCTATACGCTGTTAGGCAGCGTCTTTATGTTAGTGGGATTCTGCCTTCTTGATTTGAATTACTACTCTGTGAAACAAACCTATAGCTTTGACTTGGTGGAACTGCTTTCGGTCCCCATCCCGATTGGACAGCAATTGTTGATTTTCTGGCTCATCTTTCTCGGGTTTGCGTTTAAGGCACCGGTCTTTCCGTTTCATAGCTGGCTCCCTGATGCGCTAACGCAGGGCCCTATTCCCACTTCGGTCCTGTTGGCCGGCATTAAAATGGGCACCTACGGCTTCCTGCGATTTAGTTTCCCCTTGCTTCCTGATGCCTCTCGTGATCAGACCGTTGTTGCTATTGTGATGACGCTTGGACTCATTGCCATCGTGTATGGGGCTATTGTCGCCATTATTCAGCCAGACTTCAGACGGCTCTTGGTGTTCAGCAGCATCAGTCATTTAGGATTTGTGGTCATTGGTCTTTTTGCGTTGAATTTTCAAGGCATTCAAGGCAGTCTCCTCACGATGATTAATCTGGGATTCAGCACCGCAGGCTTGTTCTTTTTTGCTGGATTTGTCTATGAACGACTGGGACATACCAATGTCCATGAATGTAGCGGGCTCGCGAAGAAGATGCCTCTGCTGGCAACGTTCCTCCTCATTATCGGCATGGCCTCAATTGGCCTTCCCGGAACAAACGGCTTCGTCGGTGAATTCTTAATTTTACTTGGCGCCTTTCAAGCGTACTGGGTCTACGGCGCTATCGCCGTCACTGGGGTCATCTTTGCCGCCGCCTACTTTTTATGGTTTTATGAACGCGCCATCTTTGGCCCTCTCAAAGAAGGACTCCCTGCGGTTCTCAAAGATCTCAACACGAGAGAGTGGGGAATCGGCGTCGCGTTATGTGTCATGATTTTCTGGATCGGGCTCTACCCATCTCCTTTCTTGCGCATGATGAATGGATCGGTACAAGAAGTCGTTGATCGACTCAATCATGGAAATACGACAGTTTCAACACCAGCGCCTCACGTGCTCAGCCAAGTGAGACAGGATTAATCGCATGGGTGAATATTCTCTTCTGATCATTCTCTTCGCGCCGTTCCTTGGTGCGATCGGACTCATTTTTGTCCCAAGAAAAGAAGAACTTCTGACGCGTATGGTCGCGGCCGTGTCATCCGGCATTTGCTTGCTTGCCTCGTTTTATATTTTCTTCGCGTATGACACCGAGAAAGCCGGCTATCAATTTGTTCAACGGTTTCCCTGGTCTGAAGAACTTGGCATAGCTTTTTATGTCGGGGTTGATGGAATCGGAGGTCCGCTGGTCTTTGCCTCGGCGATCTTGCTATTCGCTGGCGTTTTTGTTTCCTGGCACATCAAAGACCGGACCAAAGAATTCTATATCTTCTTGTTGATTTTGGCCGCAGCGACTATTGGTGTTTTCATGTCGCTGGACTTGTTCTTCCTGTACTTCTTCTATGAGATGTCCGTGCTACCCATGTACGTGCTGTTAGGCATGTGGGGAAGCCACACCAAAGGCTATCTGTCGATGACAGACCCTGAAGGACTCAAACTCCGTGACTCCGTCGGATTTATTTTCAATTTTGGTTCAAACAGCAAAGAGTACGCGGCCATGAAACTCACGCTGTTCCTCTCCGCAGGAGCTGTCGTCGCGTTAATGGGAATTTTGCTGATTTATCATTTTTCCGGATTGCATACGTTTGATATCGTGGCACTCAAAGCACAAACGGGTATTCAAGAAAACAGTACATTGGCAATCATTATCTGGATTCTCGTATTTTTCGGATTTGCCTCGATTGCCCCGATTTGGCCACTGCATTCATGGTCTCCGGTCGGACATGCCGCAGCACCGGCTGCGACAAGTATGCTGCACGCCGGCGTGCTGATGAAGTTGGGGCATTTTTCGATTATTCGAGTGGGGTACGAAATTCTTCCGGAAACCACGCGAGAATGGATTTGGATCGCCGCAGTCCTCTGTGTCTTCAGTATTATCTATGGCGGATTGGTCTCCTATTTTGCGAAAGACACGAAGTACATTATCGGATACTCCAGCTCATCGCATATGGGGTACATTTTTTTAGGGATGGCAGCACTGGATTACATCAGCTTGACAGGTGCGGTCATTTACATGTTTGCCCATGCATTAGCCACCAGTATGTTGTTCGCGATGGCCGGATGGGTCTATGACCAGACTCATACACGCGATATTCCTTCGCTTGGAGGGCTAATGCAAAAGATGCCCTTCATATCTGGGGCCTTTATTGTCGGATGTATGGCATCCATCGGTATGCCCGGAACCGTAAATTTCATTGCAGAAGTCATGATTATTGTGGGCAGTTGGGAGAAATATCCTTTCCAGGTTATCGTGGCAGTACTCGGTATTGTCTTGACGCTCGCGTACTTATTTAAAATGATGCGAGGCCTGTTCTATGGAGAACTCTCACCGGAATATGCCCATTCCCAAGATGCCAGAACATTTGTTGACCGCATGCCACTTATTTTGCTGATCGTCTGTAGTGTATCGCTTGGGATTTTCCCAGGACATTTCTATGACGTGGTGCGATCAACCGTTGAACCCATGCTTGACCGGATCAATCAAGTCGCACCTATTGTCAGTCAGGTTAGCCAACATTCACAAGGACTATTGCCCTAGTGGAGTGAACCAAAAAACCTTAGCAGATTAGATGTAATGTTTATTATAAAGCCTTCTCGAATTCAACGCGGCAGGTTCCTTAGGTTGAATCACGAACTCTTAGAATACTCCACTAGCCGTCTATTATTAGCGGAAAAGTTTCACGTTTAACGCATTACGTCATGATGATATTTGATCTCACACTCACTGGTTCCGACCTCCTCCTCGTTCTGCCGGAAATTTTTCTGACCCTTTGGCTCTGTACGGTGCTGTCAGTCGATTTTTCTGTCAGAAAAATCCAACACGAAACCTTGGCCTATCTCAGCATTGGCGGGCTCCTTGCCACGATCTGTATTCTCATTTGGTTTGACCAGGCTGGCATCATCGGGGCTTTGTTTAAGAATATGTATGTGGTCGATCACCTTTCAATCTTTTTTAAAATTCTGATTTTACTCGCCACAGCGATGGTCATTTTCATTTCGATTGATTACGTCAAGGGATTTCGATTTTTCAAAGGCGAATACTACTTCATGGTTATGATGTCCGGGTTGGGCATGATGTTCATGGCTTCAGCTAATGACTTGATCTCGGTCTTCGTCACGCTTGAATTCTCGACATTCGGGTTCTATGTCCTTGTCGCGTACCTACGAGATGATATCCGTTCAAGTGAAGCTGGTTTGAAATTTTTTATTCTCGGAGTCTTTGCCGCAGGACTCTTAGCTTACGGGATCAGTTTGGTCTATGGCGAAACTGGCACATTGATTTTCTCGCAAATGGCTTCAACGCCAGGAAGTTATGGATTCGCGATAGGATTTTTGCTCATTTTTGCTGCCCTAGGGTTTAAGATTGGCGCCGTACCATTTCACTCCTGGATTCCGGATACCTACCAAGGCGCCCCGACTCCTGTCACTGCCTTTCTCTCAATTGCCCCTAAGGGCGCAGCCATCGCCATATTAATCCGCATGTTTTATGTGGGCCTGGCGTCGTTTAAACCCATGTGGGTCTTCATGTTTGTCTGCGCCTCCATCATCTCAATGACCTATGGAAACGTTGTCGCGATTGCACAAAAGAATATCAAACGCCTCTTGGCCTACTCTGGAATTGCGCAAATTGGGACAGTGATGGTCGGTCTAGCGGCCGGAACCAAAATGGGTAGTGACGCCATACTTTTTTATTTGCTGACCTATTTGTTTGCGAACATCGGCGCTTTTGCGGTGGTCATCGCTGTGAGCCATCACATTCACAGTGATGAAATCGAAGATTATAGTGGACTAAATCGCCGCTCGCCCTTTCTCGCTGCTGCCATGTTCCTCTTTCTGTTGTCATTGGCTGGCGTCCCACCACTCGCAGGGTTTATCGGCAAGTTGTACTTATTCGTGGCCGCCATCGAAGAAGAACTCTATACGTTGTTAATCGTCGGGCTTATTAATATTGTCATATCCATGTATTACTACCTGATTGTCGTAAAAAAAATGTACATCAATGAGCCGGTTGATTCGACCCCGCTCACCGTATCGTTCCCGATTAAAACAGTCGTCTACATCTGCATTGCCGGCACCCTCCTCTTGGGGGTTTACCCGAGAACCTTCATCGACTGGGCGGTCTCGGCGACATTAATGTTCTCAAAGATCGCTCCACCTGCAACCGCCGCACTTTCTACCCTTCCAGGCAGTTAACACTTCTCTATCCTGACCATTCATCGATCCTGCTCCTTTCTCAGTTTCTTGTTGAACATTCCCATCTAAAATCTATACGCAAGTTTTAATAGCCGGTTCAATTCACAGCAAAGCTTGAGGTGTCTGACTATACAGGCTTGGCGACCTTATGTTGACACGACAGGGACAGAACACCTTTCAACCACAGTTGCCTACCGCGTTGGTAAGGTTACACAACAATCGTCGCCACCCAGGACACATACAAATCTGACGTTCAAATAGCACAATGATTGAAATGAGAACTGCGCATTCATGAGCCAAAGAGCTGTTGAACATTCGTGACCTGGACATCCTTATAAAAATTAATAGGATTCGCGATGACCCCCTATTTCCTATTCATGTTGCCCAATGACTCAAATACGGAATGATTCTCTATGAGCCATTGAGATATCGAACCATCGTGTCTAGACACTTTCTGGGAATCATTTTGTTTCACTACGGTAACGAATGAGATACGAAACGTATCTCTTTCGATACACATCTCTCTACGGTGCATCACCCCTATTGTCATTTGATTATTTTATGTTGCTATTTCCCGTTACTATCAGAAGGTATAGCCGTTTCGAAGAACTTCCAATGTTTCAGGCTTATTCATACGCTGCAGCAGTCTCAATAGTTAACTTGGAAATTTATTGAATTCGCTATAATCATCGACTCCCACGTCATGAGACGCTGGTCTTTTTTTTGCAGTGTTCAGAAGGAAAGGGGAAATTTCGAAGATGCCAAGCTTTCGATATGGTGGAAAGAAGGGAAAGAAGTGTTTGTTAACTAAGAGTGCGCGGCATGTGATTATTCGAACGGAAGATCGAGGAAAGCTCGACCCCAACATGCTATCGAAGAAAGCCTGGAAGTTATTAGAAAAACTTGAACTCAATTTTCAACTTCCTGGATCTGGGGTAGAAGTTCATCAAGTTCGTGCCAAAAGAGGAATCAAAAAACTCTGTTCTCAAGTGAGAAAAACATTCAAGATTCAGTCTGATATCGAATTTGCCGGACGCGTGCTATTGGATCGAAAATCTAAGGTTCCGGTTATCTATACAGAAAACCTCTTTGTGAAATTTCAGCAAGGTCAAACGCAGCGATCGTGTAAGCAGCTCCTTAAACAATATGGACTCTCTATTAAACGAAAAGTTAGCTATGCCCGCAATGGGTATTTTGTTTCAGGCCCGAAGGGTTGCGGGCAAACAGTGTTTACCATCGCCGAAATGCTGTTACAGGAAGACGCCGTAGAACTTTGTCACCCGGAACTGATTCGGCAAACTCAACATCGCAACGCCTTTCCAGAACAATGGCACCTGAAAATCACAACCATCGGTCAGCACCGAATTCGTGCTCATGCCAATATTGAGAAGGCATGGAAAACGACGGAAGGAGAAGGTATCACTATTGCCGTGATTGACGATGGATTCGACCTCACACATGAAGAATTTTCCGGAGACAATAAAATTGTCTTCCCCTGGGATGCGACCAGAAAGATTGAAGATCCAAGGCCTGGGTCAAATGACAATCATGGTACGCCTTGCGCGGGAGTCGCTTGTGCCAATGGTCATCATGGAGCCTCCGGCGTTGCCCCTAAAGCGAGGCTCATGCCCATTCGACTCGATTCCGGTTCAGGATCACAGGACGAAGCTGAGGCCTTGATCTGGGCTGCTGACCACGGAGCTGACATCATTTCTTGTAGTTGGGGCCCAGGCGATGCAGATTGGCGAAATACCGAAGATCCAAAACGAAAAACTGAATATCTACTCCCCGACTCCACTCGACTGGCACTCGAATATGTCACCGAGAATGGTCGTCAGGGTAAAGGGTGTGTGGTCACATGGGCAGCTGGGAATGGCAATGAAAGTGTTGACAAAGATGGCTATGCCAGCAGCGAGAGAGTGATGGCTATTGCCTCGTGCAATGATCAAAGTCAACGAAGTGTTTATAGTGATTTTGGCAAGGCCGTGTGGTGTTGTTTTCCGAGTAAAGATTACGCATCTTCAGCACGAACGCGAGGCATCTGGACCACAGATCGCTCAGGAGCTGCCGGGTATAATCCTGGCCGAAGCCGTTTAGGGGATCGGCTGGGATCCTACACCAATCGGTTCGGAGGTACCTCAAGTTCCTGTCCGGGTGTGGCAGGAATCGCCGCCTTAATCTTATCAGTTAATCCAAAATTGACATGGAGAGAGGTCAAGGAAGTTATCAAAGACTCGAGCGACAAAATTGATCAGGCAAAGGGGAAATATGATTCATCTGGTCATAGTGAATGGTATGGCTACGGAAGAGTTAACGCGAGTCAAGCCCTCAAACTCGCAAAACAGCGTTAGGCCTTCAATACGTTCGCCTGACCATAGACAGGCCTCATGAAATTGTTAACATAAAAATTTCTTGACAAATTCCTGAAACAGGTCAGGACTTTGTGTTTCTTTCTCACCTGTAAAAAAGGAATCTATGGTATGAAACGCATCAAGACTTTTTCAAAAATAGCGTCGCTGGCCACAGTCATAGGATTGGCCATCTCCTGTATGACCGTCGGGACTGAACAATTGACCTTAGCCGCATCATCAGTAGAAGGCCTGACACAAGATGACAAACAGCGAATACAAACCATTCGTGAACGAGCGAATGCGTTTCAACGTCAACTAGGCTCACCGGAACCGAGAACCGGCCTTCAACCGAGGATCGTGGGGGGAGAACCAGCCGAGCGTGGAGATTACCCGTGGGCAGCTTCGATTGCCCTAGTCCGACAAAACGGTTCATTGTTTAGTTTTTGCGGTGGCTCCCTCATCAGCCCTAAATGGGTGCTGACCGCCGCTCATTGTACCGTTCAGCTCGGACACAAGGTTATTTTGGGACGCCTGAATCTCAATGAATCAGGAGGCGAAGTCCACGATATCGTTCAAGTGATTAATCATGCTGATTATAATTCTGATACGAGTGATTCTGATATTGCCTTAATCAAACTCGATAGCCCATCCTCACAAACACCTATTTCGTTAGTTTCCAGTAATAGCAATTTGGAGACACCTGGAAACCCGTTCACCGTTGTGGGCTGGGGCTTGCTCGAAGAAGGCGGAATGGCCTCTGATCGTTTAATGGAAGTGACTCTTCCAGTCGTCTCAAATCAAAGTTGTCAATCCATGTATGATGGCACAGGAGTGAGTATTACTGAAAACATGCTGTGCGCAGCCGAGCTCAACAAAGATTCCTGCCAGGGAGATAGTGGTGGACCGGGAATGGTCGTGGATAGCGCACAAGATACGGATCGACTGGCTGGCGTCGTGAGCTTTGGAATTGGCTGCGCCAGACCGAATTTCCCAGGAGTTTATACAAGAGTCTCGAATTTTATCGACTGGATCAGTGAACAGAGAGGCGATGGACCAGGTCCTGACCCTGGTTTAAAAAACATTCCTGTCAGCCCTCCGTTAACACAGGGTGCTATCTCAACTCCAGGAACCGAAAACCTGTTCGAATTCACGGTTGAGGAGGCAGGTTCATACACTATTGAAACAAGAGGGGAAAACGCTTCTGTCGATACTGTCATGTCCTTATTCGGACCAAATAATGAGACAACACTTGTTCAGGAAAACGACGACCTTGATGGGAACAATCGCAACTCTCGAATCACGGCCGAACTCGTACCAGGCACCTATCATGTACGAATCAGGCTTTATCATGATACTCAAGTAGGAAACTACAGTATTTTTGTGCAATCCAACGAGTAACGGATACGTTTTTTTAGGAAAACATTTCATGACCCCGAATGAAAAGTCATCCGGGGTCATAAATTCACCTGTATCAATATACCCATAATTTTTGGGCTGATCATATAAACATACAGCTATGACAGGTAAGGAAAAGCACGACAGAGACTTTTTCCAACAATCTTGCTACAGTTTTTAGGTGACACATGTAAGACAACAACTTTTACTTACCTTACTCATAACCATTTCTTTGCTCGAAACGACCCCTCTCGCCCAAGCGAAGAAAACGGAGGCGTTTCAAGATATGGTAAGAACCTATAATGCATTCGCCATTGAATTATTCAATAAGACTGCGGAAATTCAATCGGACAATATTATCCTCGCTCCTTATAGCACCTCAACCGCACTTGCCATGGCGTATATCGGAGCCCGAGGCGAGACACAATTAGAAATTTCAAAGGTCTTCGGATGGTCGCTTGACCCAAAGGAAGTCTCACAGGGCATGGGTGAACTTCGCGCGATCCTCAGTGCTGCAAACACGATTGAAGGCATTGACCTGAACGCCACGAGCGGAATCTGGGTTGACCACTCCTTGAATCTTCTACAAGACTTTATTCAGCATTCAAAAAAACTCTACGACGTCTCCCCTCAATCTGTGGATTTCCAGAAGAATCCGGATGCCTCACGGCAAACCATTAATCAATGGGTCGAACAAATGACCAATGCCAGAATAACCGATCTTATTCCACCGGGAAGCTTGGATTCATTGACTCGTCTGCTCTTAGTCACAGCAAATCATTACAAAGGCATCTGGGCAAGACCGTTTAAAAAACACGAGACGCAAGAATCTCAGTTCTGGCACTCATCCGCTCATTCAATAAACATTCCGCTTATGACACAGCAGCATCGCTTCCCGTACGCAGACACCGAGGACATTCAGATTCTTGAATTACCCTACATTGAAAATCGTCTTTCCATGATCTTCCTACTTCCTAAGAAACGGGAAAACCTGGCAGAACTAGAGAGTCCATTTGAGAATCCCAAGCTTGAGAAATGGCTTGAATCACTGAAACCACGATTCGTCAAAGCCTCTATTCCACGATTTCAGATGAGTTTTGGCTTCGATCTCAGCCAGACGCTTTCATTGATGGGGATGCCTCTTGCCTTCGACCAACAGGCAGATTTCTCGGGAATGAGTGACGCGGTGGACTTACATCTTGCAGCCGTTTTTCATCAAGGTTTCATAGAAGTCAACGAGGAAGGCACCGAGGCTGCAGGGGCATCCGGCGTCGTGATGGAAGGCCGAAGCCTCCAAACCCCTCAGCCTGTTGTTTTCCGAGCTGACCACCCATTCTTCTTCTTAATCCGCGAGAACCAATCCGGGCTCATTTTGTTTTTAGGAAAAGTGAGTAACCCAACCGCTTCGCCGTCCTGAGTCAGTGCCCGCTGTAGAGAAACAGATACGTTGCGATATCTATTCAGATACGCACTCACCTTCATCATTCATAACGGTAATTACAAATTCTCCTTGTTCTTTTTAATACTTTAATCAACACCTCAAGACACGTGCCCTGCCCTTGCATTGGCCTTGTAATTGCAGTTTCTTGGTCACCATCACGGCATTGCGCCATCACTCATACATCATTCTTTCATATTCAAAGAAGGGAGAGCATTTTATGAATACCTGTAAGCCGATGCATGGAACGTCCAAGGCGAAAGGTTGCAGTCATCTTAGTCTAGGGAATTTCTGCAAACTGTTTCCAGATCTCAAACCTTGGGGGGAAGACTGTGGTGTTCAGCATCAATGCGAGGCAGAATATATTGCAAAACTCATAGGAGGTGTAGGCGGGATCATGCACGATGTCAACTCAGACTCATCTGACAGTTGTCTCCCCGCAGCCTATACATTTTTCGCACAGTTTATTGATCACGATATTACCCTGGATTCAACCAGCAACCTCCATGGAGATCCCAAAAGTACAGAGGAAGTCAATACATTACCTAACATGCGTTCAGCTTCATTAGATCTTGACTGTGTATATGGATTTGGTCCCGATGTCATGCCATTTCTCTATGACCAGACTCAAACTGGACGGCTCTACACCGGAACGGATGAGAACAAAAATGATGTGCCGAGGGATGACCAGGGACGAGCATTAATCGGCGACCCCCGAAATGATGAAAATCTTTTTGTTTCACAATTGCAACTCATTTTTCTCCGGTTCCATAACCGGCGTATCGTCGGACGTTCATTTGAAGACGCTCAACAAGATTGTCGCTATCACTATCAATGGTTGGTCCTGCACGATTTCCTGAAACGCATCTGCGATGAAACCATCTTCAATTATGCCTTGGCAGAAATTAAGAAAGGTAAATACCCGAAATGTGACATTCGCGACAAATGTCATCGCCTGTGTATGCCAATTGAGTTCTCAGTCGCAGCATACCGCTTTGGGCATACGCTTGTCCGTCCCCAGTATCCAGCAAATGTCGACTACCCTGTCATTGATCTTTTTGATGAACGATTCGGAACAGAAGGCTTTAGTCCTGTCCCACCAGCACTCACCGTAGACTGGCGATATCTTCTTGACGTCGAGCCGTGTCATGAGTATGTCTTATCAAAAGCCTTCGATCACTTGCTTGCCGATGAACTGATTCGTATGCCTGATCCGATCGTCGGACGATTCGCGAGCGAAAACGATCGATCTTTAGCATTTCGCAATGTCCTAAGAGGCTATGCCTTAGGACTACCGAGCGGACAACGCGTGGCAGCCGCCCTCAAAGCAAAGGGGTACGACATCAATCCAGGTCAAAATCTTCATATTGACAAACTTCCCGGATGGCCTTGCATTGAAAAAAAATATCGAGAAAAATTGGAAAGCCATACACCCTTATTCTTTTATCTCATGCGAGAAGCCGGCACCGTTGGTAAGGAAAATCGGCTTGGCCCGGTTGGTTCGGCCATTCTTCTTGAAGTATTTGGAGCCATGCTCGTCTATTGTGATAGTTTCCTCAAACACAAAGGCTGGAAACCTGATCCATGCATTGCCAAAAGCGACGACTTTACTCTTGCTGACTTAGTTCGATACGTCCAAGGATCATAAAACGTAGAATGTAAATAGATGAAAGGAGTGGTCAGAGGATAGTTTATTGTCCTCTGACTGCTCCCCTTCCCTCGGCGACAGACTCACCCTAAATCATCCACATACTTTCTCTATTCGATTAACGACAGCGGCGATAGTATCTAAACAGATACATTTCGTATCTATTTAGATACCAATGCTTTTGTAGGTTACATAATCCCTTTATTTCTCCATGCTTTCAATGCTCCTATCGGCATGCCAGCTCTCATGAATCTCAGCTTTTACAGATTCCATATTTGAACGCTCGAGCGGTTTCATACTTGCACTTAGTTTTTTTGATCAACCAAGGAAGGTGATGAGTGCTTATCCCTCAAGCAGAAACTTATGGCCAATCTAAACCTCAGTTGCTTATCCTGGAACAGAACAAAAACCTGCATCGACATTTAAGACACGAGTCGCAGCACTACAACATCACAATTTCTCATAACCTTCATCAGGTGGTAAGTAACGGCATGCTCCATAATGGAAGTCGGCCTGACTTGGTCGTTATTGATGTCTCGCACACGCGTGCATTTCGTGGACTTGAACTCGGGAAAGAACTCCGTGCATACGACCAGACTATTCCGCTTCTGCTCATCACACGAGAAAGCTCCGAAGACCTTGCACTGGCTGCACTACGAACAGGCATTAACGATTACATCAAAGAACCCTTTACCCATGAGGAATTTTCAGAGCGTGTCACGTACTGGCTCAATCAAGGCTCTATTCAATACCTTGTGAAGCAAGAAAAGAAATCATCAGATGACGATGCACTTACTCAGATTCTTGTCGGAACATCATCAGCCATTCAAGCTGTCCGTGCTGACATTGCAAGGATTGCATGGACGCAGAGCAACGTCTTGATCACTGGAGAGACCGGAACCGGAAAAGAAGTCGTTGCGCGAGCCATTCATCGGAACAGCGATCGCCATGATGGAGCTTTTGTGAGCATAAATTGCGCTGCGATTCCAGAAACATTGCTGGAAAGCGAACTGTTTGGCCATGAACAAGGCGCGTTTACCGGAGCGACTCGCAGCAATCAAGGAAAACTGGAACAAGCACAAGATGGGACGATTCTTTTTGATGAAATCGGAGATATGGAACTCTCGGCACAAGCCAAGGTCCTACGAGCCATAGAAGAACGGCAAGTGCAACGACTCGGTGGCCGGGAGACGCATCAACTCAATATCCGCGTGCTCGCTGCAACCAATCAGGACCTAGAGCAGGCTATGGGTCACAAGCAGTTTCGATCCGACCTGTTCTATCGACTGAACGTGGCCCGAATTCATTTGCCTCCTCTTCGTGAACGGAAAGAAGACATCCCCGCTTTGGCCGAACATTTCATTCGTGAATTCAATTCGCAATTCCAGAGGGAAGTCCAAGAATTTACGGAAGAAGCACTCGCTACACTGCTGCAGTATTCATGGCCCGGCAACATTAGAGAACTGAGAAATCTTATAGAAGCATCATTCATTCATCTGCCGACACCAACCACAAGATGTATGGACCTTCCGCCCCAGTTTCGAACGAAAGCCAAAGAATGCAAAGCACTCCCCCAGAATGAACGTGACCTCATTTTATCCACGCTGTTCAGCACCAAATGGAGCCGAACCAAAGCCGCCAAGAAACTGCAATGGTCCCGCATGACGCTTTATCGGAAGATGGTGCAACACAAGATCATGAATCGACAAAGTCGTGACTGGAAGACAGTAGAAACACGTGAACCTTGATCACGGGACTGACTAAAGAACCAACGTCCCACCGTGTAGCGCGATTCACCGTTCATCTCCTGGAAGCGGACGACGATCCGGAACCTGAGCCAGGATTCTTTTGAAATCTTTTCTCTTCCCTCGTGTTGCCCGGCTCTTTAAATAATCATCGGTCATGATTGCAGATATTTTCTCAGTGACAGCCGAAGAAATAAACTGATTGATCGACACACCTTCTTTTTTTGCCACCTCTTTGATATGCCTATGAATTGAATCGGGTAAGCGTAGGTTTAACGCGCTCATGCAAGTTCCTCCATTAATGTTTTCGGAGTAATGGCTCTTACTCCAAAACTACGAATATCTCGAAAGTCTTTCATATTGTGAGTCACAATCGTTTCTGTCTGAGAAGACACCGCCAACTCTAAGATATGATCATCTTTCGGATCTTTCAAATACGGACGCCATAAGAAAAATATTTTGTGGTGCTCACTCACATGGCAAAAATAGTCGAGTAATTGTTCAATTTCCCGAACCGTTAACTTCAATGTTGCCCTACTTCTCTTTAAGATTTCTTCATATTCAAACAGGAGTGCCGTTGAAAGACTAATAGTGACTATCCCTTGTTCAATATATCGGAGAATTTGATAGGAGGCTCCGCGTGAAGAATACAATCCAGCATAAACAACATTGGTGTCCAAAACTATTTTCATTTTAAAATGGTACTGCATATAGCACCGTTAGTCAATTATTACAGTAGCCTAAGAAAGACCCATGGCAAACTCTTGGAGCTGAGGAATTCAGCCCATTAGTGCATCCCCCTCTGTAACATTTCGTAACAATATGACAGAATTCTGTCACAAATTTTGTTACACATCTTTACCCGTTCAAGACGACTATTTCACAACCCACCTCTTCAACCACTTGAAGGCTCAAAAGCACCACAGATAGCGCGATTGAAATAAACGTCGATGGTTTTCTAAACATACTTATCCACAAGTCCAGCGCACGTTTCGTATACCAGAACACCAAACACTCGTCACAACTCCTGTTACATCTTCCCTATATCTTTCCGAGCAACTTAGTCAAAAACTCTCTGAACCTGAATCCTTTCAAGCACTTCTATCTAAAGAAGGCTCGCTCGTTCTTTTGCACATCAATCTTGCACCATTTGTTTTATTAGAAATACCACATTCATAAAAAGATACGAGGACAATGCGATAACGCACGATGGACGGTTATGCCCAATAACGAAGAAGAATCTGTCCAAAGAAATGACATACCGGTCATCTACGTGGATGTCTTTCGGATCGGATACGACGCATACAAATTTGTCCTGGACGTTGGCCCAATACCCTCGAATTCTACAACACCAGAATTTCGAGTACGAACATGCATGGGACCTAATAGCGCCAAGGCCTTTACTGAAATGTTTAGACGATCAATTCAGGAATACGATGATCAATATGGGCGAAAGTGTGAAGAGTTGAAGTGAAATTCAGGTCTTCAGAACACTCAAAAACCTAGTTTCATATTTTGCAATTCTATTAAAGAATTTGGAGGAATCAATGCAACGCAAAATTATTTTCCTACTTGGGTTAAATTTCCTTATTCTACTAATGTTATTCCCATGTGTATCTCAGGCTGAAGAAGGTGTGAAATCGACCTCTCCTCTAGGGGGAGGTGCTTTAGCAGTTCAGCCTACTTTGGCAGAGATTCCTCCTAGTGCCAATATGGATTGGGTAGATGTGTGTGTTGATAGATCATTGCATTTGAATGGAGATATTCAATCCTTCAAAACTGGGGGATTCGGTCAATGGTCCGTCGGTCCTTCCGTCTCGACTCAATTAATAATTTATGATTTTGGGAAAAAAAAAGCAGGAGTAAATCAAGCTTTAGGCGTCGGAGCTTCGTTCCGTTTTTATAGACCAATTACAATCAAAGATGCCAACGGCAATCCAATGGACTTTTTGTCCACTCCCAGTGCTCCCCAAGCAGTTACCATACCGTTTACAGAAGATGAGTATGAGGTAAAGCAGGACAGACTAGCCGCCTTGGAGAACAAGACCAGCCCTTCCGCTCAAGACCTACTTGACATTGCCAGTTTAACTACCGCCCTAACGTCGTACGAGGACGCCATAAAGAAAATAGAAAAATCTAGAGTCTATATTAGTCAGATAAAACAAGAATGCCGACAAACCAGTTTTGGCAGAGATACAAATGGCTATTTATCAGCTCCAATGTTTTCTATTACCCCAACTTTATTTGCCTCCGAGCCGATTGACCAGAATGATGTTGCTATTCAACCTGCCCTATTATTTGGATTTTTCGAAGATATCCTGAATATAGGCGTTGGATTTAATTTGACTGGTCCTGCAGGACAAAAAGGAAATGTGTTTTTGCTGATGGGCATTGGTGCGGGCTTTGATTTCTGATGATCTAACATATGAACTAAATTAGCGTACAGTTTCTTTCAAATATAGGCATTCCTGATGTGTAGGTCGATGTCTTCCTTTATATGAAACATCACTACCCTCAAAAAAAGGCAAAACATTCCATTGAATGTCTTAATATTTGTGTGAGTTTTTGGCAAGAATGACTAAACTTAAAAAATTTGATACTCGAAAGGGCTTAATATGGAACAATACGTTAAAGTTACCTTTCCTACCAGGCGCATCGTGAGAGTGAACGAAATCTCAGCAGGATTTACCAATAGGCCGTTCCAGGTTATCACGGGCACTCACACGTTTCAACTTGGACCAAAGAAAAACTATACGCCTAGTTTTCGAAAGAGTAGGGTTATTGGGACTACAGCAACACATCCTATGGTTATTTCTTTTGAACGAACAGACTAGGAGTAGGACACATGAAGAAGCTTGTTAATGCTTTTGTAAGCTTCCCCGTCAAGCGGACAAATCATAAATAGAGTTTTCTAGAGTGGATTTGTGATAGTTACAGGGGGCTTGCCCCTGCAATGCCTCGTGAGGCCGGTGTTCATTATAGATCGTCATCCATTCGGCCGTGATCTCCCGCACATCTTCTAAACTCCGAAAAAGATAGAGATTCAAGACTTCAGTCCGATACGTCCGATTAAACCGTTCAATGAAGGCGTTCTGCGTCGGGCGACCGGGCTGAATGTGGTAGATGAGGACGCGATTCTCCTGGCCCCAGTCTTGTAGCGCCTGTGCGAGAAACTCTGGCCCATAGTATAAGTGGAAGCAAGCCTCAAAGCCGATCAGATCTCTTAGAATAGAGTGATTGACTCACTCTTTTCAGGAGGGACATCCTATGGACTCTTGCTCGACCACTCACCCCGAACGCACCTTTGTGGCGATTGACATCGCCAAACATCATCATAAAGTCCTCATAGAAGGTCCGGACGGTTTCCGGCAACGGTGGCGGATGGCCAATACACGTTGCGACTATGACCAACTCCGCCAACACCTCACGACTGTGGGAACGCAGGTCTTGATTGGGTTTGAGGCCACCGGGGTCTATCATCGCCCCCTCGGGCACTATCTTCATCAGTGTGGCTTTGAGCTCCGGCTCCTTTCTTCGCTCGCCATGGCCCGCACTCGTAGGGCGCTCTACAATTCCTGGGATAAGAATGATCCCAAAGACGCCCAAGTTCTCTTGCATCTGCTCAAAACCGGCGTTTCCCAGCATTATCACGATCCGTTGGTCCATGCCATCAATGATCTCCAGGAGCTAGCCCAGACCCATTTTCATATCTCCCAACGAAAAGTCCAAGTGCAACACAGTATCATGACCCATTACCTCCCGCTCTATTTTCCAGAAGCGGAACGGTATTTCACGAACTCCCGGGCCCAGTGGTTTACGCACCTCCTGCATCGCTTCCCGTGTCCTACGGCTATTACCCGCTACAACCGTGAAGCCTTTGCCCAGGAGGCGGGCCCGGTGGTGGGTCGCAAGGTCAACAAGCACGGCTTTCTCGAGGACTTCTATCAGACGGCCCTGCACAGTATTGGGCTCCCGGTGGCTGAGGAGTCGGAGGCGATCCACATGTTTCGCGTCATCCTCGCGGAGCATCAACACCTCTGTACGCTCCGCACAAGTATTGAAGCCCAAGCCGATCCGACGCTTTCTCCTCACCCGGATTATCAGCGCATGCGGACCTTACCTGGGGTCGGACCAATCCTCGCGTTGACCATCCTTGCCGAAGCCGGCGATCTCCGACGCTTTCCGCACCATCGGCAATTCCTCAAATACTGTGGGTTTGATCTGTGTACGTACCAGTCCGGACAATCCCGCAGTCTGACGCACTTGTCGAAGCATGGCAATGGCCGCTTACGTTATGCGTTTTGGATGGCCGCGCAGGGCGCCGTGCGCATGCGCGAGAATACGTTTCGTCAGAAATATGCGCGTGCGATCAAAAGCGATCCCCTGAATCCGGATCGCAAACGCAAGGCCGTGTGTGCCGTGGCCGCCAAAATGGCGCGGGTGGCTCATGGCCTCATCAAAACCGACAGCGACTATCGCTCCTACTTTGAGCCAACTCCTCCCCGTGGAACACTCCGTTCACTCGGGCCGTCGAGGCACATGGTGACCTCGTAGATAATGCTGGGAGCTTCCACGGGGGCTGCGTGTTGTATTGAGTACGGTGAAGGCCCAGAAAGGGACCTTGTATCACTATGGTCAACAGCACCTCTTAGAATCGTGGAAGACCAACGGGGAATGGGGGGCTCAGGATTGGTCGTTGTACCCGCAAGCACAAGCGAGGTTTGCTCAGCACGGGGCCTTGACTTCAACTTATAGTACGTTGTCCACCCGAATCATATGAGGCAATTCACGGTCGGCCTTTAAACGATCAAGGACCCGAATGATCCGCTCGGCCCGCAGCGAGGTATCAATCTCAATGGCCAAGATCTCTCGGTTGAAATCATCGAGGATATTGAAGGTGCGAAACCGCGTGCCATGATAGAGGGCATCGCTCATGAAGTCGGCTGACCACACCTCATTGAGATCTTCTGGCACGAACACCGGGAGGGAGGGTCGTTTGGGCAGCCGGCGTTTGGTACGACGGGGTTGATTGAGCCCTAACTGCCGATAGACGCGGTAAATCCGTTTGTGATTCCAGCCATGTCCCAGGGCTCGCAACCGCCGGATATATTTCCACACGCCCCACCGCGGATGCGCCTCCCCTAACTGATTCAGGGCAGCAATGATTTCCTGATCACGGACTTGCCAATCAACTGGAGCTTGATAATACGCCGACCGAGCCACCTTGAGCGCGGTACACCCACGAACGATGGAGACTCCATACCTCTCGTGCATGGTGTGGATGGCCGCTCGTTTCTCCGTCGGCGTTAAAGCTTTTTTTCGATCAGATCCTTCAGGGCCTGATTCTCTAGAGCCAGATCCGCATACATCCGTTTCAGCTTCGATAGTTCGCCTTCGGTCTCTTTGAGGCGTTTCAGATCCGACGCTTCCAAGCCCCCGTACTTCGCTTTCCAGTTGTAGTAGGTCGCATCACTGATCCCATGCTCTCGGCAGAGCTCTTTGACTTTGATGCCGGCATCGCCTTGCTTCAAGATGGCGACGATTTGCGTTTCACTGAATCGAGTCCGTTTCATAAGAACCTCCTGGGCTATTTTGCCAGAAAGCTCTACGTTTGACTTGTCCTCGATTAGGGGAAGCTTACACGAACATACACACTCGACCGAGACACCGCCAACAACCGGCACTGGCGGGTGACCGAGAGCCCTGGCTGCGAGGTGATCATCGCTTTGCGCTCGGTCATCGGCCGGGCCCGAGCGCGTGTGCTAAAAAATCCTTCTCCATCGTCAATTGCCCAATCTTGGCATGAAGCTTCTGTTGGAGCTGCTCTTGAGTCGCCGCTTCTTCCCGCCCAGCACCAAACACATGCTCGGCCTTCAGGACCAACTGTTTCTTCCAATCCTGGATCTGATTGGGATGGACATCAAAGTGCTCTGCTAACTCAGCCAAAGTTCGTTCCCCCTTGACCGCGGCTAACGCCACCTTTGCCTTAAACGCTGAGGAATGATTCCGTCGAGATCGTCGGGCCAACTTCTGCTCCTTTCATTGAAGACCACTATACCGAAGAAGATTTCACTTAGCAGCTCAGAATTTCTGTCCAATGAATGGGATCCACTTTATCACTCAGTCTAATTATCCGAATAGATACCTAGCGTATCTGTTTAGATACACTACTAATATAGAACACCTACCCTATTTATTATTAGCTAAAGAGCATATCCTTCAATTCGCTGCTGAAAAACTGTTTCCAGTCGAACTCTTCGCACCATTTTTTGTTGGTCTTTCTTTTGCAGAATCTGACTATATTTGTTCCTATTTGGAGGCATCAAAGTTTTAAGTTAACTCTTCGGAGCAAAATTTGGTGATGCAATAAACTGATTTATTGATGAATTTTTCTAAAATTCAATACTTCACTTGATGCAGAGATTTGTTGCCATGGGTTTCCAATGCCTTTTAATAGCAGATAAACCCGGAAGTATAAAAATGAGAAAAGCTAGTCACCTGGAGTTCGAAATAGGATTACAAGTCCTGATCACGCTAAAGTTGATACAGTAGACTTAAGTAGTCTCAGGTCGTAGTAAAGTAGGAGTAAATAAATATGGCAAATTATATTTTGGTCGAACGTTCGGTGGGTCAGATTATCCGATCTGCAGTCGATATTTATGTGAAACACTTCTGGAAAATTATTGGCATATACGCCCTCCCCATTCTCCCAATTCAGATCTTTGGCCTTTATGCAGCTAATACTGGACACAACTGGTGGCATATTTTTTTCCTTACACTAACTTTTCTACTTTCATTTTTTGTCACCGGAGCTCTTACCATATTCATAGGAGATCTTTGCCTTGGCCGTAATCCAAGTGTCGATCATTCCTACAGACGGATATTAGATGGATTGTGGGCAAGACTTCTTGTGACGAATTTACTTGTCAGCGTCGTTATAGGGATAGGATTTTTGTTTCTCCTGATACCAGGCGTGACCTTTCTTACCTGGTTCGCATTGACCTCAAGTGTGGTTGTCCTCGAAAGCGGGTGGGGGAGAGATGCTCTAAAACGAAGCAAGATTCTTGTCTCAGGACACTTTTGGCATGTTCTAGGCACTTTGTGCGCGATGATATGCATCTCTTACGTTTTTGGCCTCTTAATAGGGTTCACTCAAGAATTTGTAACCCAGGTGTTTGGTAACTCTCTACTACTAGCATCTCAAAGCATTTCAGTAGTCGCTCTAATGATAGTACAAGCACTTTTTATCCTTGTACCGGTACTCATCTATTTCGACCTTCGCATACGCAAGGAAGGTTATAACAACCAAACGTTATCAACTGACTTAATGCACTGACTGGACTAACTTATGATGACATGAGAAGGATGGCTATGCCTGAAATATTCATTAGTTATCGTCGAAATGACAGCGAGGGTTGGGCTGGACGCCTAACTGAAACTCTGCAGTTGGCATTTGGGGAAGAGTCCGTCTTTTTTGATTTTGACTCTATAACGCCAAGCTCAGAATGGCGCCACGCTTTAGAAAAAGGGATCATATCCTGCAAACTCTTGGTCGCCATTATCGGTCCATGCTGGAGTAAAGCGATGCATCCATCAGGTGGCCTCAGGCTTGACGATCCAGATGATCTTGTGCGCTTCGAGCTTGTTACGGCTCTTGAGAAGGGAATTGCCATTCTACCTGTACTGGTGGGGAACGCATCACTACCAAAGGCGACTGAACTGCCCGATGTGCTGCAACGGATCTTGGCGTTCCAAGCTTTAGTGTTACCCTCCAGGCATTGGAAGCATGAAGTTGGATCAATACTAGATATAATTGAGGAACTCCTTGGACGACGGAGAGCACAGACGCCGCATTCTCTATCAGCCACCAAAGTGGGTGAGAAACTCAGATTGGAAGATGTAGATGCTGGTGACTTTGCCGGTGTAAAAGGGACCAAAGTCCCTGACAACCTAGGTGAGGTGGAGGTTGCTAAGGAAGCATACATACAGCGTTCGAAGTTAAAGGACATTGTGGGCCTTAAGATTACTGATAAAGGGAATTAGCTTCGGCATGCTGGAACGAATCTTACAAAAGCGCTTGGCAGAGTTTGTCGATCGTGACGAAGAACTCAGTCGGTTCTGTGGGATGCTAGACGAGACCGATAAGCCTATTATGGTCGTTTGGGGCAAGGCAGGCATCGGGAAAACTTCTTTACTTGCGCGTATGATCCACGAGTGTGCAACTCGTAAGCTCAGGAAATCAGAGATAGTTTGGAAGGATCACAACCCGCCAGACTATATGTCCGTAATGCGCAAGATCCGAGACGATGTGGGTGTTGAATATTTCAATGATTTCACTGATCTAATAAAATATTATACGGAAGAGGGTTACCAACCAAAACTTCAGATAAATTTAAACATTGGTGCCAGCCAGTCTGTTGCGCGTGGAGCCACTATTAAGGATTCAAATGTTGGCGATGTAGCAGGTGTGATTTTTAAGGATAGCATGTTTGTTGTACCTCGTTCGGATCTCTCTGTATCTGAGCCTGAGCGACGTGAAAAGTTGACAAATCGCTTCATTGAATGTCTCACGCAGGTTGTTAACCAAGAGCCACTCGTAGTGTTCATGGATGCTGTAGAAAAGATGTCGCTTGATACAGAAAAGTGGATTTGGGAAGAGCTCCTAGAACGAATAATGCAAGCTGACATCTCGAACATCAAGTTCGTCTTATGCGGTCGAAAACCGCCACCCGATGATAGGGATTGGAGACTTTTTGTCGAATCCGCTGGGCTCAAGCCTCTCTGTCCGGGCGACATCGTTAAATACCTAAGGAACCGCAATATTGTTCTTGACGTCAGGGGCCTAGAGGCGGTAGCTTTCACTATTCTAAACAGCTCGAAGGGTATACCGATAGAGGTTGCTAGGGAAGTAGATGCTCTTGAGCAAATGATGCGAAATTCCTAAGGTGGACACGAATAAACTGCTCGCTGATTTTGAGCGCTTACTGAGCGCAAGTGACTCTCAAAGTACAGTTGAACCCTTTCTACGCTTGCTTGGACAGAAAAAGGCCGACATCCTTAGGCATTCTGCTATCCCTCACGAGATTACCCCCTACCTTTTGTGCGTGCTATTTCCTAGCATGCAGGACAATGAGGCTGAACAACTGTGCGAGATTTTTGCCAGTTACTCCTTCATCATTCCCGAGGGGGAGGTGCTCTCATTTCATGACCAAACGAGACGGGAATTGTTCAACTGGTGGTTGAACAGAGATGATAAAAAGGAGTTTGAACAAAGCAGCGCACGTCTTGCCGAGCACTTTTCTCATGAACTTGAGATACAAACGGAAGCCAACGGGGAAGCCTATGAAACCTTGCTTAGAAAGCGTATGTATCACCTACTCGGAGCCAATCAAGCTGAAGGGTTTCAGGAATTCATACGCCTCTCGGGACGAGCGCGTTACCAAAGGCGATTCAACGAATGCACGACACTGGCCAGGCTGGTACATGATTACGATCCAGTACTTTCGATAGAACATAAAACGTGGCTGGCCTATAACCAGGGTAAAGTAGCCGGTGATCTCAACCAGGTAGAACGTGCTGAGGAACTTTTGCAAAGCGTCTTGACAGAAACCGAAGGTCCTCAACTCAGCAAAGCGGCTGCGTTTATGCGCCTTGGGAATCTGCGACACCGAGCATGGAAGCTGGTGGACGCCAAGCAGCTCTATGAGCAAAGCCTAGAGCTCGCTGAGTCTACCAATGAGGGAGCTCCCATTATACCTCGTATCAAGCACGATCTCGGTGCTGTATGTCGTGATGCCCAGGAGTATGAATTCGCTTATGCATACTTTCGCAGTGCGATCGATCTTGCTGAGAGTCTGGGAGATCGCTACATACATGCGACAATTCTTAACAGCCTTGGACGTCTTTATATCAACCTGCGCCAAATTGATAAGGCAATTGAGACATTCAAAGAGGGACTCAGATTACTGGAATCACTTGGCGAACAATTTGAACTTGCTCAAGTATATAGTAACCTAGGTAATGCCTACATGGAGAAGGGTAACTATCAGGAAAGTTCTTCTCTTTACGAGCGCAGCCTGACACTCAGCCGAGAGGCGGGCAATACCATGGCCCAAGCTGAAGCCCTAAATAACTTAGCTCAAGTGTTTCGGGCCCAGAATCAATTAGAGGATGCTGCATCAAAGCTGATCCATGCAGCCAACTTGTTTCGTGAGGTTGGGAGTCAATTTCGTGCTGGTGTGGCATTGCAAAATTGTGCTCGGTGTTACCGCAGCCTTGGAAAGATTGACATGGCTGAAGAGAGGTTTCGTGAGGCTGAGAAACTATTCCGCCATAAACATGCCAAGGAGAAGGTTGCTGAAATCCAACTGGAGCTCCAATCTATACATGCTAGAGAAAAAATGCCGTGGTGGGTATGGGGATGCATCGTTATTGTTGGGGTTTTTATAGTAGCCATATTGGGAATATTGCTCTTTGAGCTGTTCCAATAAAATACAAAGTGGTTTTCCTTGTGTGGCTTTTAGGTAAGATAAGGATACAGTGGTGCACTTCATTTTAGAATATGGGTTGGACACGCACATTAGATTTTAGGGTCAGACATGAATATTGATAATTTACACAATATCAAAAATAAGTACTATTATTACATGGTTATCCACCAAATCTCACAAAAGAACAAGCCGTGCTATAATGATTTTGTATATAGAGACAGTATATCGAATGAACCTTAGCCTGGATGTTCATGCATAAAGAGAAAGTAGATAACGTGATCATGACGAGTTTTTTGCTATGTACACTCCTTATGGGACATGTCGATCTGACCATTGGCCAATCTGCCAATCCGACCAAACACCCTACCATTCCGCACATGATGGAAGTTAACAATTCCAGCGCACCCCCTAAATCTTCAGACTCCCAATCGCCTCCCACAATCAAAGGATCTGAACCGCCAACAACTGAAGTTCCGTATGGCGAAATATTCAATAAGCAAAGTGAAAAATTGCCCTTCTACCTGCAGCCTGAATTTGGTGGTTTGGATGGAAGCGATCATCGACGTGAGGTTCGTCCTAATGCGGCCGGTCAACGGCTAGACATGGATCAATACAACAGACAGGTTCGACCGTCCGTGGGACCATGAATAAGGTTACTCCATAGTAGCCTGTAAAATCTTAGACAAGACCATTCAGCAGTAACTAATTAATGGCAAACAGTTTCCGCATAGAAGGGCTGGCCTCTTTCACTCCTTCCTATTTACTCCGAGCTCTCTCCTCCGCATAATTCCCGTCTCCAATTTCCAGTATCGCAAGAGAGAAACAGTGGTAGGACTTTTTGTAGTTCAATTCCAATGATGTGATTGGCTATAGCGAAACCAAATAACTTCCAAGCACGAAAATAGAACTAACCCAACGCGGTACACCGTGAACATTAAGGAAGGTTTTGCCCGCCTGGATGACCTGCAGACGATTGACGGTTCAATAACGAAGGGTCAATCAGCATTCAACGGGGCGACATGTAGACTCGGCAAAACTAGAACGGCTATAGGTTGCTGAATTTTGCTTAATATCCTAACCTGCGAAAACAAGCACGGCTGGGTGACAGTGTAGTGCGCGAGCGAGAACTTTTGCCCTGTCCATTCCAAGCCGGACACGATCATTTTCTACGACCGAAATGGTCGACTGTGGAATTTCAGTCAACTTGACAAGCTCATTTTGACTAAGATTTTGGAGTTCTCGAATATTTCTCACGGATTCACCGATCGAGACAGTGATCTGTTTTTTGGCAGGACGGTCGTTGTTCGTCTTATTTCCTTCAGCAATCATTGGCTGTCAAACGAATAACGTGAATTAAATATCGGTTTTAATGACTTTGTAGAGTACTCGACATTTCAATCCAAGCCGAGAGGATCGATACCCTTTCCCTTGAAGTGATTTAAGCGACTCTTGCGATCAACTAAGACATTGAGCCCATGTGTACGGCCTCCAGCCACCAGCATATCAGCTTCTCAATGCCCACACTGCCAGCGCTTGCTGGCGACTTTTGGATGGCTCGCTAAGTCAGTACGAGTTGGTAAGACGCTCGTCGGTCTTCCGATACGGAGCTTTGGTTGCCGTGTTTGATGCTAACGCAATAAATAACGAATCAAGTGAGGGGCAACGACATGCATGTATTGGTAGATCGCTTTATGACAGACCGTAGGGAGCTGGCTTTTCCGTTTGAGCCGGCAAGCAATTATTCCGACGTCCAGCCCAGTGGAAGTTTCACGTGCACATATCTACGGACCGCACTTCATTTCAAGCGATCACGTTGCACACGTGTTTACAACTAATCCCTGGCGATCAACTCAGCCCCTCTCGGATAATAATGACAACCGCACCAGGGCCCAACGAATGCTGGCATGATTCCGCCGTAAACACCGAGTCATTTCTCCTAGGCTCAGCCGTTCTTTCCGCCACCAATAAATGAGCCTCCGTTCTTAGTGATCGAAAAGCTGATAGTTGTTTTCAAGACACCACCTCCTTCAAAGCAAGGATAAAGTAGTGCACTTCGTTTTAGAAGATGGGTGCTTATTGAGAAAGGACCACCTGGTGGAGAATATTTACGAAGATGAGAAAAAGGGATTGAGGATTTTGAGGCCGCGAATTTTTTGCCCATGTTGTAAATCTTCTGAATATAAGGCTTCACACCCTGCCTGCAGTGCCCCACAAATAATCAGTGCATCATAAAACGAATACTGCGTATCCTGCTGAAGACTGAGGGCGTGCCGATACAAATCGATACTTGGAAAAACAGAACAGAGCGGACTCAAAACATCCTGCAGATATTGTTGAGCATCGGACAACTTTAGTGGAATCGTAAACTTGGTCGTCGCGACATTTAAAAACTCTTGCACTACCTGAGTACTCACTACTCCTTCATGTGTTCGCAAGGCTTGTTCGACTAATTCTTTCGCACGTTCTTTCTTTTTGGGAGCCCTCACATCAAATGTATACACCACAATATTGGTGTCCAAGAAAAATTTAGCGCTCATTCAATTCCTGACGAGAAAAATGCCTGCCTGGACGAGCATAGGTGAGCCGCTTCATCAGATTCCGATAATTTCCGTCTCCAGACCCTTGCCCTGCAAACGCCCCCAACCACTGACGAAACGCATCGTTCAATGTCATGCCAGCTTTTCGAGCCTGCTCCCTGGCTTTATGAATAAGCGTAGGGTCTGCACTAAACGTAATGTTTTTCATAATATCCCCTCTTCTTCAATTTACACTATAATAGTGTACACTTCTATAGTGCATTAGGCAAGAAAGAGATTACGACCCAACTGGGCAGGGAAAAAGGGTCCATTCTACGTTTTAGGTGAGGGGGGTACAGCAGGAGGGATGAGTACTATCCATGCCTAGCGTGCTCAACAACAGAGTTTACTAGGGGAGGATGAATACAAACTGCTCATAAACAAATTTTTTCTGGCAGGGCTATTTACATTGCAAAGCTTTCGGGGCAACGTCTCAAGAATAGAGATGACAAAGAGCATCATCGTTCCGCAAGTTGTGCAAGCAGCAAGTTCTCGTGCCCAAAAGAATCAAAATTCATAGAATCGCCACACATGATCAAAGGCTCTCAACAGCCAACGGCTTGAATTCCCTATGGAGAGATTTTCGACGGTAAGGAGTCGAAGTCACCCTTTCTTGAAGCCTGAATTTGGTTGACGCGATGCGAGTAATTATCGAAGGGAAGTTCGTCCCACTGCTGTTGGACAAAGACTGAACATGGATCAATATAACAGGCAGGTTCGTCCACCAGTTGATCCGTGAATATTCGATTTAATTTCAAATGCGAAACAGGCCATCGAAAAATAAAGAGATAGATATTACAATGAAGACGCGGATCGTTCTACTCATCTTATTATCTTCTGTTTTGTTTAGCGTTCAACTTTGCTTGGCCTTTGATATCGGCATTAGCAGTATGGTTCGGATTGATAGAAACACATACTTGACTGTCAGTGATCGTAAGCATTCTCATCAAAAGAGTGTCGTTTTAGCCAATACCCAACCGCGGTTTGGAGTCGTGTCGGTCGAGAAAAAATGGGTCTCATACGATGATCTCTATGTGGCGTATCCTCTCATGATGACTAATATGCCACCTATTGATCTTGAGGCAGTCTGCACTCTTCCACAGCGTAAAGATGAAATACTAATAGCTGAAAGTGGGTTTGTAGACGGATTGTACGGACGTATTTTTCATATGCGTCTGAAAGAAAAAAAAGACAAATGGAAAGGGACATTCTTGTCGGCATTACGTCCCTTTCCCAGAAAAGATGCAACGTATTCCACCCCCAAAGCCGAACAAATAGAAGGGATGGCCTGCATTGAGAATCCCGAAGACCAGATCATCGTTATCTTAGCGTTGCGCGGAGAGAACAACACACCAGGTATGTTGATTTGGGGAATGCTGGAAGGATTAGATGAGGAACTTCCAGTATTCAGGAAGCTTGGGGAGGCTAAACTCTCAGATGGCCAGTCTTCTTTGGGAGATCGAGACGCCTCGGATCTTTATCTAGAAAAGAAAAGCTAAATGCAATGGCGAAGCTGGACGAGTGCGGTCGATGGTGCTGGTGAAGATTTTGGTCCGTTTCGATCAGTGATCTACAGTCCTGGTTCATTAAAATGGAAAGATAACGAGGGGTTACAATTTATTCGAACCGAGCCGGCAGTAGGATGGACAAGAGAAGGATTGAAGATTGAAGATTGAAGCTATGGCTGAGCCAGCTGAGCGCATAACAGGCAGTGTCTTTAGTATTGGCACCGAAGATGAGGCTCTCGGTGGAATCTGGCAACCATTGTTCCCGGAGAAGTACGACACCTTACCTCCACCCAGCGATATATTCCTATTTACCTACGTCCCATCTCTAGGGTACCGGAGACAATTTTTCCGAAATCACTTTCCACAACATGGTTCCCATTTCTTTTCGATAAATATCGCTATGGGCCAGGCCTCCTGATCCGTACGCGTTATACTTAATGAGGTCGTCAGCGTTGATATACGTTTTATGTTTCTGGCTCTGGGGAAGCGTGACGGTCCCGTCACTTGAAGCTTTCACACAATCGAATTCCGATTCTTCCTTCATGTCACAGTAGTCGTCATACGTTGTCTCGTTTCCAACAAATGGAACGAACGACTTATTGTCCATGGCTTCATCATGCTTCGAAGAGGTCAAGATCACATGCTGTGCGTTCTTACAGCTTTCTGGATAGAAGATTCCCTCTCTGCCTTTATCCTCATAATATCGATTCATAGAATAGGCGCCTTGCAAACTGATCAAGAGCGGGATCCGGGTACGAGGCAACAGTGAGTCTCCCTTCTTTTTGACAATCGCCGGCCCCATACACACGCCCATGCTGGAGACACGCGCACCAAAGCTATGACCAAGCACAACAACGGGCACATCTTTCGGTAACTCACGCAGCGTGTCATGTAACAAGACCCCAAGCCATCCAAAGCCGATTTCATCGGCGTCGTCGGCTTTGTTCCCATAACTAAACAACGTGATAATCGGCGTAATCCAATCGGCGGCCCATTTGCTTGGCCAAGTAATCCCGATAAACAATGGCTTAAATTCTTTATAACCCGCGGTATCCGCCGCCACCCGTACATTTCTTGCCACTGAGTTAAAATTTCGAACAGCCTCTTCCTGATCGGTATTCCATCCCATCATTCCCACAACAATGTGTGTATAGTGATGGTTCTGAATCTTGTTGTGTAGATCCTGCTTGAGTAAGTCAAGCGCATCCCAACTCCCGACATACGCCTTCTTGGGATTAACCTCTCGTGCTTCCTTCGGCTGACAAAATGGGATATGGGTGTCTGGATCATTGACTCGATAATAGGCGTTATAATGCACGCAGTTTTTCTGGCCATGCTGCTCCCCAAAATTTTCGAGAATATGGGAGATATACAATAATTTGTCATCTTCACCGATTCTAGCGATATGTTTTCCAATCTTCTTTCCGGCCTTTGGAATAACAACCGTATTCACATCCCCATCGTCCGAAATTAAATCCTTCGGACTCTTTTCTATTCCAATGAGATATCCAGGAAAATTAAGACTAATTTCCGATGGATAATAGAGGACAGAATGAAACCAGATTGGAGCCGTTTCCCACGTGTCAAGATCATTCTCCCCTTTCCCTAATGTACGGATATTGTCTGAAGAACAGGCCGAAAAAAACAACAGGACAACGACCAGCATGATGTGAATGACAGGTTTCATACATTCCTCACCTTGGTAAAGAAAAAAAACGCGTCTTCTCAATGAACCAATATCTTCTCCATTTGTAAAGAGCATATCCAATGCCAAAACAGCGTTGCTTAGCACTCCTTAATGATGCATGACATACAGGAGTCATTGAACTAAAAGATTACAGTCCACGCAGCACAGTTTCATGTGCGCGTGCATTTGAGAGCTGTATCTTTTTGGATATCATGATTATCGAATTCGATACTTATAGCCGTTTCAGTTATACCGAAAAGATAAAGCGCAACGACATTGAAAATCAAAGATCTGACTGTCTATAACTTGAAAGACGAACTTGAACAAGATGATCAAGTGGCAAGAATTTACCGAAAATCCCTTCTCTATCTCGTGTCGAATTCGTTAGAACGTCGGCCAGAGCCTCCACCAGAAGACCTCAAATCCAAACCGCTCTTAGGTATGCAAATATATGAGAAACTCGTCAAGACCGTGAGATCTAAACCTCAGTTCATCTATTCTAATGGGGTCGACGGCAGGAGGACGCGAAGTACGTCACATGGAGGATTTGATAACGACATCTATACGATGAATCACGTCCTTGAGCGAATGCTAGGCAAAAACCAGCAGACCCATTCACCACAGATGACTTGGATTACTAGAACGCCTGTAATAGAAGTGTCAGATGGTGAGCGAATACCAACGAAGGTTGCCTCAAGAGCTATGCGCACTGATACGGAACTACCGTGTTCTAGAGCACTTGTGATCCACAATTTCGTAAGCTTTTATTGAGTCACGACTTCGCTTTATCTCATTAGCCATGGAACTTTGAACTATCGCACTCTAGGCTACCTGTAATAGAAGTGTCAGATGGTGAGCGAATACCAACGAAGGTTGCCTCAAGAGCTATGCGCACTGATACGGAACTACCGTGTTCTAGAGCATTTGTGATCCACAATGCAGTCAGCCTTAGTGGACGTGCAACGAAGGTTCCATATTAATAACCCATAGAGCAATCAACTATCGTGCTCTAGGCTAGGCCACTTGTAATCAAAGATCAGACAATAGCCTGACCTTTTATCGAAGGTTGCCTCCTGAATAGCAGTTGACCTTCTCCACTATCGTGGCCTAGGACACCTGCAATCAAGAAGTACATGAAGCCCAACTGAAGGAAGGCCAATCAAGACTAGGTATGATTCTATACATTGGCAAGAACATGCAGCGCAGACAAACCAAAAACCCTACATCTGCCAATACACAAGGGCTTCAAGCGGATTGAGGCCTTTCAATCCAAAAAACGCAAACGAAACGACAAAGACCAAGAGGACAGCCAGAACGACTAGAAGCGTGACACTCCAATTTTTCCGTGGGCGAGAGTATTGAGTCTCTTCTTCATACATGGCCTTTGCCTCTTCCCAGAGAGGACTTCGCTTTCGTTCCTTCCGGAGGACCATCTTGTCAGCCGCTAACCGTCCATCCAATGACTGCAACTCTTCTTCCTGAAAATTCTGTTCCCGCACATTCATCGAGGAAATCTTGCCTGCGGCCGAAGAGCTGGTGACTTCAAGGCCTCCGCCCCCCCTCCGCTCCTTGATCCGACGGGTATAGGGCACTCCACAATTGGGGCAAAGCCATGTTTGCTCTTCTGCCACGGAAGAGTCCGTTTCGGGCTCAGAACTTATTGGACTCTCGGCCTTCGTTTGATGATTTGCTGTTGGAGCCCCGCAATGAGGACAGGCATACGCGAACTTGGATATGGGATTCCCACAATCTTGACAGGCAAGGAGCGTCTCACTGGATTTTCCATTCAATCGGTCCTTTTTGCCTGGATAGGGAAAGGCGCATTGAGGACATGAGCGTGCTTCTGACGAAACTTCTTTCTGACATTCAGGGCATTGGACAAGCGGCATCTGATTAGACCTCGCAATCCTCTTTTAGATATTGTACGGGTACACGGCTGGTCACACGTACCTAATTATATAGCAAAGTCAGTACCTGTACGAGAACTAGAGAAAAACATAAAAATATTCAATGTGTTATACTTCTCCATCGCCATACGATGTCAAATAACGAAGAAAAAGTGGAGGGAACTTCCTTCATATGCTTTCTCTATTTCTATCAATCACTGCGCTAGGAACAGCGCTGGATATAATGATAATGCCTAGCAAATGAAATTCCCATAAATGGTACCTTCTCTTGGCTAATTTTGCTAGTGCAGAGGAAGGCAAGCACAATAAGAGCCTCTGTCTCAATGTCTCTTAAACGGATATAGCAGAAATTTTGTAACATTTCTGATGATTTCTAGACTCCGCACACAGTATGTGACTGAGAGGTCAGAATCGTAATTTGATCGATAAGTTTTTTGCCCACACTTTATTGCTCATTACCAAATCGACGAGGAACCATGCAGAATGAAACCATAACACAAGCTGTCAGCGAACGGTACGCCAAGGCGGTGACAACTGGTGAAGAGATGTGCTGTCCAACCGGCTATGACCATGAAGAGTTGGGAAAATTCATCCCGGAGGCCGTGTTAAAAGTTTCGTATGGCTGTGGGACTCCAGTGGGACTTACCACCGTCAAGCCCGGAGAAACCGTATTGGACATTGGCTCAGGCGGTGGAATTGATTGTTTTGACGCCTCACGACGGGTTGGATCAGACGGGCAAGTCATTGGCATTGATATGACCGATGAAATGTTGACCTTGGCTCGCAGTCAAGCGCCCATTGTCGCGTCAAACCTGGGATATCCCTCATCTAACGTCGATTTTCGAAAAGGGTTTGCCGATGCGATGCCGGTTGAAGATCAATGCATCGACCTCATTGTGTCTAACTGCGTCATTAACCTTGCCCCAGATAAATTGAAGGTCTTTAGAGAAATGCATCGTGTGCTCAAGCCTGGAGGCCGTTTTACGATTTCCGATATTGTCGCCGACCAACCCATTCCCAATTATATGATTCACGACAAAGAAAGGTGGGGAGACTGCCTCTCTGGGGCATTGACACTCAGTGACTACTGGGGTGGATTGCGGCAAGCAGGATTTGGTGGAATTCACCAAGTCGGCTTCATTCCCTGGCGCGTCATTGATGGTATTCATTTTTTGTCCCTCACATTGACTGGGTACAAACTACCTCATACTTCAGCCAAACCATCTGCACAGTATGCAACGTTTACCGGTCCATTTAGTCAAGTCACGGATGAACAAGGCCATACCTTTACCCGAGGCATTCCCCAAACCATAGATGCCACGACAGAACAATTATTGAAGAGTAGCCCCTACCAAGACCACTTTATCCTTTCTGACAATCCCATCACCCTGACACGCGAAGACGCGCGATGGTCTTCCGTGCTGCCAGAAGACACCGCCTGCGTATGGGAAGGACATTTTGCGCTCCTAACGGGTCCTTTTGTTGAGGCGTCCGATGACGATGACCACCTCTTTTCGTGCGGACACGCGATAGAAATCTGCTCAAAAACACGTACAGTCTTACAGAGTGATGCGTATCACCAATACTTTGCCATCATTAACCGAGCAGGTGAAACCGTCACACCCCAAACATCAACATCCTGTAGCCCTACGGACGGATGCTGTTAACCATGAGCATACTCTTCGCATCACCCCTCATGCTCTTTCTCCACAATGGCTTGTCAGTTCGACAGGAGGAGCATTTACCATGATTCGGGATATTCCACTTTCGCAAGCCATAACCGTTCCGTTACAGAAGGCTCAGATTGATTCCTTTGACCAGACACTAGCCAGTCACGGAATCCCATGCCTGACAGCCAACACCATATCGAGTATCCAAATCAATGTGGGAAAGCTTTGCAACCAAACCTGCCATCATTGTCATGTTGACGCAGGTCCGCAACGCACGGAAATTATGACCATCGAAACCATGGAAATGGTGTTGTCCGCCCTCAAACGATACCCTCAAATCACCACCGTAGACATTACGGGAGGGGCGCCAGAGATGAACCCGCACTTTGAGTATTTCGTCGCAGAATGTCGAAAGCTCAATCGAACGGTCATCGACCGTTGCAATCTGACCGTCTTCTTTGTCAAAGGCAAGGGACACCTGCCAAAGTTCCTCGCAGAACATCACGTTGAAATCATCGCATCATTGCCGTGTTACCTTGAAGATAATGTTGATGAGCAACGAGGAAAGGGCGTGTTTGATCGGAGTATTACCGCACTTCAACAACTCAACGCATTGGGATATGGCATGGAGGGAAGTCAGCTTTACCTCCATCTGGTGTATAACCCTCTAGGCCCCAATCTTCCTCCTGCCCAGATGGAACTTGAAGACGATTACAAAAAAGAACTGCGCACACGATTTGGCATTTCATTTAACAATCTCTACACGATCACCAATATGCCGATTCGTCGTTTCCTCGATGAGTTAGAAGCTAACGGGCAAACCGACCAATATCTCGAACTGCTGGTGAACAGCTTTAACCCGAAATCCCTTCAGGGACTGATGTGCCGATCATTGATCAGTATTGGATGGGACGGAGTCCTATATGACTGCGATTTCAATCAAATGCTGAACCTCACCACACAAGCCCCCTCGCCCGCAACGATCTCTAATTTTGACCTTTCAACACTCGAACATCGGCCCATTGTGACAGGGACCCATTGCTATGGCTGTACGGCAGGATCGGGTTCCTCATGCGGGGGCTCACTCGCCTAGATAGAAGAGTACCTCGTCGCTCGTGAAACGTATCTCGTGGAAGAAAAGAACGTATCTCGTCGCACGTATTTCGTAGGAAGATTCTTCTGGTTTTTCTTTTGCGCTTCACTCTTTACGAACGACACTTCACGTTATTTCTCAAAATTTCAGGAAGGATGGTTTTGCAAAAACCTGTTTGCACATTCGTGGCTACAGAAATAATACGTCCGATCTTCAACTTTTCTCGTAATAGCAGAATCAGCCGTAATATAAACCTTGCAAACCGGGTCCTGGATCATGGCATCCTTTCCTAATAACCCAGAAGTCTCCTCACTTTTATTCCAATCGCGAAAGGCACGACGCACCATGTAAAACATGATAATAAGTAGGATGAGAATGATAATAATTCGATACATGAGAATCCTGTCTTTGAAGTAAATGACTCAGCCCCGTGACCTTATTTAGAAACGGCCAACGAAGCATCCACCTCTTAGAAGTATAGCTGGGCACCTAGCTTGAGTCCAAGATGACCAATCGTCACAGATAGATCGCGTAGTCACGAATATGAAAACGTACAACAACCATGTACACTGTTGAAGCATAAATAGGAGACAGGCAAAGATTTTTGGACCGAAGAAGGCGAGACAACTCAGAAAGGCTAAAAACCCATGTCCATTTGTAAAGATTTTGAGACTCTTCACGAGAATATTGACGACCAGTGAAGACGACAAGTCGCGGTCTTCTTTTTTTCAACTATCCCCTTTAGACGGTTTTATTATTTGAACAGGAGCGCATTATGGTCACCATTGCATTGATGGGAGAACTACAAACGATAGAAGGTGAACGAACACTTGGATGTGAAATATCTGAGCCGACTTCAGTCAAGCAATTGATACGAAACCAAGGCAAACCTCTACGGGACGTCTTTCAATTACTGAAGGAAAAGAAGCTGATGGTCACCGTGAATCGGCGAATTGCCAGTGAAGACACCAAGGTCAACGAAGGGGATGTCGTGAATCTTGTGGCTCATGATGGGATGGGAAGGAGTGGACTGACACCATCACTTTACTGACGACAACATCGTTCAACATGATAAAAAAGTATGATGTTATAGCCGTTCCAGTTATACCGACTCGGTCGAATACCAAATGGCTATATTTTGATATTCACTACGCGATATGCAAGATCAATTACTGTTAGAGCATCCATGCGGGGATAACCTTCCGTACGTATGAAGCGGTGTTTCGCACTGAGTTGGTTTATTTGAATCGCCAAAAGTTATTTGGTTTCGCGATAAACAACAAAAGGGGCCACGCCGTACATGGCGTGGCCCCTTTTGAGCATCGTATAGTTTTTGATGAGCGCCTTACATAACTCTTGTCGAGTGACAGGCCATTAGGAGGGGGCTAATGAACCGTAACCCTATTTCTTGGCGCCTAAAATTTTGTCTTTAGCAGCTTTGGCCACTCTAAACTTCAGAACCTTCTTTGCAGGAATTTTAATGGCCTCACCCGTTTGTGGATTTCGACCAATTCTGGCCTTGCGGTGTGCAAGCACCAGCTTTCCGATTCCTGGCAACGTAAATGAATTTTTGGCTTCCTTGTAGGACAACTCCGCCAAGTCGTCAAGAATTTGCGTCGCGACCTTCTTCGTAATGTCAGCCTTCTTCGCTACATGATCGGCAATCTGAGACTTAGTCATCGCTTTTCCCATATACAGGCCTCCTCCCGAGAGTAGATGTTAATTAACAGTGATCCGCCAGCTTTTGTCTTTGTAATGATATTACCAAGTGGAAGGAATGCCCCTTTTCTAGAAGAACAAAGAGGCGAAAGTTACACGTACGTGCGTTATGAAGCACGCCTATACCCTTTAGACAGGTAACGGGGCGGAAGTGTACCGGATGCACAATACCCTGTCAACACAGTCGAAATCATATTTTTGAGGTCCTCGTCATTTCTATTTTTCTACTAATCAACAGTTGATGGATGGTTGTTTGATCTGAGGCATCTCTTGCAGGCTGACCTCGTTGCGAGATACAGTACAAAGCTGTTAAAGAAAGTTATAATTTATTATTATCAAATTGTAAAGAAAAGATATGCATTATGGCTAAAGAGCTTCCAATTATTGCCTCTCCCCAAAGTGGAGAAGAACCTGCAAAACAAGACGTCGCCTACTCCCGAGTCTTCTGTCAGCGTGCCGAGACTCCACCGCTCAAATTACTCATGGATTTCCTCAAGGCGAAAAACCAAACACCTCTCATCCCGACAATGGACCCTGAAGCCCTGGATGACTGGGACTGGACCCATATCTCAATCGGGTACAATCGTGAACGAAAACCTCTCCAGCTCTTTTGCGTCCGAAACAAGGGGACATATAAAGAAGTCTTCGAGACAGAGAAGTTTACCTTCTTAAATCGCCTTTCCGCTCACGACCATATGGAAGGTGAAATAGCTCGAGAATTCGTGACGCGAGCACACTTTATTGCCACCATCCAAATGACCAAAAATGATATGACAGACGAGGGATATGACTTCAATGGGTGGATTCTTGAATTTTTTCAAGAAAATTGCGACGGGATCGTCCAGATCGACGCACAAGGATTTTTCTCTCCAAAAGGAGACTTAGTCGTCGATATGCAAGAAACCAGCGAATCTCCGACCGATGGGGCCCCCACTTTACCTGCCGCAGAAGCGTAACACTTTCGGGTTACAACACAGAATCACTCGGCGCATGATATTTTGCTCGGTGCGTCAGAATGAATGGCCTCTCTACGTTTTTACGTTCAAGGCTTCGGCCACACATCCATCAAAGGTCTTGCTTGGAAAATTTGGTAACCCCCTTCGATACGCCACTCCATCCTTGATCACTTCCAATAATACGCCTTCTTCAAACTGAAGCGGCTGCTCGACCACATTGGCTCGACACACTAAGAGGTCAGCTGGAGCTCCAGCTCTAATTTTCCCTACTCCGTGTTCACCGACAAGATCGCCAGCTAACCCGGTCATGCCATGCCATGCCGACAGGGCTGGCACACCATCATTCATCAACGAAACCAATTCCATATAATTTCGACCATGCATGCCCGGAAGGATGGGATCGGTCCCCCCAAGCATGTTCAACCCGCCTTTAAAAGCATGCTTGACGGCCTGACTATGAACCTCAACAACTTGCTGAACCTTTTGCTTCACAAATGGCGTGAGATCGTCGGCTTCTGTCAGTGCCTGACCAATCCACGAAGTCGGAGTCACCGTACAACCTTTCACGTAAGCCCGTTCCGCAAGTTCTTCATCCATGAAGGAGATGTGCTGAATATCTTTGACCCCATGTTCAATGGCTAAGGCGATGCCATTCTGACTATGGGCATGCGCCGCAACATACATGCCGCGCGCTGACGCTTCCTCACAAATTGCATGTATTTCTGCAGCCGTGAAATCCCGATTTTCCAGTTTGTCCGATGGAGAAACCACCCCAGGACTGGCACAAATCTTCACCAGATCACCCCCGCAAGCCGCAATCTCTCTAACGCGTTTTCGGCAAGCCCATGGGCCATCGACAATGCTTGAAGGTCGTCCTGGTCCTGGAGGCCACAACGCTTGAACCTGCCCGCAACATCGGTCAGGTCCCAGAAAATCTGCATGCCCGCCGGTCGTCGATAGCATACAAATGGCGATTTTAAGTCTGGGACCTATGATCACTCCCTGATCGACCAGACGTTTCAGCACGTGAGTCGCGCCACCGACATCGCGCATGGTGGTCACTCCACCATTCACCAGCGTCGTGTACAGAACGCGTTCGGCATAAATCAAACCTTCCTGTCCACCCATTCTTTCAAAGTCATCTCGACTGATACCACACAATGTCACATGGCCATGACAATCGATAAGACCGGGAGTGACCGTAAATTGAGAACAGTCAACCCGTGTCACCGTTGGTCCCTTGGGACGCTTGAGAGTATGCGGCTGAACCGCTTCAATTTTCCCATCATCAATCCACACGTCAACATGTTCGTGAATAGCGCCTTGGGTCGCGGACGTCCCGTCGTATAAAGTCTGAATATTTGAAAGTACAATCATAAAAAGTCCTCAAAGACTAAAGAAGAATGACGTTGAATATGACTTCAGAGTCTTTCCTCTACCGCAAAAGCCAGGCTCTTGGCAACCTATCATTCCCCTCGGTTCCACTGGCTTCGAGTGATGTCCTCAACCCTAGGCTTTTCGCGTTTCTTTCATTCCTCTGCCCACAGATTCCTTTGCAGAAGGCTCAGGTTCATGATACCCTGTGTCAAGAGAAATCAGGGATACCAATGTACGGAAATCTCTATGGTTTTTGGTCATCTGTTCCTTTTTAGTGCCATGCGTACTGATGACGTTGATCTAACTGTTCGATGACCGTTTTCTTGTTTTCAGACACACACCTCGAATTCAGATTAAACCATGCGCGGAATCTCAACTTTTCAGGAAGAACCCTGGATTGCAAATAATGCATTCCTTCGCATCTCGACAACTTAACTAGGCTTAGTATAGGCAACCATGTCACATAATCAGAACCAGCACCATTTAGCTTTGCTTGATACATTTCCCCGTCGACATATCGGACCGACAGATTCCGACATCCAAGAGATGCTTGGGACCGTAGGAGTCTCATCGCTTGATGCCCTGGTAAAAAGTACAGTTCCGGAAGACATTGTACTGAAACAACCTCTTGCCCTCCACGCCCATCGCAGCGAGCAAGAAGTCCTTGAAGAATTACGTCATGTTGCTAGCCAGAACCTCGTCAATCGATCATTTATCGGTATGGGCTATTACGACTGCATTACGCCTCCCGTGATTCTCAGGAATATCCTTGAAAATCCAGCGTGGTATACGCAATACACCCCCTATCAGGCTGAAATCTCTCAGGGCAGGCTGGAAGCTCTCTTGAACTTCCAGACCATGGTGACTGATCTGACGGGATTGCCTTTGGCGAATGCCTCATTATTGGATGAAGCAACCGCTGCCGCAGAAGCCATGACCATGTGCCGGGCGATTGGCAAATCAGATCACATGATGTTTTTCGTCGCTGAAGATTGCCACCCTCAAACGATTGCCGTGATTGAAACACGAGCCAAACCCCTTGGCATCACGGTCCATATTGGAAATCCTGAGCACATTCAGTGGCAGGAAACACAATATTTTGGAATTCTTCTGCACTATCCGACCACGAAGGGGTTTGTTCGAGATTATCAATCTCTCACCCAACAAGCGCATAAGGCTGGCGCGCTTGTCGTGGTTGCCACAGACCTTCTTGCCCTCACACTCCTTCGATCACCGGGAGAATTCGGGGCGGATATTGCCGTAGGATCAAGCCAGCGATTTGGTGTTCCCCTTGGATTCGGCGGACCTCATGCCGCTTTCCTCTCAACCAAAGAAGAATACAAAAGACAGATGCCCGGTCGTATGGTTGGCGTCTCACGGGATGCCCATGGACAAGTGGCCTATCGACTCGCACTTCAGACACGTGAACAGCATATTCGACGCGACCGAGCCACGAGCAATATCTGTACAGCTCAAGCGCTCCTCGCCAATGTTGCAAGCATGTATGCGGTCTACCATGGCCCAGCAGGCCTGAGACAAATGGCTCAACGCATTCGCGTTCTCACGCTCTGCGTGGCAGAAGGACTTCGAAAACTAGGCTGTCAGGTAGAGGATGAATTATGTTTTGACACGCTTCACATCAAGTCGTCAGACCTGTCTCACAAAGAAATTTTAGAAAATTGCCGCAAACAGCACATTAATCTTCGAACGTTTACCGATGGAACCTATGGGCTGTCGCTCGATGAACCCACGACTCCTGCTGAAGTCGAGCGTCTCTTTCAAGTATTTTCGAAAACTGAACATCTTCCATTTACGCTGGATGACCTTTCACAAAATATCGACCCTGGCATCCCGGCTCCTCATGCACGCACGACATCATTTCTCACACATGAGGTGTTTAATCAGTACCACGCTGAGCATGAACTCCTTCGCTATATGTATCATCTTCAGAATCGAGACCTCTCGCTGGTGCATTCCATGATTCCGTTAGGATCCTGCACGATGAAATTGAATGCGACAGCAGAGATGATCCCCGTCACCTGGCCTGAGTTTGGAAGAATTCATCCGTTTGCGCCACAAGACCAAACCAAGGGCTATGAAACCGTCTTTCAGCAGCTTGAACAATGGTTAGCAGAGATTTCCGGATTTGCCTCAGTCTCTCTTCAACCCAATGCCGGATCTCAAGGTGAATATGCCGGTCTCATGGTTATTCAGGCCTACCACGAACATCGCGGGGAGACGAATAGAAACGTCTGCTTGATCCCAGTTTCCGCCCATGGCACGAATCCGGCCAGTGCCGTTATTGCCGGACTGAAGGTCGTTCCCGTAGCCTGTGATCAACAAGGGAATATCGACCTTGCTGACCTCAAAGCCAAATCCGAGCAACACAAGGCCACTCTATCAGCCTTAATGGTTACCTACCCGTCGACGCATGGTGTGTTTGAAGAAACCATTCGCGAAGTCTGTCAGGTCGTGCATGATCATGGAGGACTTGTGTATATGGACGGGGCCAACATGAACGCGATGGTCGGACTGTGTCGGCCTGGAGATATAGGGGCTGATGTATGTCATCTGAATCTGCACAAAACCTTCTGTATCCCACATGGCGGTGGGGGGCCTGGGATGGGACCGATTGGCGTAGCAACCCATCTGGCTCCGTTTCTTCCAGGACATCCCATTCATAATCCGAGTGGAGATCAGGCCATAGGTCCCATTGCCGCTGCGCCGTACGGCAGCTCAAGCATCCTGCCTATTTCATGGGCCTTCATCGCACTGATGGGTGCAGACGGTCTGACCAAGGCCACTCAAATAGCCATTTTGAATGCCAACTACATGGCCAAACGCCTGGAAAAGCATTATAACGTGCTGTATACAGGGAAAAATGGGTTATCGGCACACGAATTTATTCTGGACTTGCGACCGTTCAAAAAAAGTGCTGAAGTTGAAGTCGAAGACATCGCCAAACGTCTCATGGATTTCGGTTTTCATGCACCAACAATTTCCTGGCCCGTTCCTGGAACCATGATGGTTGAACCAACAGAAAGTGAAACGAAAGCTGAATTAGATCGTTACTGTGAAGCCCTCATGACCATCAGAGAAGAAATCGCGGAGATTGAAGAGGGTCACCTTCCTCGAGACAACAATCCCTTGAAGCATGCTCCCCATACGATTGAGCAAATCGCCTCTTCAGAATGGGATCATCCCTACTCACGAGAACAGGCTGCGTTTCCCCTCCCCTGGCTTCGCACCAGAAAGTTTTGGCCCGCAGTCTCGCGAATCGATAATGTGTATGGCGATCGAAACCTCGTCTGCACCTGCCCCCCCATGGAAAGTTTTCAATCCTAACCTGAGAAGAGATGGAATCGCCTCTTCCAGGGCTCCAACAAACACTCAGCAGCTCTCACAACGTATTTGAGAGCGTCATATTTCCATATTCTCATCTCACTGAGAATGCTTCCATTGTAAGTTCTTCCAAAATTTATGGCTTCTAATTCCTCGAACCGACTCCTTGTGCTGATCATTCTCGGAATCCTAAGCGGAATCTTCCTGGGAGGACTCATTCCAGAAGCCGGACGAGCAGTCTCTTTTCTCGGAGATCTGTTTCTTCGTGCTCTCTTTGTCATGGTTGTCCCACTGGTCATGAGTTCGATGATTGTTGGTGTCAGTAGTCTGGGTGATGTGAGACAACTGGGGCAGTTAGGCGGACGAACCATCCTGTTTTTTATGACAACAACGGGCATCGCCGTCGCCATTGGACTGATTCTGGTACTCGCTATCCATCCTGGCACACCATTGGAACACCAAGCCTTGGAGCCAACCACCGAATCGGCGCAGGAAGTTTCGAAACGCATGGAAGATAAGCCCACGACGCTTGGAGAGTTATTAAAAACGATTCTGACAAGCATGGTCCCCCAAAATTTGTTTGCCGCGATGGCGAATACGGAAGTGCTTCCGCTGATTGTTTTTTCATTAATATTTGGGGGAATTCTGACCACCATTGGGGAAAAAGGCACGATTGTCATTCGATTATTTGAGGGCATCAACGAAGCCATTATGGGCATCGTGCACCTTTTAATGTGGGTTGCACCAATTGGAATTGGCGCACTGATTGCTGGCAGGCTTGGAGAAGCCGGTGGGTTTGCAGGGTTTTGGCCGCAACTTCAAAGCTTGGGAGCCTATGCTGGAACCGTGATTCTTGCACTCCTTCTTCATGGGTTGATCGTGCTTCCCATTGTGCTTCGATTTCTGGGAAAACAATCAGTACCGGTATTCGCCAAGGTCATGAGTGCCCCGCTGCTCACCGCGTTTTCTACGAGTTCCAGTTCGGCAACAATGCCGTTAACGATTGACAGCCTCATTGAAAAAGGACAGATCTCTCCACGAACGGTCAGTTTCGTAATCCCGCTTGGCGCCACCATTAATATGAACGGAACGGCCTTGTATGAGGCCGTGGCCGCTGTCTTTATCGCACAAAGCTACGGGATTGAATTGGGACTGGGGGAAACCATTATCGTGCTGCTTACGGCCACGCTTTCCGCCATTGGCGCGGCAGGCATTCCTGAGGCCGGGTTGGTCACCATGGTCATCGTGTTGAAAGCGGTTGATCTCCCGATCGAAGGGGTTTCGCTCATCTTAGTCATTGACTGGTTTCTAGATCGATGTCGAACCACAGTGAACGTCTGGAGTGACGCCGTTGGCGCAGCGGTGATTGATCGACTAGAAGGTGGTCAGGAAAAACCGTAGCAATTAGAGCCCGCTTCGATATTCACGAGAGATGGTGAGCTTGGCATCGATAAATTCTTGATGGCCAAGTTCCAGGCCTTTAGAAATCGCACGAATTTCTTCGATTTCCTCACTTGAGGTTTTCCCTGCGGCATTCGCAATCGCAAACAGCCCCTTGAGAAAGGCTCGACGTTCTGCAACCGTCGTTCGCGCACAATATCCCTTCGTCAACTGCACAAAATCCAGACCTTTCATGATGCGCTGATGACTAATTTCCATGATCAATTGAGCCTCATCTTCCGGAAGATTCCAGCCAACAGCTAAGGCTCGGGCAATAGAATTTTGCTCCTGTTCACAGAAAGCCTTATCCACCCAGGCCACTCGTGCCATGATGCCGGCAGCCAAACATACTTTCCGAATTTCCTCCTCTGGTAAGGAGAGCGTGAGACCCCGCGCCTTCATTTCTGACACAAGTTGGAAATACACCGTATTTTTGATGTAGTCGTCGATTCGACTTTCTCGTCCGACGTCATCTCCATAATGACTCGTCCGCGAACTGATTGCACGACGAAGCGGATTCCCGAGATGTGCCAACAGCCCTGTACTCTTTGAGTCAATGTCCTGGCGCAACGTGTCAACCACCGCGGCTTCGGCTTCCTTCTTCTCCCCATCCACATGGACTAACTTTTCTAAGGTCGAAAGCGCCAATGCCTTATCCTCATTCGTCGCAATTCCGTTTAACACTCGCGTCAATAATTGCTGCCGCTCTTCCTCACTGACGGGGGATTCCATGTACAACTCCAACCTCATCCATTCTTCACCGGAAATGTCTGGCAACAAAAATAACAACTCTTTTAACGCGTTAATTTCTTTCGCTTCCAGGTTTCCATCAGCCCATGCCGCTGCGACCATGAGTTTCCCAAGATTCAACACAAATTCTTTGTCAGCCATTGTTCTGCTTGCCTTTAATTAAGAGTTCTCTAATGAATCTACATCAGCTAAATCTTTTGGCCTTCCTGTGGCCTTTTTATTCACGAGGAGGTCATTCTTTCCAATACAAAATACCGTGAGGTCTTCAATTGTGATCTCAATTTTATTCTTCCACGCCTCCTCGAAGACCACACCAGTAATAGAAGTCAGTACATCAATTCGTGAAGGAGCGACCCCAATTTGAAACACAATATTTGGATGGGAAAGATCTTTCGTAGAGAGATTTGCCAGAGGTGCACCAAATTGCTTCAGAGCGCTAAAAACCCGATCAGCGTTGTCTGCAGTAGACCTTACCCAGATGTCCAAGTCACCTGTTGCACGAGGCTGTCCATGAGCCGCCACCGCATGCGCCCCGACGATCATAAAGTCAGCGCCTGTTTCGTTGAGTGCGAACAACATCTCGACGAAGTCGCGGTTCATCCCACTTTCCATCCTTAAACGCCCATGCCTGGACGGTTAATGGCCAAACAAGCGCAACACGTTCACTCGGAGTCAGATTGGCGAGATCGGAATCTCGTCCTTCCTCTTTAAGACTAATTTTTCGAACTTTATAATTTGAACGATCTATTGGAACGCTCATAAATGAGATTATACCAGAAGACTAGGTGTTTTTCCGAATACCCTTCTATCAGAGATAACATCCTGATCCTGGTGAAAAGAAGGGAATGAACTGAATGAAGCACACCAAAACTATTAGGATCAAAAAGGCTCGAAGAATATGGAGAAATCAAGTGAGACAGATGGAGTGCCGTTCTATAAGAACAACGTTGGGTGAGAAGGGTCTGGTACAGACATAAAGACACTCCCTCTATGGAGTTCGGTTATGTATAGAGCACCATCTTCCTGCCACTTGTGAGAGTTATATTAAAAAGTTGGGGATGATCTGAAAGAGAAAGGCGGCGTATCCTGGTGATCGAGCAAGATCACCACCCTTTCAAACAAAAGGAGGATACGCCATGAAAGAGCGTAACGTTGTAGAGCAGACGAATCAAGATGAGCATACGGAGGATCCCTTGACAGCGGTGCTGCGTAAGGGAGCACGTGACCTTCTGACTCAAGCGGTGGAGGAGGAAGCTCGAGCATTTCTCGCTAGCCATGCGACTCTCCGCGATGACGAGGGGCATCAGATGATTGTCCTGAATGGCTATTTGCCGGAACGCACCATTCAAACGGGGATTGGGGGCGTCCCGATCCGAGGCCGACGAATCCGTGATCAACGGAAGATTCCGAAGACCGATCGCATTGCGTTTACCTCAACGATCCGGCCTCGCTATCTTCGGCGGAGCAAGAGCCTAGAGGAGTTGATTCCGTGGCTCTATTTGAAGGGGATTTCGACCGGAGATTTTTCCGCGGCCTTACGGACCCTTGTGGGTAATCCTACGGGGCTCTCCCCGGCCACGGTGTGTCGGTTGAAAGTTGGCTGGCAGCACGAGTGGGAAGTGTGGCAGCAGCGAGATTTGACGGGGAAGCGGTATGTGTATTTCTGGGTGGATGGTCTGCACGTAAATGTACGCATGGAGGACTCGCCCTGTCTTTTGGTGGTGATTGGGGCCACGGCCGATGGGCATAAAGAGCTGGTTGCAGTAGAGGATGGGATCCGAGAGAGCGAGCAATCCTGGAAGGACCTCCTCCTCAATCTCCACCGCCGTGGCTTGACCATGGGGCCAGACTTGGCGACGGGCGATGGTGCCTTGGGATTCTGGAAAGCCCTACCTCAAGTCTATGGTTCGACCAAGGGACAACGGTGTTGGGTGCATAAAACGGCCAACGTGTTGAATAAACTGCCGAAGAGCTTGCAGGCGAAAGCCAAGGCCGGGCTCCACGAGATCTGGATGGCCCCCACCAAAGCTCAAGCGACCAAGGCCTTTGATGGATTGATCCAGACCTATGAAGCGAAATACCCGAAAGTCGCCGACTGTTTACAGAAGGACCAAGAGGCCCTGCTGGCCTTCTATCAGTTTCCAGCCGAGCATTGGCAGCATATTCGAACGACAAATCCGATTGAATCAACCTTTGCCACGGTGCGCTTACGCACCGCCAAAACACGAGGCTGTCTGTCTCGAACGACCGCGTTAACCATGGCTTTCCAATTGGTGCGCTGTGCAGAAAAAACATGGCGACGGTTGCGAGGCTATCAGCGGCTCGTCCAGATTACTGAGGGCATCATATTCGTCGATGGAGAAGCAGTCACCAGGAAGGCCGCCTAAGGAAGTCATACCCAAGATTTGACAATAGCTCCACTTGTGAGCGTAAGAAAGACAGTGTAAAAAAACCCAATCCTTTAATTATGAACATGAAATGCTAAAAATCTTTGTCGTCGGTATCGTCGTATTTCTCTACCTACGGTGTAAATATATGCCTTCCAGTTCATGCGTCAGGCTCCTTCTCTGTCTCTCTGATTAGAGAGGTAAGTGTTGAGCGTGGATGATAGACCCACCATTGTGACGTGAATGTGTAGACTCGTAAAGGTTTTCCTTTCCTATTCGTTCAGTGTATTCAGTTGTGAAAATTTGCCCAATTTGAATGTTTCTCTTATCAGGCCTCGGTAAGTCGGCACGAATGATAGTGCAATAGGCATCATTAAAAATATGTTTGAGCAGGCATCCGAAAACATCCTGAAACGAAACCCTGGTACGCTGGATAGTTCATTCCATCCATTTCCTAACAGATGCCTCTGGAACCGTCACTGCAGTTCCGAATGGTTCTACCCAGCCCAGGTTCTATGACTTACTCGCACCATACAACCTTAGTTGAGCAAAAAATATTCCAAAAATAATATTTCAATTTTCTCACATATTCGTTTCACGGACACCATGCCCCTGCGATCATTACGACGGCAGTATTATTGGCTTATGCCGCTTTTTTGTAATCAACCTCATCTGATTTTGACTCAGGTTTTTCTGAGTCCTCGTTAGAACCGGGACATTGAGAATTTGTCAGAGTCATCACAAACACCGTCAAGACACCCAACAGATACAGTCCAGCTCCAATGAATTCCCATGCCATATGCCATCCCTCCCCGTTCACACGATAGGCCATAAAAATAACCTGTTCAAGAAATGCTCAACGTATCGACCCCTAAGTGAAGATTCATGTGCTTCATCAGCATTCTCTTTGTACCTAATCTTAATGTGAGCAAAGTTCGCACCAACTTGGAGTCAACGTTCCACTGTGATGGGTGTGTAGGATGGCTTGAGAAATATTCAATAATGCCGCTCTTAAAAAACACCAAGATGTGTCACACCATGCTGGAGCGAGATATCACTTTGGATATATGAAGGGTCGAAAGAGATACACCTCGACAAGAATGATCATTTTCCGATCGAAACAAAACGATTTAGATGGAGAAAGTCTGCTACTGATGTGACTGGGAGAGAATGGCGCGGAAAATATCTTTCCAGGTGACAATGCCTTCAATGATTCCGCCTTGCTTGACGACTGGAAGACAGGAAATATCTTTATCGAGAAGGAGGTGCGCAGCGTCTTCAATCGTCATTTCACGTGACACCGTTGGATGATGTCTTCGCATGATCTGATGCGCGCGTTTCTGTAAGGTCGCTAAATCACGGTCCGTTTCGGAAAATGTTCCGACATAGGGACTCAAGGCTTGCCAGAGGTCTTTTTCAGTAATCACCCCTTCCAAATAGTTTTCACTACTGACTAAGAGGTGATGAAAGCTGGCTTTCAGAAAAATCCCTCTCACATACTCAAGACTGTCATCCATTTCCACAGTGACAACCTTTGCAATCATTACGGAATCAACTATCATCCTGGCATCTCCCGAAAGAACTCGATGGCGAACCGCACTGGCTGAAAATGAAAATATGCTCGTTGTGACTGGTAACCTGCCTTGAAACTGGTCTACCAGGATAGACGGATTTTTTCATCCTTTGTAATCTTTTTCGGTATAATTAAGTAAATGGTTAACAAAGGAAACAAACCCATGACAGAAACGATTGGCTCTCTCCTGCTCAAACGGTTGCATCACCTTGGTCTTGACCACATTTTTGGTATTCCCGGTGACTATATCTTGACGCTCTACCAATTGATTGAGGAATCGCCCATTCAGCAAATCGGGACGACCCGTGAAGATTGTGCGGGATTTGCGGCCGATGCGTATGCCAGGATTCGGGGCATTGGCGGGGTTTGCGTCACCTATTGTGTGGGTGGATTGAATATCGTGAATGCCACCGCTTGTGCTTATGCAGAACGATCACCGGTCGTCGTGCTTTCCGGGTCACCCGGGGCAGCGGAACGCATTCAAACTCCCTTTCTGCATCATATGGTTCGGGACCATACTACTCAACGTGAAATCTTTGACAAGATCACGGTCGCCTCTGTGGTTCTCGATGATCCCGCAACGGCAGAACATGAGATTGATCGAGCCCTCGAGGCCTTGCGACGGTATAAACGACCGATTTATTTGGAAATTCCTCGCGATATGGTGCTGGCGCCAGTCAAAGTGCAATCAGTCACGGTTCCTCAAGAAACGGAATGTTCAAGTGATCCAGTCGCACTGAAAGAAGCCGTTGGAGAAGTTCGGGAAATATTAGCCAACGCCGAACGTCCCGTCATTTTAGCGGGTGCTGAAATCTATCGATTTGGCCTTCAGAATGATTTACGTCAATTAGTTGAACGCATGCATGTACCAATCGCCACAACCCTCTTAGGCAAATCGGTTATTCAGGAAGATCACCCATTATACATTGGAGTTTATGGAGAATTGGTCGGTCGTGAGGAAGTTCTGGCATTTGTCGATGAAGCCGACTGTCTCCTGACGATGGGGACGGTTCTCACAGATATTGATGATATTAAGGTGCACACCAAATTGTTAGCCTCGGGAAGAACGATTAATGCCACTGCTGATGCCATCATCATCAAACATCACCGCTATGACGATGTTCGATTTGAAGACTTTGTGCGAGCCCTGTCTTCTGCTCCCCTCCCCTCATTCCCAGCACGACCATTACCCAAACAAGATCCGCTGCTCTTTAAAGAGCCAGCTCCATTAACCCCGGTCACCTTACACAGCCTTTTTGGTCATCTCGACGGTCTGTTAACAGAAAACCATTTAGTCATCGCCGATGTGGGAGAATCGCTTTTTGCATCTGCTGATCTTCACGTTCATGAAAGTGCTGAATTTCTTTCTCCGGCCTATTACACCTCCATGGGGTTCAGCATGCCTGCGGCATTAGGCGCTGGCTTTGCCGATCCCTCGAAACGAATCGTCGTCCTTGTCGGAGACGGCGCCTTTCAAATGACCGGAACAGAGTTGAGCACGTGCCTTCGTCACGGACAAGCTCCCATCGTCATCGTACTCAATAACCATGGGTATACCACCGAACGAGAAATTCTCGAAGGTCCGTTTAATGACCTTCAAGAATGGCACTATGAAAAAATCTGTGAGTTAATCGGCGGGGGAGTCGGCCTGCTCATCCACACGTACGAGGAGTTAGTCAAAGGCTTGAAGACTGCCATATCCGATGAAAAGAACATCTACATCTTGAATGTCTTCCTTGATCCCGCCGATCGCTCCACCGCCATGACCCGCGTGGCTCAACGCCTAGCCAAGCGACTTACTTAGTAGGACACCTGTAATCGCAACACCAACTTGCAGTCCCAATAATTAAATAAAGATGCCTTGCCAAATGCCCTTGCCTGTCCAACCATCGTGTCCTAGGACACCTGTAAAACGTTGAATAGCTGGTAAACTTACAACAAAAATTCAGGCACAGTAGCCAAGCAACCTTCAACTCCCGTGGCCTAGGCACACCTTATTATCCGTCACCAAAGAAAACCACACACCAACATAGACTGCCTACAAATCACACATGGCCCACGGAACTACCGTGGCCTAGGACACCTATAATGCCAATTTCAATGCACCCGCTATTTTAAATTAAGAGATAGTTGACTGTAGGCCATTGGCCCACTGAACTATCGTGTCCTAGGTCGCTTGCACTCACCACATTCAACTTTTAATTGTTTCCTTTTCACCGTTTGGGGATTTTCTTCAAACTAGACTTCTCAAGCTTATCCAAAATTCGAAGCCCCTTTTGAGATGAACCTCGTTGAGCCCGTACTTGGAATCGTACTTCTGCGTCAAACTGAGCCAAAGTTGCAGTGGAAAGTTCTTCAACCAGTTTGTTGAGTCTCACCTTGCGGTGTCGTGCTAATCGACGAAGACGGGCATGCGTGTCATCCGGAATTCGAATGGTTATAGCGAATTCAAATAAATACTAGTTGAACTATGAAGACTTTCTACGCGGTATCCAACGTGTCAGGGGTACGGAAGTTCATTGAATCGGCTATAACGTCGCCATGTAGGTCACCCTCCAGAAAAATCTTTGGTGTGGAGAACCTTAATATCAGGAAATAGCAATGTCACTTGTATATTCCGTGTTCTCCAACACTTCTATTTGTTCGGCTGTTGCCGATTATGACCAAGGTTCAACACAATCCTAGCTAAATTGATACTGCGTCTTATAGCAAATCGTTGACAAAATTGTAAAAGTCTCGCATATTTCAAGTTTATGGCAGAAAATCACGATGTATTTTGACGTTCTATTTCGAGTCGGAATATAAGCAGGATTATGGACTACTTCACTGCAATCGAACGTATCTACGACCACTTAGAGAACGATCACGTAGACAAGGCTGTCATGATATGTCTACGCATGGCTCGAAACCGTCAGGATTTTCTTTACGCTGCAGTATTTCTTCGAGAGATGAATCCGAGTAAGGACGAGTGCATGCGCATAGTATATAACACTACTAGCCACCTAACGCAGGATGCTCAGAAATTCTTTTGGGAACATTCGCTTATATACTGGCTTGATACACACACTCTTAACTTTAGTCTTGGCGAAAATCCCAACGGCGAAAAAAAAAGATGTTCTTACAATAGGCATATCGGAGATTGAATCCGAACTTGAGCTGTGGGATAGAACAATCACTGACATGCAGGTTCCTACTGGCATGGGTGTATATGACACAGCTGCATTTGCTGATGAGTACTCAAATCAGAAAACTACAATTAGACTTCGAGTAAAGGCGTTACAAACGGTTAAACAACAAATTAAAACACGCTGCTTAGACTATGCCATCCGCATCGAATGTGAGTTAAAAGCGAAAAATAAGTCTCAAAGCTTTCTCGCTCAAATTCACACTGACGTAAACAATTACCTAAAATCCCACTCAGAGGATGTTTATACGAAACTTAACAAGGCTGCAGAGCTTGTCGACTCAAACGACCTCGAAGATTGTTCACTGCTGCTGACACAAGTCCGCCGCGCAATTAAAGCATCCGCCGACTTCTTATATCCGCCTAAAAAAGAAATGGTTAAATGTAAGGATGGCATAAAACGGGATCTTGGCAATGATCAGTATCTCAATCGGTTACAAGAATATATTGCAATAACATTTGACAACTCATCATCACGTGATTTGTTGCGTTCAGAGTTAGAGTATCTAGCTAATTTCGCACGACGTTTGAATGATGTTGCGTCAAAAGGGGTGCACGCAGATGTGAACCCAGTTGAAGCAAAACAAGGCTTACTTGGGCTGTATATGTTCCTGTATAACGTGACCTCAAGACTTCAATGCCATTCTTCCCAATCGAAGGCAGCTGTTACGCAGTCTGGATAAACCTTGTCAGGATATCTTGAGAAAAGTTTTCTTTAACTGCCAATGTTTAAATATAAAAAAAACCGTAAATCGTTTTTAAAATGACAGGGGCAGGATTACTTATTAATAACTACAGCTAGTAAGAAACACCCTGCGCAACCCAACCATTGTCCTTGCATCGCGAATAGTCTCTGTTTTTATGCTTATATCTCCTACCTTGGTAATAGCATTCTAAACATAATCATTTGTAATCAGCCTGACCATGCTTCGCTTATCCCCCTGCTGTAGGCGTTAGTCTTCATCGAAACAAATGAGCATCTCATTCGAACAACTTGTTTCAGACATTGATCGTGCCTATAAACGATTGGGACACAAATTGGGCTGGAGATTTTTAAATGTGTCGCGAGACGTACTAAGACAAGATCCAGCCATCGCACTCATTACATCCAATCCTGCTGGAAATACTATCCCTAACGATCATCCTACGGCGAGTTGCGAATCAGGATCTTCCTACCTAGTGGAGAGCTGGCACAATAAAGCTCCTGGTGCTAGTCATTTACAAATTCAAGTTCAGCGATTATTCGTCAAAATCTCAGAACATACTAATTCGTCTATATCCGGAAGCGAACTTATTGAAAAATCTTTGATTGGGTACTTCATTCCCTTTCGATCTCCCCGATTAAAAGATTTAAAAAATAGGCCTGAATCATTGGTATTTGGCGAAAATCTCTGGATGAATGTTTTTATGCTGGTACGTCCCAAACTCATTATATGTATAGATAAAGACACGTTTTCACGTCTTTCTACAATAATTCCAAAAGCTTTTAATTGTCAGCAGATACAACGGCAAGGGATGAATACTGGCTGGGGAACTATTAAGGCAGAGATTGTAGATTATGACAGCGAACGGAATATCAAACTCTTGCGACTCCCACACCTGTCCACGTTCAAGTTGTTCTCCAGGAAGCAGTGCGAAGAACCGCTGAATAAATTATTGGAAAATGCATGTAGTAGCCTATAAATACACCATCTACCACCCAACCATCGTCTTGGCATCACGGATGGTCCCATTTTTAATCTCAGCAATAGCCCTGTCCAGTAGCCAGTCGAGAATCTCAGGACTTCATCTGTGAACCCAGGAGGAGCGGTGAAGATGCTGGTGAATAGTTCCAAGCTTTCTGGCTTATAATCAATTTCTTCTTCTAATTCTCACCCTCCGCAGTCTCGATGGTCTTCTCCTGGATACAATTTCCCAGTTGGAAATTCATAGATAAACCTTTCTACTGAAGTGTTTGCATCCATTCTGCACTGAGATATACTACAAGTATGTCTTACAACCTACCTCTCAAGAACATGACTCTTCGGGATAAACTGGCAGCAATAGAATCTCTCTGGGACAATCTTGCCCATACTACTGAGGTTGTTAAGTCCCCAACCTGGCACAAGGACATATTAAATGAACGCCGACAACGACTTGCCGAAGGACGTTCCCAATTCATTAATTGGGAGATGGCAAAATTAATTTTATCTAATCCCAAAAAACGAAATGCGGAAGAACATTCGAAGCAATCTTGGATACCTCGATAAGGTGGGCAAGCATATGGAAACCCAAGAAATTACTATTCGCGTGACTCCTAAGGCTGCCAATATTTACCAGACTGCATCAGAACAAGAACGTCTTAAACTTGATGCTTTACTCAGCTTGAAATTGAGTGAAACAGCTCAACCATCACGCTCACTAGAGGAGATTATGCGTGAGGCCAGTAAAGAAGCTCGAAAATCTGGTCTGATGGAGGATGGATTGAAAGAAATTCTAGATGAGCCTTAAGCTCCGCTTTGTCTTTGATACCAATACCATTGTCAGTGCACTGTTATTCGATGAGCGCAATCCGAGGAAAGCCCTTCAGTTAGCTTTGTCTTGTGGGGAATTACTTCTTTCCACAGAAGTAACGGACGAATTAGCAGAGATTCTTCGTCGTGACAAATTTGACCGCTATTTGAAAAAGAAAACGAGAGAAGAGTTTCTTCGGACACTAATTCAAACAGCAACTTTCATAAAAGTCACGGATAAAATTCAAAGCTGTCGGGACCCAAAAGATGAGAAGTTTCTCGAACTCGCTGTCAGCGGGAATGCATCTCAGGTGATTTCAGGCGATAAAGATTTGCTGGTCCTGAATCCATTTCGTCATATTTCAATCGTCACTCCAACACAGTTCTTGAATTTCTTAATCGGCTCCAAATAATTCAAGGTAAAGCACAATAGGGGAATGAAGGCTGACTGTAGATCTAGAAGAAAAATATGGGGAGCAGAATTGGTTCAATTGATTAGCGCTTCGTCGCTAGATACACCATCTGCAGCCCCACCATCGTCTTCGCATCACGAATCGTGCCATTCTTGATTTCAGCAATAGCCTTGTCCATTGGCCATTCGAGAATTTCAAGGACTTCATCTTGGTCAAGCTGCTGCTGCCCTTTTACTAAGCCGGTCGCTTTGTAAACATGGATCACTTCATCCGTAAATCCTGGTGCGGTAAAGAGACTTGTAAGTAATTCCAGATTTTCTGCTCGATACCCAATTTCTTCTTCTAATTCACGACTGGCACAATCGAGCGGATCTTCCCCGGGATTCAACTTCCCGGCTGGAATTTCATAGATAAACCCACCCGCCGCATGACGAAACTGACGAATCAGGATGACCGTCCCATCGTCTTTCACCGGAACAACAGCTGACGCACCGGGGTGCCGAATCATTTCTAATTCCGCGGTCGCTCCATTGGGGAGTGTAACGGTATCAATATTGTAGGTGAGAAACTTTCCTGAATAGATGTGCTTGACATTCATGAGTTACGAGCTGATGTACGGGAACGTTATGTGGACGATTTTCGTTTGTAGAATGGCAGCTTCACCACCATCGCAGGAACTTTTTTGCCACGCACCTGAATTTCAATCGGTGTTCCATCACTCGAATGTTGCGGCGCAACATATCCTAACCCGACCCCTTTCTGAAGTGTGGGCGAGAAGTTTCCACTACTGACTTGTCCAATCTGTTCGTCCTTGGCATAGATGGCCATGTCATGGCGGGGAACGGCTTTTTCGAGCAGCTCAAACGCGACCAGCCTTCGAGTAGGACCATCTTGATTTTGTTTTTTTAGAACAGCGGAACCGATAAATTCCGGTTTTTGAAATCCGACGACCCATTCTGCTCTGGCTTCAACTGGCGTCGTTTCTTCAGTGAGATCATTTCCATACAGAAAATACCCCATATCAAGGCGTAGCAGATCACGTGCGCCGAGCCCAGCGGGTTTTAACCCATGCGGTTCTCCTACCTTAATGAGGCGTTGCCACAATTCAGCAGCCCGTTCTGCTGACAGATATAGTTCGTACCCAAGCTCTCCGGTATATCCTGTTCGCGTAATCAAGACATTGTCACCTGATACCGTGGCATTCAGACACCAGCGCGGTTTGAGTTCATCAAGAGATGCATCTTGTAGAATATCGCGTAAAATGGCTTTGGACTGAGGCCCTTGCAGGGCCAACTGTGCCATCTCAGCTGAACAATCTTCTAACGTGAAGTTATATTGTCTTTTGTCTTGCTGCCTAGATAACCATTGGCTGATTTTTTCTCGATTGGACGCATTCACACACAATAAATACTCATGTGAATCAGTACGGTACACAAACACATCGTCCTTGATCCCGCCTTCTGGATTGCAGACCATCGAATACTGCGCCTGACCCACTGCTAATTTGTCGACATCGTTGGTCGTGACCCATTGTAAAAAGTCGAGCGCCCCTTCCCCTGAAAACATGAGACGGCCCATGTGACTCACATCGAACAGCCCGGCGTGTTGTCGGACCGCATGATATTCATCGATCACGCCTGAATACTGCAATGGCATCGACCAGCCTGCAAAGTCCACAAGCTTGGCCCCATGGCTCTGATGGGCTTCATATAATGGCGTTTTTTTCATACGTGAGATCGCTCGTGACCTTTTATTTTATTTGACTTCGAGAAGCTCAACATCAAAATTCAACGTCGCGTTGGGAGGAATGACTCCACCTGCCCCTCGTGCGCCATATCCTAAATCCGGCGGAATAATGAGCTGACGCGTTCCGCCAACTTTCATCCCTGCGACCCCCTCATCCCATCCTTTGATGACTTGCCCAGCGCCAAGAGGAAAGGAAAACGGATCATTTCGATCTTTGGAACTGTCAAATTTCGTGCCATCGGTTAATGTTCCCGTGTAATGCACGACCACATCATCACCACTTTTCGCTTCTTGTCCGTCACCTGGAACGACATCCACATATTGCAGCCCAGATTCAGTCGTCACAACTTTTCCTTCATCGGCTGCCTGAACGACCGTACCAAGGCTACACAACAGCACACTCATCATAAATATCATGAGGCTTTTTTTGCTCAATGTTCTACACATACGCGTTCTCCTTTTTTCCGTATTCAACGTGAATAATTGGAATGATTACGAATTCGCTTTTGAGGGTTCACAAAATAGGGCAACACTCGCGGTATAGCCATGCAGGTAGTTTTTTCCGCCGACCGGTCCAATTTCTCCTCCAGCAAAAAACCCGGCAATGGGAACATTCCCCATCTGCTTTCGTATCACTGTGACATCGTGATTTGGCTCTTGAAATAATCGTGTCCCTCGACAGTTGCAGCTAAAAAGCAAGGCGCCTTGCGCGGGCCGATCGATATGAGTTCGATAGTCTTCTTCTATAAGCGTTTGTAATTCCTCATCGGCAGCCGTGGCGTCTCGAAGATGAAATTGGAGTGTTTGTCCTTCATGTACAATATCTGAGATGGCCACCCCACCGGACTTTTCGTCGGCCCCCATCAGGTCTCGAATGAGAAAATCTCCCCGTTCAAATTTTCCACGATATTCGTTCATGACGAGACCAACTTGAAGCGATTGCGACACATGCTCACTCGTCGTATCACGTAGATCTTGTATCGTCGTTTTGAGTCGGTCTAACATGGACAACCCACCTAATTCATAGATGATATTTCGCTCCGACTTTGTCACAACATACGGTTCCCCAATTGGTTGACACCCCTGGGAAACGACCGTACGAACTTCGATTTGTCCACTTAGGGCCACTCCCACGACTCCACTGTCATGGAGATCCTGATTGAGCATGAGTCGGTTTTCGCCACTATCGGTTCCACCACTCGCAATACCTCCTATAGCCAAAGATCCTGGAGAGCCTTGATCGATTGAGGCGAACACCTCGTCAATGGGAGTCGTAAAAGGATCAGCCAAAAGGAAAAAGTATGGCCTCTGAGTGTGGGATTGAAAATCTTGGGGCCAACCTTTCAGAGAAAGGCGCCCGTCATGTTCATACGCCGTCAATCGAATCGGAGTCATGGTGACATCCGGAAGCACAGCGGACCACAAGATGATGGCCTGCTGCTCTTCAAATTCTTCCGTGTTACCAATCACTCCATTATTCATACAGCCCACCAAATGTCGTGGAGAGATCTTTTCCTGAACTAACGCCTGTAAGGCATTCGCTTCTTCCGAAAAGAGTGATGAAAAAAAGAGAAACGCCAGGTCAGGAGATTTCTGTCCTAACGACTGAACAGTCGATTCGTGCAACGCTGCCACAGCTTTTTCGACATTGGATTCTTGAGAAACAGCAACATGATACTGCATGGGATTTTTACTCGGAAACGGGTTATTTAAATAGGAAGACTAGCAAGCACATATTCTGCCTGTCCATGAATTGGAAAAAGAACGATATCACTATGGAACATGTTGAGAGTCTGCAAGCTTGGGAGGTGCCATCAAGTCACGTTCTAACATTCGATACGGCGTGAGTTCCAAACCCATCTTGGCATACACGGCTCGTGCGGTGACATTATCCTGTTCAACATATAACCTCACACCACACACATCGCGACGCGCTTGAACTTGCTCGTACACATATTGATACAACGCACGAAACACTCCTTGCTGCCGCCAGTCTTGATGGACATAGACACTTTGTATCCACCAAAAATTTGCATTTCGCCAATCACTCCATTCATAGGTAATCAGCAACTGACCAGCCACGACCGGTCTCGATGGCGCTGCTTGCACTTCAGCCATCACATAACATCCGCGTGCAGGATGTTCAAATATGGCCCGGACGCCAGCTTGAAGCACGGATTGGTCGAGGCTTCGTCCTTCAGTTTCCAACGCCATTGCGGCATTAAATTCTACGAGAAGGTTCAAGTCCGACGGGAGAGCATCTCGAATCAAGATGTTCTCGTGTTGGGGGACATTCATCTGCACAATATCACAACCAATTGATTGAAACTTAGGCCGAGTGTGAGGGTGGATTGAGCCATCCAGGAGATGGACGATAGAGTCCGGCTGAGAACTCTAACTTCATCGCCTCTTCAGGACGTAATTCAATGAGTTGAATTTTATGCTCCGGAATAAAGGCTAAATAGCCGGTAAACGGATGAATGGCCGTCGGCACAAAGACCATAACTAGCGCATCATCATGAGACACCTGCAACCACCGCGGAGCGTAGCCCATAATAAATCCGATTCCCCAGAGTCCCTCTCGCGGAAAGGGAAACATGGCCACTTTGCTTTGACCAAAACGTTCTTTAAAGTTTATGACATCAGCCATACTTTTTAACGTGTGATAGATACTTCGTACTAAAGGAACTTTTGCAACGGATTCTTCAATGTGAGTATGGATGCGATGCCCAACAAAGTGGGTCATACCCACTCCAACAAGTAACACCAGAATCGCAAACGAGGCAATCCCAGACCCAGGAACCTTAACATTGAACGCGGCCTGAAAAACATCCACGGTCATGTGATCGAGCGCATCAAACAACGTGTATAAGATTAAAAACGTCCCCCAGGCTGGAATAATGATGAATAAACCCGTCCAAAAGTACCGCTGAAGTTGTGAGGAAAACGTTTGTAACATGGCTTATTATCTCGTGGCCTATTCACTGTAGCAGATTAGCCTAATTCATTCACCCAACCGTACCGAAGTTTTGAGAAAAAGACATACTCGCGAATGCTCCAACTCGTCAGATGGATCCCGTAATTTTGAACTCTTGTGTCTTTTCAAAGAGAGTGATACATTTTGTGAACCCTTCAATATGACAGAATTCGATAAAGGAGTACGTAATGGACGAACAGCAGGCTAACGCCAATAAAGGAACGATTGATCCTGGACTCTTAGCTATTCTCTGCTGTCCAGAAACAAAATTGAACGTGGCCCTAGCCGATGATGACCTTATTCAACGGTTAAATACAGGGATTGGAAATGGAAAAGTTCTTAATAAGGCAGGACAACAAGTAAAGGAAGAGCTCGATGGTGGTCTCATTCGTGAAGATAAAAAAATTCTTTACCCGATTCGAGACCAAATTCCAATTATGCTGATTGAAGAAGGGATTGTCTTAGATGACAATCCGTGAATATAACGCTTGCCACCATGCGCATGACTGGTTGTTTAGATCAACGACAGTGAAATCGTTAATCAAAATTTTCTTCCGTTGATTCGCCTTTCACGATCCACCAGATCGACCTTACCACCTGTACCATAACATAGATGGCTAAACTGATAAGAAGGCCATACATCCCAGAGGTTTGCGGCTTCCAATTTTCGGCATCATGTATCACCAACCCTAAGGTGACATGTGCACCAAGACCAAGACATAACGCAAAAATAATCCACTCTCGGACGGCTTTTTTATTTTTTGCGTCATCCATGCTGAAGACTATTTTTCATCTATCCTAACCCAGAATACTGGGCAAGATGCAACCGCAAAATACGTAATATCCCCCAGTTTTTCAGACAGGACTCTTACTTAACTCAATTCCAGTCGCGGTAATAAGGCTTGTAAGGTAGTCGCTGACAAAAATGAGCGCTTCCTCACGTCCATCAGCTCTTCTCCCCTTTTCACGACGTTGAATGGAAAGTTCATGCTCAAGGTCTGACTTTACGTCTCCCAGAAGTTTCTGAAGTGATGCTGTTGTCAAATTCACATCAACATCTTCTATTTCTTGGCAGCGATCGAGCACCCAATTTAAACCCTCGACACGCCCAAAATATCGCTCCTGATCGGCAGCATCTATTCTACCCATGCTACTCGCAAATGCCTGGCCCTCATAAATAAGATTATAAAAACTTGAAACCGCCTTGTGTAAAGTTGAATTCATTCCTATTCTCCCACCTTATAAACTCTCAGATTTATCGATTCACATTTCCATATGCACATTTCGATTTGTCGTTATCTACTTTTCACTTAGAACATTACGGCATCTTGTATGAAACTTACAAAATTTATTTACGTATATTAGCCTAAACATGAAATGCCATCATGTAAATAACAAAGGGTGAAATTCAGCCATAAACCCATAATATAATGGAGCAAAGTGCTTCAAGCTATCAGGGCTTGTTTCCTTAAGCCGTTTAAAGAAAAACACCTGGTTTTTGGGATCGAGCTGTTCTAATAATGCCGCAAGTTGAGGCATTGAATAGCTAGTCCCAGGAACACTCAACACGTAATGCACCAAGCGTTCAACCCACTGCTGCGCGATATAGTCGCTGACAAGATAAATTTGAGGAATCGTGCCAGATTTTAGTATCTCGTCGAAGCGAACGGCCTGAGCTGCAAAAGGAATGTCAGCGTTAACAGACACCTCCACCACAGTCTTAATGTATAAGTTTGAATGAAGACAACCTTGTTTTCAAATTACCATTGATTCCTGAAAATATCTACCTGTATTTTCTATTTTTCAGACAAAGTTCGCTCTTTTAAAAAACTTTTTTGTTCCTCACCCTCGGTCTAAACTAATATCTAACTGATGCTCTTTTGAATCGTATTTCTTAGAAGGTTCATTGCCTCATAGATAGAAATTCATAAATGTTGAATCAAAGGAAATTCAACATATAGCCGTTTCAATTATACCGAAACGATCAAGCGCCAACTTGGACAATATTGCGATCCAATACGTGAGAGAAAACGTCAATCATTGCCAGTTGTAGCCGATTCAATGATTTTTCGTACTCTTGACACATGGGATATCGCGTTGAAAGTCCTCATGGTTGAGCTGGAACGTATTTGTATTCGCTATAATCCAAGCGGGTATAAGCTTCCAATGTTTCTAGCGAGCAATCGCGCAGGTTAGTTGATATGCCTCAGCTGAAACTTATTTTGATTCGCTATATTCTCCGGATTCGAAAAACAAGATATTTACTTAGTCAAATATATTCACATTCCATATGTCGAAACCTCAGGGACAGTAAGGCCTTCCAGCACCGTGGCTTCCCTCCTCATCAATCTGGACTTGGACACCTCCAATAACACAACAGGCCGGAAGGGGCAGATGCCCCTCCCGGCCTGTTGATTTCCACCCTCGACTGTTGTCGCGTGACTTACAGCCAGTTCACC